>NZ_FNFZ01000071.1 GCF_900101015.1 Sarcina sp. DSM 11001 | reverse complement strand
ATCGATTAGTCTCGTAAAGAGCCGGATGCGGGAAAGCCGCAAGTCCGGAATTCTGTGAGGGGCGGAGGGAGCAATCCCCCCGTCTACTCGACCCAACGTGGTCACACATGTTGGTGCCTGACACCAAGAGAGAGATTAGGATATAATAAGTCTTTAACTATAAAACTTTGGCACCGGGATGACCGTGCTTACGTTATCTTATAACTATTTGGCTGTCCAGTAATTAGGACAAAAGGGATATAGTAATGATACTAACAGATAAAGAGATTAGAGCATTGTGTTTAGGCGACAAAAAGAGGAAGATACCAGGTGGGATGATTACTCCTTTTACTGAAGAAGCGTTACAGAGTGAGTCCTATGATTTGTCAATTGGAAATAGTATAGTTACTCTTGGAAAAGAAATCAGAGTAGTTGATATTACTAATCAGATAGATATTGATTCTATTTATAAAAAGGTAGTATTGACTAAAGCGGGATATATTATTTTCCCCAAAGAGTATGTTTTAGTGACAGTAAAGGAGAGAATAGCATTACCAGATGATTTAACAGCACATATTCGTCCGAGAACACGATTCACAAGACTTGGATTATTGGTCAGTGATCAGCACTGTAATTCAACTTATTCTGGCAATCTTCAAATAGGGTTATTTAATGCTACAGAATGTGCTATAAAAATATACCCAGGCATCAGAATTGCGCAAATAGTTTTTGAAGAGTTAAAATCAAAACCTTCTGAAGAAAAGTTATATAAAAATAAACCAGATGCCGCTTATCAAAACGAAGAAAGATTCATCGGTGGAGTCGCTACGGATGAGTTTAATAAAACTGTAAGTAATGCACTAACTTATTTACTTCAAAAGGACTAATCAATGTCTGATACACTCAATACTTTAGTAGATAAATATATCTCGCTTCAAGATCCTAATCTGTTTCTGAAAGATGTAGATCAAGATGTGAAGGCTCAGTATGTAAGTGCCATAAAAAGACAGCTTATCGATGATATATATGAAGAAGTGAAAGAGGATATTCGAGACGAAGCTGTAAAAGAAGCAGAGGAAATCATCGATCAAAAAGCTGGGATGAAACTAATTGATGAATTTAAAAAATTGATGATAAATGGGTTTATTGTAGCTGCATTTGTAGGTTTACTGGTTAATCAACTCACAGATATTATTGGCTTTTATAAAGGAAGTGTAACAATCTCCTCTATAATGCCCACAATAATTATTGCAGTAGTTTTATTATTAATATGTATAGGAATTTTTGCATGGCTCTTTTTAAATGAGTTACTACGTTTATTAAAACTTTCCCACCCTACATTGCAATGCCATTAAGCCAGTTGTTCAAAACCTTGCAACCTTGGTGTCAGGCAGTGCGCCCTGAAGGGCGCTTCACATAGTGGACAGGAGACGTCCACCCGGTAAGTTGTGAGCCGCAACACCGGAAGCGAG
>NZ_FNFZ01000013.1 GCF_900101015.1 Sarcina sp. DSM 11001 | reverse complement strand
GGTCGTTAATGACCTTCTAAATATAAGGAATATATTCAGGGTTGCATTTCTGTCTTGTTCTCATATAAGGTTGGAAATGTGTTCCGGAGCCTGCAGGGCAGGTCCCCGTTTTTGTTTCGCTGCCGTGCTTTTGTCTTGCGCGACAACTTCTATAACCTATCACAGCTTTTCGATTCTGTCAACTACTTTTTTAATTTTTTTTAAAAAAACTTGTTTTCGCAGCTGAGCGGCTGTGATTTAGGGAACAAAAAAATGAAACGAACCATCTAGAGATCACGTCGGTTCATTTCATCTTTTTGAGCGGAGAAAGAGGGATTTGAACCCTCGCGCCGGTTCTCCCGACCTACTCCCTTTCCAGGGGAGCCCCTTCGGCCTCTTGGGTATTTCTCCAAAAAGATACCTACCAATGTGGTATATTAAATTATTACAACACAAAGAAGTTCTTTAGCGGAGAGGATGGGATTCGAACCCATGTGCCCGTTAGGACAAACGGTTTTCAAGACCGCCTCGTTATGACCGCTTCGATACCTCTCCGGATCGGTTTTTCTGTCCGGCGTTTTGATTTTAATATCTCGCGCGAACAAATGATATATTACCAAAAAGGGTACTATGTGTCAATGGCTTTTTTAAAATTTTTCCAACCATTTTTCAGCCCCATTTTTCAGCCACTTTTCAGTGTACTTGTTCAGCGCCATTTCTCAACGCCATTTCCACCTTTTTCCGCTTTTTTACGTCTTTCTCCACCTTCGCTTTTCCGATGTGCTCTTCTATCCTGTTTCCTATTCCGATGGTTCCCTATTCCGGTGAGAAAAAGTCCGGCGGGATAAAACCCGCCGGAATGGGATTGCCTGAATTGTGAATCTTATAAGTCGTCTGAATCCGTCATCAACCGGAGACAAAACGGTAAATACAATGAATAGCGGCAGGGCACACCCGGTTCACCGACCTGTTCCTGTGCATTCATTACTGGTCCGCGAGCCGGGCACGAAGGTGATCGACACGGTCAAGTCTCTCCCAGGGCAGGTCGAGATCAGACCTTCCAAAGTGTCCGTAGGCAGAAGTCTGTCTGTAGATCGGTCTGCGGAGGTCGAGCATCCTGATGATGCCGTCGGGACGAAGGTCAAATTCTTCGGTGATGATCTCTGCTATTCTTTCATCCGGGATCCTGCCTGTCCCGAAGGTATCAACCAGGATGGCCATGGGACGGGCGACACCGATCGCATAGGAGAGCTCGATCTCCATCTTGTCCGCAAAACCTGCAGCGACAAGGTTCTTGGCAACATACCGGGCGGCGTAAGCTGCACTTCGGTCAACTTTTGTGCAGTCTTTTCCGGAGAAAGCACCGCCGCCATGGCGGGCATAGCCGCCGTAAGTATCAACAATGATCTTGCGGCCGGTAAGGCCGGCATCTCCGTTAGGGCCGCCGACGACAAATCGGCCGGTGGGGTTGATGTAGTATTTTGTATTCTGGTCTGCCATCCCCTCAGGGATAATTTTGTCGATCACATATTTCCGCATATCCTCATGGATCTGTTCCTGCGTGATCTCCGGATCGTGCTGCGTGGAGAGGACAACAGCCTCAATACGGGCAGCCTTTCCGTTTTCATCGTACTCAACAGAAACCTGTGCCTTGCCGTCCGGGCGAAGATAAGGAAGCGTACCATCTTTGCGGACCTGGGCAAGCCTGCGGGTAAGAGCATGCGCGAGGTAGATGGGCATCGGCATGTAGTCTTCCGTTTCATTGGAAGCAAAGCCGAACATCATGCCCTGATCTCCTGCACCGGTCTCCATGGCATCTTCATCCGAGCGATTCTCCAGCGCATTATTGACGCCCATGGCGATATCAGGAGACTGGCGGTCAAGGGCGACCATGACCGCACAGGTGCCGGCATCAAAGCCGATGTCGGAACTTGTGTATCCGATCTCCCGGATCGTCCTGCGGGCGACTTCCTGGAAATCGACCAGAGCTTTGGAGGTAATCTCTCCGCAAATGATGACAAAACCTGTAGACGCCATGGTTTCACAGGCCACACGGCTCATGGGATCCTGCTCGATGCAGGCATCCAGAATGGCGTCCGAGATTGCGTCGCACACTTTGTCAGGATGACCTTCTGTCACTGATTCTGAAGTAAAAATGTACCTTCCCATATTTTCTGTATTAACCTCTCTTTTTTAACCTTTCTTTAATGGTAAGTATTTACCTTTTAATGATAAGTATTTAACTTTTAATGGTAAGTCTTTAATAGTAAAGCGTTTTGTGGCAAAGCCTTTAGTGGTAATACGTGTAATGATAATGCGTCTAATGATAATGCGTCTAATGAAAATGCGTTCAATGGTAATGTATCTGTGCTTTGGCTGACTAACGGGTACGCAATGAGTTAATATGCCGTGAACGGCTTATTTGTACTATTTATTTGCACGATTTATTACTTCGGGCAAAAAAACGAACTCCCACACGGGGAACATGTGGGAGGAAAAAAAGCTTCATCCCCCTTATTGTTCGAAACACCGATCCGGCTTCCGCTCAGGCAGGCACCTTCCCGTGTAATATGCACAGGCGAATATTACACAAAGGGGTTGCCGTGGCTTCACAGGTCCTATGTACCTCCACCACTCTGAATAAGAGAAAAGCATACGTTATTTAATTGGTTCGTTTATATTAAGTCACCCACATCTTCATGTCAAGGATTTTATTTTGTTTCATCTCCTTTTTACAGCATTTATTACAGTTCAGGCCTCATCCAGCCTTTCTGAACATGGGCAATCGCGAATGTAACACATCTGACATCAATTGTGTTGAAGGTGCCTGAGGCATGTGCTATAATTTCTTTTTCCAGTCAGACTGGAGGCGGCACAGAAGGCCGAAATGATCCGTCGTGTGCTCCTGGAGACGAGACAGGATTTTACATTTGAAGCAGTTCTGTCGACAGAGCGGAATCTTCTTCTTCTGGAAGAGGCGAAAAAAAACGGGTATCAAATCTGTGCAGTACTTGTGCTTACAAAGGACAGTTCGGTCAATGTGCGGCGTGTACGGACACCTGTCTGCAGTCAACTGCCTATAGTTAAAAAATGTAATAGGGTGAATTATGAATCAGGAAGAATATTATATGTACCGCCTGGAAAGGCTGGCTTTTATATCAGGCGCGGCTTCCATCCCCGCCACTTTTTTCCTTCCGGCTGTAGCGCCTTTTTTCCTGGGGTCTATGGCGATCGTCTTTGCGGTCCTTTCAAAAGGGGGAAATACAGGTTTTTCAAAGCGGGGAAAGAGGGCAGTTATTCTCGGAGTGACTGCGATCATCATAAATATTGTCTATGTCGCCTTTGCATTTAAGACTGTGCGGACCTTGTTGGCTGATCCTGCCGGGAGGCAGCAGATCGATGACATGCTGTACCGGCAGTATGGTGTGACTCTGGAAGAACTGCTGCCCGAATTGAAAAATGTTCCTTTTTTCAATATTTTTTCAAATTAGAAAGAAGTGAATGTCAGAAAGAAGTGAATGATCACAAGTTTTAGAAGGATTTTGCCGTCTGTCAGGACGATCCGGAGGTAATACAATGGCCCATCACAAATCCAACGCGGAGCTTGCAGCCGATGCCCGGCGCTCTCTTCTGGGGCACCTGAGTACAGCTGTATGGAGCCTTGTACTCTTTATGGGTATAAGTATGTCCATGAATCAGATTTTCACCAACATCTCAATAGGAAACAAAGAGGTCGATCTGGTCATATCCCTGGTAGTTCGATTTGTCACCTCCACTTTCGGCAGTCTTTTCGGGATCGGGCTCGCGTCGGTTTTTCTGAATCTTCAGTATGGGCAGCCCGCTGCGGTCAGGAATCTGTTTTACTGCTTTTCTGAAAATGCAGATAAATCGGTCCGGATGCGCGCTTTTCTTACGGCCGGTGAGATGCTTTGTCTGCTGCCCGTTCAGATCCTTATATATTTTACAAAAGAGGGGCAGACTCTTGCCAGATTACCCCTGATCCTGCCGGTCGGAGCAGTCTGTTTTCTTCTCTATGAGCTATGGACGCTCACTTTTTCACTGGCAAATTATCTGTTTCTGGACTTTCCTGAAATGGAGCCATCCCGGATCCTCCGCGCTTCCCGGCAAATAATGGCAGGGAACCGGATCCGTCTCTTTCTGCTGATCCTCCGTTCACTCCCCCTTCATCTTCTGGGGATCTTTTCTTTCGGGCTGGCAAATCTGTATGCCGGCTGTATACAATATGCCTGTGTCGCCGCCTTTTATAAGGACATGATGACACAGGCACAAAAATAAGTTCTTTGCATTTATGTTCATTTTATGTTCAGTTTATATTCAGAGTAAAAGGACAGGAACATAGCGCCTCTGCATCGATCAGGCTGCAGGATTCAGGATCCGGGATAGAAGACGCGTATTCCCTTTCTTCGAAGCTATGTCTGTCATAAACCGCCAGAACGCAGTTCCAGGTGATCATCCTGTCTGAGTATGAGGCAGGGCCGTATCCTTCAATACTCTCTGAAGAATATTCTTCCGGAGATTCCCACCCTTGCTCCGTTTCAAATTGATCCTGTTCCTGATCCAGCTCCTGTTCTCCGGGAGCTGTTTTTTCTGTCCAGGGAGAGAGGTCTGCTCTCAGGGAGAGCGCCCAGGTATCTTCATTTTTTACGGCACCGGTACGCGAGAGGATTCCTGCAGAGAAATACGTTTTGTCTTCATCCGGGTCTTCATCCGGGCCGGGAATGAGATCTACTGCACCCAGGAGTGTCTTCGTCCCGTCCTCTTCTTCGCGCAGCATCGCGAGGATATAATATATGTCTCTATTCTGCGCTGTGGCATCAGGGATCTCTCCGTCATCGACCGGAAACTGATCCGGAAACTGATCTGTCTGTCCGTTCAGTGCCGGGTCTCCTTGTCCAGGCAGGCGGATATCAGCAAGAAGATCCACAGACCGGTCGCCTGAACCTGCCGTATAGACTTCTTTTTCTAAAAATAGAGACAGAGATCTGTTCTCCTGCTGCTCAGCTGCCGGATCATAGAGGTTATCCGCTTCAGGATCAACATTGTTCCCGGTTTCAGGGGCAATGAAGTTCCCAGTTTCGGGGGCAGTGGAATTCTCTGCTTCCGGGTCAATAATAATCCCGGTTTCAGGGGCAATGGGGTTCTCCTCTTCTTCGGCTGTCTGCTCCGCTTCGGCAAACAGATTCTTTTCTTCAGCTGTCTGCTCCGCTTCGGAAAATGTATTCTCCTCTTCCTCCGGGGACTGGTCGGATGGAGCAGGGATATCTTCCTGCATATCCTCCTCTGCCGCTGCAATCTGAACCGGAGGGGCATATATATTCTCTTCCTCTGCTTCTGCAGACTGACCCGGAGAAATATATGTATTCTCTTCCTCTGTCGCTGCAGACTGGGCCGGAGGGGCATATGTATTCTCTTCCTCTGCCGCTGCAGACTGAACTGGTGCGGCATATGCATATTCTTCTTGCGCTGCCGCGGACTGGGCCGGAAGGACATCAATATTCTCTTCTGCCGCGATTTCCTGTGCTGCCGCGGCTGGCATCAGGGAAAGAGCTTCGTCATCAGCCAAAACAACCGGCTGTGACTTGGCGCTGGCTGTCACTGTCGCTTTGGGAAGAACGGTTACTTTACAGGCCGCCTTTTTACCGTTGGCAGTGATCGCTGTGATGGTTATGGTTCCCTCTCCTCTCGCCTTGACAGTTCCTTCGTGGACTGTGGCGACGGAATTGGATCCGGTCTTCCATGTCAGCGTCTTGTTTTCGGCGTTCGACGGACTTACTGTAGCTTTGAGCGTGTAGGATGAGCCTACATGAAGGGTTTTTGTGCTGAGGTTAAGCGTAACACCAGTGGGCTGGACCCCGATCACAGTCACCTTGCAGGAGCCTTTCTTGCCGCCTACACCCTCTGCGGTGATGGTGGCTGTCCCCTTCTTTTTTGCTGTCACTTTCCCGCTGGAAGAAACAGTCGCGACAGCCGTATTGCTCGAGGACCAGGTCAGCGCTTTCTGGCCGGCATAAGAGGGTGTGAGGGTGGCTTTAAGGGTCAGGGTCTTTTTGATTTCGATCTTCGCTGTGCTTTTATTGAGAGTCACCCTGAGAGGTTTGATGGGGCCCGTCATTTTCGGAAGGCCTTTTCCATAATAATCATCCTGGCCTGATGCCCCGAGATCCTGCACAAAGCTGCGCAGAAGTATTGCTGTTTTTGAGGATCCGTAGTTGGGATACATGAGGCGGTACATTGCCGCCGCTCCGGAAATATGGGGAGCGGCCATGGAAGTGCCGCTCGCAAGTGCGTATCCGCCTCCCACCCAGCAGCTGATGATATTGTCACCGGGTGCTGCCAGATCAACAGAAGATCCGTAATTGGAAAATGAGCAGCGCTTATAGTCAGAGTTGATGGCTCCCACAACGATGGGATTCGTCATATGTGCCGGGCAGATTTTTTTGGTATTCTCATTTTCGTTGCCCGAAGCGATCACAACTGTGACGCCGCTATTGTGGGCGTAATTAATACAATCTTCCAGATACTGGTAATGAGAGTAGCCGCCGAGACTGAGGTTGATCACCTTTGCGCCCTTGCTGACAGCATACCGGATCCCGTTGCCGACTACGGAGGGACTGCCCTCGCCGGAGGCGTTCATGACACGGACAGGCAGGATATAAACTTTAATCCCGGGTGTGCAGTCCACGACAGTTCCGGCGACATGAGTCCCGTGGCCGTTCTGATCCGAAGGAGTATAATCATCATCGACCAGATCGATTCCGGAAAGTATTCTTCCGTCCATTTTCTTATGGTAGGACACGCCGCTGTCCACAATGGCCACCTTGACCGATCTTGCCGTATAGCTCTTTACGTAAGCGGCGTATTTATCCGCCTGCAGCGCGGAAACTCCCCAGGACATGGAAGTTGAGGAAGTTGTCACAACGTTCTTCTTCAATGTGGCGTCATAGATATAGTCGAGGTTATTCAGCTCTGATTTGTCATAGGTATCGGCATCCGCCGCTTCCTTGCTCAAGGAAGACGTTCCCATGTCCTTCTCATAGCTGCTCTCATCATAGTAGATCTTTTTGACTTCATAATCGCCCAGGTCCAGTGTACAGTCGTCCGCATCCACATATCTGACTGAGGAGAGCTTTTTGAGGGAGGCGGCCGCCTTTTTCGCAGCGCTCTCAGAAGAGAACTGGACGATACTCACTCCGAAGCTGCTCTCCACAACAGTGGCGGCTTTGTACTTGGAAAAATCCACCTTTTTCCCGCTCTTTAATCCGACGATCAGTCTCGCCGAAGAATAGGGACGGGCTTTCCCGGTGGTCTTTACGGTCAGCCCCGGGTTCTTTTTTGCAAGCTTCGCGCTTTGTAAAGCAAAGGATTCATCTGTAGTAGTCTTGATGACCTTGGTTTTGGAACTGCCTGTCCCGGCCTGGGCGCGGAGCGGGCCGGTCAGGGAGAAGGCGGCGGCCAGCGAGAAAAAGAGACACAGCAAAAGCCCCGCAGACCGGGCTGGTATTCCTGAAGTGATTTTCTCTGCCCTTTGATTGCTGAAATCATCCTTCTTGTTGTTTTTATTCCGATTCGTTTTGCTCATTTTGCCGCCTTTCTTCATTCCCGGAAAGGTTCATTGCGATCTGTCTGGGGTGTTCCGTTCGTATACTGATCACGGGACCGCCCTTTCCTTCCACAAATGCGCGGGTGATGGTTACTGTTCCGATATTGTCGTCCTTGGGGATCTCATACATGATGTCCATCATAAAATCTTCGATCACAGAGCGAAGGGCGCGGGCGCCGGTATCCCGCTCCAGAGCCTTCGCGGCGATCGCTTCCAGGGCGTCGTCCTCGAACCGGAGGTCTACTTCGTCCAGGGCGAGGAGTTTCTGGTACTGTTTGAGGATAGCATTTCTGGGCTCCTTCAGGATCCTGACCAGCATCTCGGTATCCAGCCCCTGAAGGGTACAGAGGATGGGGAGACGGCCGATGAACTCGGGAATCATCCCGAACCGCCGAAGATCTTCGTTGGTCACCTTGTCGAGGATGTTTTTGTCGTTGTCAAAAGCGTCCCTGAGCTGTGCCCCGAAGCCGAAAGAGGTCTGTTTTCTCAGACGTTCACGGATAATGGTTTCGAGATTGGGGAATGCTCCTCCGCAGATAAAGAGGATATTGCGGGTGTTCACTGTGGCCAGCGGCACCATGGCGTTTTTGCTGCCTGCGCCGACGGGGACCTCGATCTCGGCTCCCTCGAGGATCTTCAAAAGGCCCTGCTGGACAGATTCTCCGCTGACATCGCGGGAATTGGTATTGCGTTTTTTGGCGATCTTGTCGATCTCATCGATAAATACGATGCCCTTTTCGGCCTGCTCGATATCATTGTCCGCCGCGGCGAGCAGTTTGGAGATCACGCTCTCGATATCATCTCCGATATAGCCCGCCTCGGTGAGGGCCGTGGCGTCGGAGATGGCCAGCGGGACGTCGAGGAGCTCAGCCAGGGTCCTGACAAGATAGGTCTTGCCGCAGCCGGTCGGTCCGATCAGCAGGATATTGGATTTTTCAATCTCGATCTCATCCATCGTCCCGGTCCGGACGCGTTTGTAATGGTTGTAAGCCGCGACAGAAATAAACTTCTTTGCCTTTTCCTGGCCGATGACGTACTTGTCCAGTTCCTCCTTGATCCTGTGAGGGGCGGGAATATCATCAATGGAAAAGACCGGCTTGTGCAGCCTCTTTTTCTTTTTTTTCACTTTGGGACCGGTCTGTCCGAAACCGCCGCCGTTTCCAAAGATGTCTCCCAGATTAAGGAATCGGATGGAAGGTCCTCTCTGAGCCTCTTCTTTGTGCTCCTCCTGACCGGATTCATCAGGTTCCTCATCCCCTCCGGAAAAGATGACTTCCGGTGTCGACCCGGAAAGGGTGTCGTCCTGTGCAGGAATGCGGATCTCGATCTCAACAGGGACATTCTCTTCCTCTGAGCCGGATCCGGAAGACAGGACTTCCTGATCCGCGACGGAATCCACGGAGTCTTTTTTGTCTTCGTTATTTTTCCCCGCTCCGGGAGGAGAAGTGCTCTCTTTCCTGTCCTGCTTTGGATTGACCGGATTACTGAACATACGGAAAAAGTCCTGGCCCTGCAGAGGATTTCCCATCAGGCCGGACAGATCCATATGCCCCGCAAAGTCCATCATTTTCTGCATACAGTCTCCGCAGACACACATACCTCCGGGAAGGTGGATCATTTTTCCTGCGGAAGTATCCGGTCTTCTGCACATCAGACAGTATTCTGTCACATGCTTATTATCATTTTCACGGTCATTTTGATTTGCCATAGATCATTCCTGTTAAAACGCTTTTGCTTTTTATCGGGTTTGAACACCTTCTTTGCCGGTTCAGCATTTTGGCGTCCGTCTGTGTATGATTCCGAAATACACGATTTGCCCCGTCCCGCTTTGCGCGGTCCGGGGCTACGTTAATTTTCTATCAGTATACAAAGTGTACAGCGCCTGTGTCAATGGACGTCAGAGCATCCATCCTTGGGCAATTTCTGAAATCTGTCTGCAAAAATATCGATCCTGCCGCCGTTTTCCGGCTGTACTGCAGTCTGTGTATAATCAAAATCGCTGCGGCCGGTGATCATCTGACGCATTCAGGATAACAAATGCATTGACCGGTGTTTTACCGGATGCGGGATCAGAAACCGAAGGATCCAAAAGGGAACATGTCAAACAGGTCTTCACCGCCTTCTTCCTCATAGGGGATTTCCTGCTGCCTGCGGTTCTGGTTTCCGCTGTCCTGAGAGTCGGAGGACTGAATATCACTTCTCTTTGACAGTGTAAGGGTGATTTCTCTCTCCTTGTATGAGCCTCCCTCCATGGGATGCTGGACTGTCAGGGTCACTTCCTCTCCCGCTTTATAGAAAGAGAGCTGCTCCTGGAGCGCTTCCATTCCATTGATCGTCTGGCCGTTGATCCCGGTGATGATGTCTCCCTGGCTCAGGTCGCTCTGCTGGGCTGCGCTTCCCTCAATGATCTCTTCAACATAGGCACCGACCGGAAGGCCATAGGCACTGGCCACATCTGATGTCACTGTGATGCCGAGGATGCCGAGAGCACCCTGTTCCTCCTCAGAGACCCTGGTCTTGCTCTCCTGGACTTTGAGTTCTTCAATGATTGGGATCGCCTTTGAGATCGGGATGGCAAAACCCATACCCTCGATCGCGCTCCCGCCGATCTTGTTGGAATTGATACCGATGACCTGGCCGGCGGAATTGAGCAGGGCTCCGCCGGAATTGCCGGGGTTGATCGCTGCGTCGGTCTGGATAAAGGTACCTGTGATCCCGTCTTCCGCTGTCATTTCACGGTTCAATGCACTGATATAGCCGACGGTCAAAGACTGTCCATAACCCAGAGCGTTTCCGATCGCAATTGCGCTCTCACCGATGCGCAGATCCTCTGAAGATCCGAGTTCGGCGATGGCGATCGACTCTCTGGTTTCAGCATTAAGCTCACTCAGGGGGACTGAGATGACCGCGAGGTCAGAACCCGGGTCAGTTCCCTTGAGCAAAGCCTCGCAGTTCTCTTCATTGATGAACTGGACACTGAGGCTGTCCGCGCCCTCGACCACATGGTTGTTAGTCACGATCAGGAGCTCATCATCCGTCTGATCTATGATGATGCCGGATCCCGTGGACTGTCCCTCCTGGGTATAGGGCCTTCCGAAGAACTGAGCCTCCTGGGTGAATTTATTATAGACGGAGACGATGGAGGGCATGACCTTTTCCGCGACGTCCGCTACGCCGCTGCCGACATCTTCCTCACTTGTATCTGAGCTCTGGACCCTGGAAATAGTGCTCTTTCCAGCGGCAGTGTCCTTTTTCTCCTCAGAAGTATTCTCCTCAGGGAGATCCTCCTCGATGACATCATCCCCACCAGCCGGAGAACCCTCTTCCTGTGCAGACTCATTTTTCTTCTTTGTCTCCGCACTGTTCTCTGATTTGCCCATTGTGATCCGGTCCTGTCCCTGAAGGGAGGCTTTTGCAGACTTACCGGATGCATAAGCGCCCGCTCCCGCACCAAGGATAAAGACAAGAATGACAGCAAGCACAAACGCCAGGGCTTTTCCCTTTTTCTGTTCAGGTTTCCTGGTTTTTCCCGGGTGGGACGGGCGGGACGGACCGCGCTGGTAGCTGTAATATCGGCTGCGGTTTCCTTCTTCCTGCGAGCCCGCGTCCCTGCCGGTCTCCGCATATGCGCTTTCAGATGCTCCGGAAGTACCGGACGGGGAATTCCCGCCGGCATAGGCTCTCGAACCAGAGCCTGTTCCTGCGATCAGATCAGGGCCTGAAGCAGAGGTTTCGCTTCCGTACGCTGACGTCTCACTTCTGAAGGTGTTTTCGAAAGTGCTTCCGGAGGCGCTTTCAGAAGAGGTTTCGGAAGAATTCATATCGGGAACTACCGGCACTTCCGGAGTCCGGGTATCCCCGCTGTATGAAGAGCCGTCCGAAGTCTCTGTATTCCGGCTGTAAGAAATGCTGTCCGCGGCCTCTGTATTCCGGCTGTAAGAAATGCTGTCCGCGGCCTCTGTATTCCGGCTGTAAAAAGTACTGTCCGCAGCTTCCGTATTCCGGCTGACAGGAGCGCTGTCCTCAGCCTCAGGCATATCCGGGACTGCCGGAACTTCCGGAGTATCTGACATATTGCCGGAATATACACCGGGCTCGGGATTTACACCGGGCTCTGTTCTGTTTTCTCCATTTTCAAATCTTTCCTCTGACATGGCAATCACCTTTCTTCCAGCTAAACGCTGTTAATGTTCTTTTATTATGAACTTCAGTTTAGAAGGGAATTGTGTTGTTTTTGTGTGTAATAATCAGAAAAAAGAAAACAACATTATTTTTTCACAAAATGAAATCGTCCTCTTCGATCACATAGATCTCCAGGTAATCGAAATTGATCTCCTCCATAAAGGCGTCTTTTGTAAAGCGCGCCCTGGAATGTCTCTGGAAATCCCGGACGACTGCATCAAGCCAGACAGGCACCGCCAGGTCAAACTCTGTGCAGGCCTGTTCCAGCGCCCGGAACACTTTATGTGTCCTGGTATCATCAGAGGGATCCTCGATCACCGTGTCTCTGACAAGGTGGTTGTCCCGCCATTGTCTAACCCATAGTCTGAACATATCCATCCTCTGCGAGGGCCCGGCCTGTCCGCTTTGCAGTCAGCGTCAAATCCGGGGCCCGTCCTGAAAAGGTGATTTGTTACTGGTCACCTGCTGACCAGCCTCGAAGTTCTTTCACTCCGGCGAACCGAAGGTTTGCCGGATGACGCACGGAAGCGGCAGCTCATGCCAGACATGTGCGAAAGATATTGACATGTCTTTGAAAAACGAGCCATGTCATCCCGCATCCGGTGCACAAGACCCGCAGGTGATTCTTGAATTCGATCAGAGTTCGATGCCGTTCTTGAGGCAGAGCTCTCTGGCGCTTTCGACGGAGTCAATTCCGGTCTTGTTTTTGATCGGTGCAAACTCGCGGGTGCGTTCAACCTCCACCGGCAGGCAACTGTCCAGTTCACGGACCATGTCGAGGACGAGCTGTTCAAACTTGTAGCCGTTGGGTTCCGCCGGGGAAACAGGATTTCCGTTCTCATCGAGGCAGGGAATCTTCTTTTCCACAATGTGGACAGGCAGGACCTCGTCCACGATCCTCTCGAGATCCTTTTCACGGAACAAGTAGTTCATGATGACACCGAAATTATAGGCGGGGTCGCCGTTTTCATTCTTTGTCTCCATCAGTTCAGGAGTCATCTCATAATATTCAATGATCGAGGGTCTGCCGTTTTGGAGGCACATGACGCCGACCTTTTCATCGGGCGCGGCCTTGCGGACGGTCTTTGCGCCGCAGGCGCTTCCGGAGGCGATCGTAGCTCCGACAAATACCGGGTCCGCGATCCGTTGCAGCACATTGTCGACCGCGAAGGTATTGAGCCACTCAATACCCAGCTCATGTACCTTGTCGATCAGGCCTGCGCGCTTCATAGAGAGGAACCACCCGCCATTGCCGTTGGGGGAGGTGGAGATCCTGCTTTTTGTCTCCATGTAGACCTTGCCGTTATAATCCGCCGCCGGGGCCATTTCCTGTTTAAAGAAAAAGACCATGGAGGGATCATAGCCGAAATAATTCATTTTTTTCATAAAACTGACGGTCTTGTCGTGGTTCTTGTCACTCGTCATGATAAAGAACGGGACAAAGATCCCGCCGGCCTCGTTGACGACATCCATGAGGTTGGAGACAAGGCGCTCCATGATATAGACGGGGTGGGTGAGTCCGATGTCATACATGCATTTGGGGTCATCAGATCCAAGACGGGTTCCCATGCCTCCGGCCAGAAGAACAGCGGCGACTTTTCCCTGCCGCACTGCCTCCAGACCGATCTTTTTGAACTCTTCCCTGCGTCTTGTGACCTCATCAAGTTCCATCGCGGCGATCGGGGAAATATTTTTCTCCTCTGCCGCTGCGTTCTTGTGATCCATATACTGAAGGATGGAAAAATCCGTCTCCTCCACCTGCTGAAGGAGCTCCGCTTTCTGTCCCTCATCGAGCTCATCATAATATTTCAGGACATGAAGCTGTCCATATTTTTCCAGTTTCCGGTATGCTTCCTCGTAAGTCATGATCTTCTCCTTCATTATTTTCGAATACTGTTTTATCCCGCTTTATATCTTTATCTGTGCTTTTATCAGTGCTTTTTTCGTGTGTTTTCCGTGTTTTTCGTGTTTTTCTTGTTTTCCGCATTTGCTGTATTTTCAGTTTTCAAAACAGGTATTCTCAGGAAAAAACGCTGGTGCGTACAAAGATTCTGCCCTTTCTGGTCTTTTTTTCTTCTCCCTCAAATATAAATTTGCCATGACCGCGGACGGAGATCCTGCATCCCTGCGCAGGTACATAGGAAGCTGATGTGATGGTCCTGCCGTCGGCAAAGACCTCTTCGGAAGCCACCAGGTCCTGGGCGGCGGACCTCGAAATATGAAAGACCATCGCGACAAGGCTGTCGATCCGGACGGAGGCAATACTCCCGCTCACCGGAGTCATCACCGGGCGGACAGTGCAGGCATCGGGCGGCACCCTGTCTATATCCACATGGGCCCTGCCCACGGTGACAAGATCCCGGATGATATGCTCCGCGACCGGGGCGAGCACGTAGACAAAGGCGCAGTCCCCCTCCCGGGTCAGAAGAATATCTCCTATCTGGTCCCTGCCGATCCCCAGGTGCATCAGGGCTCCGAGACAGTCCCTGTGTCCGATCTCCTTAGTAAACCGGGCGCCGCGCACCCTGATCCGCAGGCAGGCGATGAAGCCTTCCCCGCTGTCTTCCTGCCGGGTCAGCGTCTCTTCATCCATATAGGACGGAAGGAAATAAAGGACTTTCCTGTCCGCTTCCTCATGCCCTCCGTAAAAACAGGCCCTGACACCCGCTTTTTCGGTCTCCGGAACAGCCATGGACTGCTCGGACAGGGACAGGAATCCCGTGTGGGTGACATAATCATTTCTCATGGCCTGGTCCGCCAGATCCCGCACCCTTCCCGGGGAGAGCATGTCTTTTTCTCTTTTTTTCATGTTTTTACGTTTTCAGGTTTTAAGACAGGCTTTTTGCGGCCTTTTTTTGCGATTGACCTTTGTCTGATTCATATCCGGAGGCCGTCCTCTGATAAACTGGGAAAAACTGTCACCCCGCGGTACCTGTAATGAAGACCAGAAAGAAGAACAGAAAGGAAAAGCGCTAAATGAAAGATTCAGCCGGAAGAGATCTTCGCTGTCCTCCCCGCATTCTCGAACGGGTCATACGCCTGAGGAAACTGCACGGCTTCACCCAGAAGCAGGTAGCAGAAAGACTCGGGATCACCCAGCAGGCTTATTCCCAGTACGAACGCGGACTCCGGGCTATCCATATAGATATATTCGTCAGCCTGGCCCTTTTGTATGGCACAACTGTTGATTATATTCTGGGCCTTACCAACCTGGTCAGCCGGTCTGTAAATCCGTAAATCCGGTCGGCTGAACTGCAGAGGCATGAACCCTGTCAGCCGGTCTGCAGAGCTGTGAACCTTTGGCATGTGAGCTTTTCCAGAAGAGAAGGATGGTTTTGCGCCAGGATCATTATCCCCGCAACATCATCTCATCCTTTGTTCTGAAAAACAATGGATACCAGGGATAGAGTTTTTTCACCAGAGTCACTGCCCCGGTGGCATTATCCCTGCGCCGGTTTTTTCTTCATAGCCTGGGCTGCTTTGATCATCAGGGCACATTCGATTCTCTTTTTGAAAATCTCACAGCCGGTCCTGTAGGTCCCGTGAATGTCTCCTGTCGCATGGTAGGCATTGGCCGCGCAGCCTCCCGCGCAGTAGAGCCTTGCCCAGCAGTCGGCACATTCAGGGCGGGAATAGACATTGCAGAGTTTAAAGGAATCCCGCAGCTGCAGATTCGTGACGCCGCTCCAGATGTCCCCCATTTTGTATTCGGGATCATTGACAAACTGATGGCAGGGATAGAGATCGCCCGAAGCTGTCACAGCCAGGTATTCTGTTCCGGAACCGCAGCCTGAGATCCGTTTGTAGATGCAGGGACCGTGTTCAAGATCGATCATAAAGTGGTAAAAAGTGATCGGCTTTCCCTCTTCCTCCCGCCTGATCATATCCTTCGCCAGAATCTCGTACTGGTCAAAGATGACCGGCAGATCTTCCGGCCTCAGAGCCGAGGGACTGTCGGGATCCGCGACCACAGGTTCCATGGACAGCTCCGAGAAGCCGAGGTCATCGGCCATATGGAAGATGTCCCTGGTGAAATCCGTGTTGAAACGGGTGAAGGTTCCACGCATGTAATACCCTTTTCCACCTCTTTTTTCAACAAATCTCTGAAATTTAGGGACGATCCGGTCATAGCTTCCCCTGCCGGTATAATCCTTGCGGAAACGGTCATTGACTTCTTTTCGTCCGTCAAGGCTCAGGACCACATTGTGGCACTCCCGGTTGGCCCACTCAATGACTTCATCCGTGATGCCGATCCCGTTGGTGGTCAGTGTGAAACGGAAATTCTTCTTTTTTTCCTTCTCGATCGAGCGTGCATAGGCGACGAGTTCCTTGCAGACCTCAAAATTCATGAGGGGTTCGCCGCCGAAGAAGTCGACCTCCAGATTCCTGCGCAGGCCCGAATTTTCCACGAGGAAATCCAGGGCGCGTTTTCCTGTCTCAAAGGACATCAGTCCGTGCTGACCCTTGAAATTCCCCTGTGCGGCAAAACAGTAGCTGCAGTTGAGGTTGCAGGTATGCGCCACCAGAAGGCACAGGGCTTTGATGACGGTACTGCGTTTTTTGAGGTCAAATGCCTTGTCTTCAAAAGTCTCAGTGGAAAAAAGCTTTCCCGCCGCGCGCAGTTCCTCAATGTCGTCCAGACTGTCCCGGACATCCTGAGCCGTCACCCCGCGCCCGGAAAAGCGCTCTGAAAGCTCCTTGATGATCCTGTCCTGCGGCCATCCTTCGTCCGTCAGCCGGACCGCCTCGAAGGCCAGATCATCCGTCACGTGGATACTGCCGCTGTTGACATCGAGGATAATATTGTAGCCGTTAAGTGTATACTGATGAATCATAGTTTCCTAAATCTTTGTTTCTGAAATATTTTTGTCTCTGACGCGCAATGAGCCATGCCCTCATCGAGTGCATGGCCCATAGTATGCATAATATGCGTCTCCAGATAAAGACCCTCTCCAGGGTCTGCCATCCTACAGTTCCTTACTCGGCGTCCTTGTTCTCACAGGGCTGATTTGCAACACCGCAGCTGGTTTTGCAGGCGCTCTGGCAGGAAGTCTGGCACTCGCCGCAGCCGCCGCTGACAGCGCTCTTTGCCATATCACGGGTATCCAATGTCACGATATGCTTCATATCAGGTTCCTCTCTATGTATTAAGAATAAAATGTATGCTTTACTGGAATTATTATATGGATAACCCCGCTAAAAGTCAACGTCTTGTGGTCTACTGTTGCCGTGGCCGCTGTCGCCGGGATGTTCTTATACACAGACCAGTTCGAAATAAATCTGTTACACGGTGTGCAGTCCATCAGCGGAACTGACGCAGCATGGCTCTGCGCAGGTTATTGGTCAGGGTGCGCCGGAAACCAACAGCAGCCTGCCTTTACTCGCGCAGGCAGAGGATGACTCCCTCTCTCCCCCTATGTCCATAAAAAGCTCTGCCGTTCTCCGTTTCTTTTTCCAGGATCTCCATGATCTTACGGGTGATGAACTCTCCGGGGATGAGAAAGGGGATCCCCGGGGGATAATCATACAGGTATTCCGCACAGATTCTGCCGGATGCCTCTGTTATAGGAACCTCCTCCGCTTCCTGCTCCGCCGCGCAGGCGATGGTGCAGGCGGTTACAGGCCGGATCATGAGCAGTTCCTGAACCGACAGGGCATCTGTACTGTCTGTACTGTCTAATCTGTTGGCAGGAGTATCAGGCAGCGTATCTTCTGCCCCGTCATCGAGTATACCAGGCGGCGTATCTTCTGCCCCGTCATCGAGTATATCTGGCAGTGTAACTTCTGTTCTGTCAGCAGGCATGTCAGGGAGCGTTCCTTCTGTCCTGTTTTTTTCAACAGAAACGGGCGCGGCGGCTTTCATATCCAGATCCAGAAGGGCTGCGGCAAGGCGGTCAAGGGCATCCTCGCTGTCGCAGGGGCTGCTCATTGCCAGTACGTGGAAGCCGCGGGCATATTCGGTCTCCAGGCGGAACTGATCTCTCAGGAGACCTGCAGCCTCCTGTCCGGTCATCCCTGCGCCGCGGGTGTTGATCAGGATCTTGCCAGGGTCATTAACAGCCGCGGACTGACTCCCATGTCCCAGAATCCTGATCTTTTGAAGGGAATGGACGGCTTCGTCAAAGCGGGCAAGTCTCTCCTTCCATTTTTCGAAGAGTTCTGCGCCCTCCTTTCTCAGGATACCGGTACATCCGTCCAGAGAAGCCAACAGGGGATAAGAAGGAGAACTGGTCTCAAAAATATCCAGTTCTCTTTCAATGCGGTCGGGGTCGACCAGTTTTCCATTGAGATGGAGCAGAGCGGTCTGCGTCAGGCTCGGGAGAGTCTTGTGCGGGCTCTGGATCACGAGATCCGCGCCGCAGGCGACTGCTCCTTTAGGGAAGCCGGCCTGACAGGACTGGGGAAGCAGATGGGCACCGTGGGCCTCATCCACCAGAACAGGGATATTTTTTTCATGGCAGATACTGCAGATCTCCTCTATTTCGGACAAAACGCCCTCGTAGGTCGGACTGGTCAGGATCACAGCTCTGGCAGAAGGGTGTTTGGCGAGCATTGCGCGGACCTGATCCGCGCGGATCCCGCCGCAGATCTCCCATTCCGGATCCATAGGCGGCATGATCCAGTGCACCCGGTATCCGGACAGCTCCAGCGCGTGGAATACGGCTTTATGGCAGTTTCTGGCACAGAGGACTTCGCTCCCGCGGCCGGTCAGAGCCCGGATCCCCGCCAGCAGGCCGCAGGTGCTCCCGCCCACCAGATACCAGGTCCTGTCCGCCCCGTACAGGGCGGCCGTTCTTTTCATGGCCTCCTCCAGGATCCCGTGCGCATCATGGAGGTCGTCCGTGCCGGGCACCTCGGTCACATCCCAGTCATACGGCAGTCCGGGGGCCGGCTGCACGCGCCGCTTATGGCCGGGCATGTGCAGGGGATACAGGTCCTGTGAGGCATATTTCTCCAGCTGTTTCTGCAGGATGCAGGTTTCTTCAGCACCTTCGGTGCAGATCTCTTCACTACCCATCTGTCTGGTTCCTCTTCTGTCTGGTTCCTTTTCTGTCCGGTTCCTTCCCGGATGCTCTTATCCTGTCTGGTTCCTCTTCTGTCTGGTTCCTTCCCGGATGCTCTTATCCTGTCTGGTTCTTGTGGATATTTTTTTGCCCGGGTTTTCAGAGTATAGAATAGTATAGAATAATAAATTTCCAGAATCCAGAATATAGAATAATAAAAATGAACGGGGATGTCCGCCGGCCTGCATGGCAGCAGTCATCCCCGTTTCTGTTTTTTCCGTCCTGTCCTGCAGGTCTTCACAAGACTCTGGGAACAGGTTCAAAAAGCTGTTCTCAGGACAATGATCACGCCTGAGCAGCTGCTTCCTCGGCTTCCTTGATCATCTGGATCTCTTCCTCGGACAGTTCCAGTGTAGAAGCGCAGTGAGGGCACTTTGTCGCACCCATTGCGACGTCTTCGCTCTTGCAGTAAGGGCACATCTTGGTCGTGGGAGCCGCCTCTTCTTCAGGCTTTTTCACCTTGGAAGCCGCAGCGTTCAGCGCCTTGATGATTGAGAACAGGATAAAGGCCATGATCAGGAAATTGATCACTGCTGTGATAAACTTACCATAAGCGAGTGTGACCTCACCACCCAGGCTGAGCTTGAGCTGGTCAAAATTCAATCCGCCGAAAACACCCAGGATAGGGCTGATAATGTCTTCGACAAGGGAGGTAACGATCGCGGTGAAAGCTCCGCCGATCATGATACCAACAGCCATATCCATGACATTGCCGCGGCTGATGAATTCCTTGAACTCATTCATAAAATCCTTCATACTTACACCTCTTTCTCTGCCGGCACCTACGGTGCCCTGCTCCGCGGTCTCCGCCTGAAGCAGATGCGGATACCGCTTCAATAAAACACCTGCAGCTGATCCTGCTCCGCTTATGTACACAGGTTAGAAACGATCCGGAGCATCTCTTCAGCTTACAGCAATCTATTGTAGCAGATTATTTCAAAACCACAATATATAATTTTTATATATTTTTAATAAACATCTGCTTCTGATCAAACTTGATCAAGCTGCCCAATGCTCTCCACAATACTCCTGTATCTCTGCCGCAGAGCAGGCATGTTCTGCATTCCCGCCTCCAGATTTCCGGACCTAAGATCCTCAGTCACTTTGTTGCACTCTTTATACAGTCCGGAAAATCCCATATTCAGACATACTCCCTTGAGAGTATGCACTGCGCGGAAGGCCTCCTGTACATTTCCCTGTTCCAGAGCTTCCTCCAGACTTTCAAAACTCGGGTCTGACAGGAACATCTTTAAAAACCGGGCCACCCGTTTCTCATCAGCCAGATGGCTGATCACCTCCTGATAGTTTCCTCCCGTCCTGCTGTAAAACTCACTGATCGTCAATCCCATATTCCGGCCCTATCCTTTTTTATTGTCTGCGGCAGAGGAAGCATCAAATACTTTACGGCGCTTCTCTTGCTTCTTATAGCTTCTATATCTTATTTGTAGCTTCTATATCTTATTTGGATACCTCATTTATCTCGTCCAGCCAGCTCTTTATCCAGGCTTCTAAACCTGATATCCAGGCTCCTGAATCTGTTCTCCAGGCTCCCGAATCTGTACTCCAAATTTCTAATATCTATTCTCCATAAATGATTTGGATCTGTATTTTGAAAGAATAAAAACTCAATAGTACGGCTGGAAGTTGTTCCGGATGTATTCATTCCTCTCAGCCGCCTCTTCGGAAATAATGTAATTTTCCTCTCCAAACAGGAAGGAATGCAGCCAGCAGATGTTTTCCTCCAGATCCAGCGGAAGGATGAACTCGCCGTCTTCGTAGGTGCTGCCAAAGCCCCGGTACTCTTCCTGGGGCAGGCCTCCGGTGCCTGCAAGCTCCAGGTTGGACGCCTTCATGATCAGGTTCAGCAGTTCGGCCGTGGAGAGAGAGGTGGCCATGTCCCCCACAACATTATTGGCGACAGCCACCAGGGCGGTGGGTCCTGACTCCCTGGCCTTGTCGAGCGTCTTCTGCAGGACTGTCCTCTGCCTCTCGGCACGCTTAAAATCATCTCCCGCCGTGTAGCGGATCCTGCTGTAAGCGGTGGCCTGGATCCCGTTCATAAGAACAGCGCCGGACTCTTCGACCGGTGTATCCTCTGTCCCCAGCTCCAGATGCATGTCATGGACATACTGGTTGAGGTATTCCCTCTCCTCCTCATCGATCTGGATCTCGATGCCGCCCAGGGCATCGATCGTGTGGGCGAGTCCTTCGAATCCCACGGTCACGAAATCGACGATGTTCAGGTCAAAATTCTGATTGAGCATGTTGATCGCCTGTGCCGGACCGCCCAGGGCATAGGCGGAGTTCGCCTTGGTATAATATCCGTCGCCGACTTCCAGGATCGTATCGCGGTAAACAGAGACGAGGCGGATTTCCCCTGTCTCCTCATGGATAGAGCATACCATCATGCTGTCGCTGCGGTTATCTCCTTCCAGCAGGTCTCCCGAACGGGAATCCACGCCAAACAGGGCGATATTTTTATAACCCTTCATCTTTTCGTTGTTTTTGACCTGCGGTGAGATCCCCAGCTTTAAGGTTTCCTCCAGATCCACAGAATTTACTCTCTGCAGATTCAGGACTTTCCGCATTTTGAAAAAGAAAAAGCCTCCCACTATGCATACGAGCAGAAGCAGGACAAATAAGATCCGCAGAAAAATACCCGGGCCTTTTCTTTTTTTCTGTCTCCCCTGATCATTCTGACCGTGACCGCCCTGATCATTCCTGCCGTTTTCAGGCCCCTGGTCCATGACCGGCTCCTGCCGGGACCTGCCCCGGCCGTCTGAGCGGTCCATACGATTGTCCCCGCTGCGGCTGCCGGACGAAGGTCCGCCTGATGAAGAACTGTCCGCCATGCGGCGGGCTGAATTCGCTGCCCTCGCCCTCTCTACAGCACTGCTTCGGGAACCGTATCTTTTCTCTCTGGAACGGACATACTCCTCGTAGTCCTCTTCATCCTCAAGAGACATTTCCATGGGTTCCTGCGGCCTGCGGCTTCCTGCCCCTCCGCTGTTTCCCGTATACCACGGGGAGCCAGCGCCTCTGCGGCGTCTTTCATCATTTTCGCGGTCACTGTTGTCTCTGCTGTAAACAGCCATGATATTCTCTCCATTTATTTGTACCCGCAGGATGCGGGATCGTATCTGAAATAAAACTACTTAAAAATAATAAAAAATAATAAAACCACATATATCATGCAGTGAAAGTGAACTGCAGTGAAAGTTCGGTGAAAGGATTATAACGGGACAGAGTTTTTTTCTCAAGTCCTTAATGAAATAAACTGAACCGTACAGAAAAATATACCGAAAACAGGCCAGGATGCTGAATTTCTTTGTAAATTATCAGTCTTTAGTTCCAATAGTCTGCCGGAAAATAATCCAATTATCTGTTGACAAGAGGGTGGGGCACAGATATAATACGCTTCAGGACTTTAAAGCGTCTAAGCGTTTAAGTGCGAAAGCATCCGGCGCCTGCGGTCCCTTGCACATCAACCTTATCTTAACGTAACGGAGGGAAAAATTGTCATGTTTTTAAAAATCCTGCTGCTCCTGATCTTTTTCAGTGTCATGGTCGGCGTCGGTTTCTATAGCCGCAGTAAAGCCGGTAATGTCACGGATTACGTGCTGGGCGGCCGCGAGGTCGGTCCCTGGATCACGGCGTTCGCCTACGGCACTTCCTATTTCTCATCGGTCGTGTTCGTCGGTTACGCGGGGCAGTTCGGATGGAAATATGGTCTCTCCTCCACCTGGATCGGTCTTGGCAACGCCTTCATCGGCTCGCTCCTGGCCTGGCTCATTCTGGGCCGCCGCACGCGCGTCATGACCCAGAAGCTGGACTCCAGAACCATGCCTGATTTCTTTGGCAAGCGTTTTCAGTCCAAGTCCCTGCAGATCGCAGGCAGTACGATCGCCTTTATTTTCCTGATCCCTTACACCGCTTCTATCTACAACGGTCTGTCCCGCCTGTTCGGGATGGCGTTTAATATTCCCTACAGCGTCTGCCTTCTGGTCATGGCAGTCCTGACCGGCGTCTATGTCATCGTCGGCGGTTACATGGCTACCGCGCTCAATGATTTCATCCAGGGCATCATCATGCTGTTCGGCATCTGTGCCGTCATCCTCGCTGTCCTCAACACGAACGGCGGTTTCCTCAATGCCATCCATGAGCTCTCCCTGATCCCCGCGGACGATGTGGCCGTTCCCGCCCTGCAGGGCAGCCAGGGTCTGCTGGCAAGCTTTTTCGGGCCTGATCCCCTGAACCTGCTCGGTGTTGTCGTCCTGACTTCCCTGGGTACCTGGGGTCTGCCTCAGATGGTACACAAATTCTATGCGATCCGCGATGAAAAAGCTGTCCAGACCGGAACCATCGTCTCCACCTTCTTTGCCGTGATCGTCGCAGGCGGCTGCTACTTCCTGGGCGGCTTCGGGCGCCTCTTTGACTGCCCCGCCATCTACAAGGCGGACGGGACCATCGCCTATGACTCCATCGTCCCCCAGATGCTCTCGACCCTGCCTGATCTCCTGATCGGCATCGTCATCGTCCTGGTGCTCTCCGCCTCCATGTCCACCCTGTCCTCGCTGGTCCTCACCTCGAGCTCCACGCTGACGCTGGACTTCCTGAAGGAGACCTTCGTCAAGGATATGTCGGAAAAGACCCAGCTCGTCGTCATGCGGGTGCTGGTCGCTTTCTTCATCATCCTTTCCGTCGTCATCGCCCTCAACCCGCCCACCTTTATCGCCCAGCTGATGGGTATCTCATGGGGCGCTCTGGCCGGTGCCTTCCTGGCTCCCTTCATGTACGGCCTGTACTCCAGAAGGATCACCGGAGCGGCTGTCTGGGCCAGCTACATCACTGGTGTCGGACTCACTGTCTCCAACATGTTCCTGCACTTCATCAAGTCCCCCATTAATGCGGGCGCCGCAGCCATGCTGGTCGGACTCGTCGTCGTACCCGTTGTCAGTCTTTTCACCTCTGCTCCGGACAGGAAATTCATCAATGAGATCTTCTCCTCCTATGAGCAGAGAGTCCTGGTCAAAAAGATGCACTCTCTGGAAGACGAAGACTGATCTGCAGCACTGTCTGAAGTACATCTGGCAGAATACAGCCTCACGGCTCCTCCCGGTCTGAAGACCAAAAAAAGTCTGAAAATCAAAAAAGTCTGAAGACCTAAAAAGTCTGAAGACCGGAAATCCATAAAAGACAGGCAGAACGCATTCAGGTTTATTCCTGAATGCGTTCTTAACTTTACGCAAAGTAATTATGATCCCGGTTTTTTAAGCGAAGTGATATGATCCCGCTTTTTTTACACGAAGTAATATGATCCCGGTTTTTTACACGAAGTAATTATGATTCCAGGTTTTTATTTATGATATCCGTAGCCAAAGCTCAGGGTCAGCTCCCCCTGTCCGAATCTGTATTCAGTCAGCTCCCTGCGGCACAGAAGGTCCGGAAGGCGCAGGCGCCTGACCTCGTTGCGCACGTAGAGGATGAGGTCATCCCCCTCTTTTTCTGCCCGGATCTCCTTTTCATCGGCATAAGGAAGGGAGATGATCATCTGCCGGATGCCTGTATCGGTATCGTAAGTCAGGCGGAAAGCCTCCTCCCGACAGAAGATCCGGGACGGATCTTCCTCTTTGTAAAGCTGCCGGGCGGCTTCGGCCAGCAGCTCCACTCCCCGGATCTCCTCCGGCTGAAGGAGCAGGGAAAAATGTCTGCGGCCCGGAAAGCTCTCTGCTGCCAGCTGGAGGTTTTCAGCCTGCATGCGGTTCCATCCGTCAAAACAGCCTTTCATGGCTTCTTCCGGATAGATCTTGTTGATACAGACAGCGTCCACTCCAAAATCGTACTCGCAGATCCAAGTGAAGCTCCTTCTCGCTTCCTGAAGGACGATCCTCTCGGGAGTCGTCACGATCCGCATGCTGGTCACTTCCCTGTCGCGGAGGATCTTCTGCAGGGCATTGAGCCTCTTGACGAGCGCGTCAAATTCGGCAAAGACCAGATCCCTCGGCTTCGGGACAGTGGTCCTGCGGGAGATCAGCCCGCCCAGGACACTGGTGAAGCCCCGCACCATGGGCAGCAGGCGGTCGGCGAGCACGGAAAGCTGCTCCGGGTAGCGCAGGAGGGAGAGCGTCTCCCCTGTAGGGGCACAGTCCACGATCAGGACGTCGTAGAGGCCTTCCTCGTAAACCTCCAGAATACGGATCAGGGAACAGAGCTCCTCAAGGCCGGGAAACAGGAGGACTTCATCCGCCTCGATCCCTCCATTGGCCTTCTGGGCAATGAGCTGCCGCAGATATTCCTGGAGAGTTCCCCAGGCGCGTCTGCTTTCCATGGCGGGATCGATCTCCACGGCATCCAGGCCGGGGAAGATCTCCCTTGCTTCCGTATCAAGCTCCGCGCACAGCGAATCGCCCAGGCTGTGCGCCTGGTCCGTACTCATGATCAGAACCTTTTTTCCTTCCTGCGCGATCCGCACAGCGGTCGCGGCGGCGATGCTCGTCTTACCGACCCCGCCTTTTCCCGTATAGATCAGGATCCTCATCCGTCTCCATCCATTCCTTCCTGATGAATGCCCTTGTGGCTGCCTGAATGATTTCCTTTGTATTTATCGTTGTAGTTTTCTTATCTTTGTAATTTATTTTCGCAATCGCCTGTGTGACTGCTTTCGCAAATGTCTGCAATCGATTTCGTAAATATCTGCAATCGATTTCGTAAATATCTGCGATTGATTCCGCAAATATCTGCGATTGATTCCGTAAATATCTGCGTGATAGACTGCCTTGGCGATCGCTGACACTGGTTCTGCAGATACCCGGCTTCGATTTTACTGCTTCGGAGCGAGATAAATTGTCAGGACTCCGTCCCTGATCTGATGGGAAGTCATCCTGGCCCCGCGCAGAATGCCCGGCAGCGGTATGCTGCGCATAAAATTGCGGATGCGGATATCCACATCCATGTCTCTGACAAAAATCTGTACGTCTTCTCTCTCCCCGCCCGGGATACGGACTGTCAGGCTGCAGATTCCTCCTTCCAGCTTTTCATAGACTTCATTGTCAGTGCGCACAGACCTGTCAAAGAGGTCTTCATCCCCCAGGGCTGAAGCACACAGGTGCTTTACCGCCTCCATGCCGCGGATCTCCATCGGAAACCAGGGAATCCTGCAGACAGGAAGCTCCGTAAACACACTCTCAAGCTCTTTGATATACCTGGTCTGGATTGTCCTCCAGTGCTCCATAAAGTCGCTTCCCGTGTTTTCAGGCAGGATACGGTTGATAAAAAGAGTATCCACGGGGTAGTTGTAGAGATTGAGATACATATAGCTGCGGCGGGTCTCCTCCACCACCATGCGCTCAGGGATCGAGACCAGCCGGACCCTGCAGATCTCCGGATCCTTCAGGATTTCCTGGAGGCTCACCAGATCCCGGAACAGCCTGCCCAGTTCATCCATGGCTCTGCCATCCGGCAGGTCCATGCGGTACCGGAGCTTTGCGACCGGTGTCAGGATCCGGGTGATCATGCGGCCTACGGGGGAGAATTTTTCCACATACCAGGAGAGGAGCTCCGGGAGCTTGAGCAGGGTCAGAGTCTCCCCTGTGGGAGCGCAGTCCACGATAATGCGGCCGTACTCTCCGCTCCTGTACAGGTCCCGTATCTTCAAAAGGGAAAACAGGTTCTCAAACCCCGGGATCATATAGCTGTCCGCGACCTCCGAAAGCGCAGCGCCGCTGCTGCCGGAGAGATTCGCCAGCGCCTTGTTGACATCGGGATATTCCTCCTTCATCAGAAGGTAGGGATCCAGTTCCAGCAGGGAGAGACAGGGGGCGATCTGCTTCACGCTGCCTCCCGCTTCTACCTGAAAAATGTCTCCCAGATTATGGGCCATATCAGCGCTGATCAGAAGGGTATTGATCCCCTCATCCGCGGACCGCACTGCATGGGCGGCGGCCACACTTGTCTTGCCCACTCCGCCCTTTCCTGTGATAATAAAGATTTTTCCCATAAAATTCTCTGCCAGTGTTCTCTCTCCTGAGAAAATTTCTTTTCAAAAGCTTCTTTTCAAAAGTTTCTTATTAAAAGTTTCTTTTTACAGGTCTTTTTTATAATTTACAGAACGTTTTTGGTTTTTCAGTCCGTTCTTATAGTTTACAGAACGTTCTCAGGGTTTTTCAGTCCGTTCTTACAGTTTACAGAACGTTCTCAGGGTCTTTCAATCCGTTCTTATAGTTTACAGAACGTTTTTGAAGGTTTCCAGACTGTTCTTAAATTTTATTGGCCGTTCTTAAAGGCGGGTGACCTGTGCCTGTCCCTGCGGACTGCACAGATCACCCGCCTTTGATTCATTTACATGGTCCCGGTCATTCCCGGTCACATCCCTCCTGTCTTTTACCGGTCATCCGTTAAGAAACCTCCGGCAGATCAGGCGGGCTCTGCCCATGGCAGGCCGGTCAGCCCTGGCGGAACTGGACACCGCAGGTGCTGTTGGGGTGGTCCCAGCTCTTGACGACTTTGCCGATGGAGAGGACACGGCAGGTGCCGCATTCCAGACATCCTTCATGGCTGAACGTCACTTTTCCGTTGTCATAGTGGTAGAGGGCCGCAGGGCAGGCCAGAACGACCTTGCGGATCTCTTCTTCGTTGTCATAATCCTCATTTATGACGATATGGGGATTGGCCTCATCCGTGTGGAACACGCTGAGCGCCAGCTTATCATCTACACTCATTCTTGCCATCTTTTCTATACCTCCATGCAGCTCACTGGCTGCAGCTATTTTCTAAGATGCTGCCGCGGGTCCGCCTGTCACATTGCGTCCATGATATCCGAAACGAAGCTGGTGAGCTGCTCTACGCTGGTGTGGGCAGTGACAGAATTGATCACGTACATGATGAAATCCATGCTGGGCTTGCCGTCGACAGTGAAGAGTTTCTTGCAGATATCGTCCGCCATCTCGGGCAGGTCCTTGAAGACCTCTCTGCGGGAGAGGATGGTCGGGAAGCCCTTGAGAGCCTTCATATCCTTCATGACGAAGCTCTCTTCCAGCGCGTCGACATAAGAGGACAGGCTTTCCTTGCTGAAGTCGCCCGCTTCCTTGGCGCGGATAACAGCCTCTGCGGCCAGGCGGCCGGACTCTACTGCGAAGTCCATGCCGCGGACGGTCATGCCCAGGTTCACTACGAAGCCTGCGGCATCGCCGGCCAGCAGGACACCGTCGCGGACGAGCTCGGGAACCATGTGGATTCCTTCCTCGGGAACGAGGTGGGCGCTGTACTCAATAGACTCACCGCCCTCGAGGTAAGGCGCGATGGCCGGATGCTCTTTGTAGCGGTCAAGCAGTTCCGGTATAGAGATATTGTGGTAACCGATGTCCGCCAGAGTCGCGACGATACCGATGGACACTGTATCCTTGTTGGTATAAAGGAAGCCGCCGCCGAAAGCGCCGTTGGTGGCATCGCCCGCAGACAGCCAGGCCATACCCTCGTCGCCGCGAAGGCCGAAACGCTGGTTGATGGTCTCCTCGCCCAGCTGGATGACTTCCTTGACGCCTACTGCCACCTGTTTGGGGGTCAGCTCCTGTTTCATGCCCAGTCTCTGGGCCAGCAGGGAATTGACGCCGTCTGCCAGAATGACAACATCCGAATACATGATCTCACCGCCGGCATCAATACCGACTACCTTGCCGTCCTCGACAACACAGCTGTCAACACGGATTCCGGGGACAAGCATAACGCCCGCCTCTTCGCATTTCTCGGCCATCCACTGGTCAAATTTGGAACGAAGGACGGTATAGGACGCGCCGTCCGGATCCGCACCGAGATCAGTGGAGCTGTAGCCGATATCCAGCGAGCCCTTTTCTGTCATCAGCGAAACCTTTTCCTTCGTGACCAGACGCTCCACAGGAGCTTCCTTTGCAAAGCCGGGGAAAACCTTCTCCATGCTGTGGGCATAGAGACGTCCGCCCGTCACGTTTTTGGCACCACAGTAATCACCGCGGTCCGCCAGAAGGACCTCCATCCCGGCGTTTGCCAGAATATACGCAGCGGTTGCGCCCGCCATTCCGCCTCCTACGATTATGGCGTCAAATTTTTCTTCGCTCATTCTTTTTCTCCATTCTTTAAACTACAGGCTGCTATGTTTCCTGAACCAGCTCAATAGCCGGCTGCTGTTTCGGTCTTAAGTTGCTTTCGGCTTTTTTCCCTCGATCAGCACACAGGCACCGAGCATTCTGCTGCGGCTCTGCACCTCTTCCATGCCGGTCCGCGAAAAAAGCTTCATGATCTTTTTCCGCCCGGGAAACTGCTGAGTAGACTCATAGAGCCATTCATATTGTTTTCTGTATCTGCGGCCGCCGCCAAGGATTGGCATCAGATGCCGGAAGTAAAGCTTGTAGGCAGGTACGACCAGCGGGTGATCCGGCACAAAGGAGTCCAGGCAGAACACTCTGCCTCCCGGCGCCGTGACTCTGTACATTTCCTCCAGAACACGACCGTATCCGGCTGTGTTGCGAAGTCCGAAGGAGATACAGGCCGCCGCAAACATTCCATCGGGAAAAGGAAGCTCAAGAGCATCTCCCTGCACCCAGTGCAGGTTTTCAAGCCCTTCGCCTTTATTCTGTGCCACCTCCAGCATGGCGGGTGAAAAGTCCAGGCCGGTGACCTCGAGGTCAGGCCTTCTGCCTGCCAGGGCAATGGCAATATCGCCGGTGCCGCAGCAGACATCCAGGACCTTCATCCCCGGTCCTGCCGTCTTCAGCACTCTCCTGATCAGGAGCTTTTTCCAGCGCTTCTGCATTCCAAAGCTTATGCGGTTATTCGCGCTGTCATAGCGCTGCGCAATGGTTTCGAACACACTGTAGACGCGCTCTTTCTTTTCCCTGTTTATCATTTCAAAATCTGCTTTAATGAAGCTCTTTTGGTTCTCCGGGTTTTATTCCGGAAGGTCATCCTGCCTGTGAGACAATGATCCGGATCCAGGCCAGGGCATAGGCTGCTGCCAGAAAACCATTTCCGATCAGGTTGGCTCCGGCAACGCTCTTCATCTGCCGGATCCTGTCCTCAGGGCGGAGCCCCGCGCGGATCAGGAACCAGAAGGGCCGGTGTCCGACTGACACTGTGAGCAGGATACTGATGACCCCTGTACCTCCCAGATGCAGGAGCGGCTGGATGCACAGAAGCGCGATCCAGGTCCCCAGCATGACCCTGTACAGACCCAGGGCGCGGGGACGTCCCAGAACTGCCGGAAGCGTGATCCTTCCGGACCGGATATCCTTTTCAATATCGCTGCCGTTGTTGCTGAGCATGATCAGCGCGATTCCCAGGATCAGGGGCAGGCATTCCGGGAGGATCTCCCAGTGGAACCTTCCGTCCGCCGCCGCTGCAGTTCCCAGCGGGATCAGACCGCCCATGACAAAGCCGGAGACGGCTTCTCCCAAAGGAAGGGAAGCGATCGGCAGGGGACCTGCACTGTAGCCGATGACCGTCAGGGCACCTGCCAGACCGACGAGAAACGGCGCCGGACCGGAATGCCAGGAGGCGGCTACACCGCACGCTGCAGCGCTGAGGAGATACCCGATGCCCAGGATGAGCGCATGTTTCGGATCAATGTGGTTATAGACCAGGACAGAATCGCTGGCCTCCACATTATCCTCCTCGCTGTCCGCCCCGCTGACGAAGTCGGCATAGTCGTTGAGTGTGTTGACCGCCGACTGGGACAGCAGGCAGGCTGCTGTCAGCAGGATACACTGGGCGAGTGTAATGGGGATCCCTCTGTGCAGGCACCAGAAGATACCGAACATGGCCGGACAGATGGCGGCAGGCCAGGTGTGGACCGCCGCCAGGCGGAAGGCCGCAAGAACGGTCATCCTCCTGTACGGCACAGGCTGCGCTCCGGAAGGAAACGCTGTGCCTGCCTGCCCGGTATCCGTATTTGTATTTGTCGAAGTATTCATCTGTACTATCTATAATATGAAAACCTGTGCGATTTGAAGACCTGTGCCCTCTGTCCTCTCAGACCGCAGGATGGTCTTCTGCCGCCGGTTCTCAGATCAGGCCGCGCTTCTCAGCCAGGATAACGGCTGTGTGCTTGACCTCGATCGGGAGGTCATGAGCATCCATGCCGCCTCTAATCTGCATGAGGCATCCAGGGCAGTCCACAGCGACGAGCGAAGCGCCGGTATCCTTGATGTGCTCGATCTTCCTGGCCAGGATCGGTGCAGCGACCTCAGGAAGCTTGATGCTGTAGGTTCCGCCGAATCCGCAGCAGACATCGGAGTCGACCATCTCGACCAGATTGATGCCGTTGGTCTTGGTGAGAAGTTCTCTCTGCTCCTTGAAGACGCCCAGTTCTCTCCTGAGGTGGCAGGAATCATGATAGGTGATGGTGATCGGCGTATTGTCGCCGGTCTCCGCCAGGCCGCCGAGATCATAGAAGAGCTTGCAGAAGTCGAAGCACTTCTCGCCGAGCTCCACAGCCTTCTTGTACATATCGGAGCCTTCCTCAAAGAACTGCTTGTATTCACGCAGCTGGTGTGTGCAGGTCGGACATGCCGATACGACGTAGTCGTACTTATCCGCCTGCATAGCCTCGATATTGAGCTCCGCAGTCTTCTTCGCGTTCTCACGGTCGCCCATGTAGGTTGCCGGCGCGCCGCAGCAGGACTGGCCCATAGGCATATCGACCACATAGCCGATCGAGTTGAGGTCGGCAATGACCGCCTTGGCGATGTCGATATAAGCGAAGTCAAGCAGACATCCGGTAAAGATCGCGATCTTGCCCTTCGGATTCTCGACATTCTGCTGAATGGTCGGGAAGATATCGCGGAAAGGTACAGGCGCGATGCTCATCAGGCTTCTGCCCTCCGTCATGCCGGACAGGAACATGGGCAGATGACGGATGAAGTTGGTGCCCTTGGTGAACGGTGCCTGTGCCACGGAAGCGATACGCAGCATGGAGTGGAAGAGCTTCCTGTCGCTGACCGCATCCAGGGCGAACTTGTAAACAGGGTTCGGATTTGACGCATAGCTGCGCTCACGCAGCTTCATGATCATCTCCGGAATGTGCAGGCCGCCGCCGCAGACTTCTTTGCAGCGTCCGCACTGCAGGCAGATGTTCTGGATCTCGTCCGCTCTTTCCTCGGAAACAAGGAAGTGGGTCAGAAGAGTTCCGATACCGCCGGTGTAGACCTTGGAGCCATACACGTGGCCGCCCAGCAGGGAGAATGCGGGACATACGTCCAGACATGCGCCGCAGCGGATGCAGTCGAACATCTCACGGAAATCGGGATCAGCCAGGATCGCGCGGCGTCCGGGATCGTCCACGATGACCGCGTAGAAATCCTTCTTGCCCTTCTCGTCGGTCTCTTTATCCAGAGTGACTTCCGAAGCGCCCGTGTACATGGAAATATAAGATGTAATGCGCTGGCCTGTGCCATTGCGGGGCAGGGCCCTGAAAATGTGGCGCGCATCTGTGAGCTTATTTACGAATTTCTCAATACCGAAGACATACAGATGCATCTTCGGGATCGTTCCGACCATACGGCCGTTGCCTTCGTTGGACATGGTAAAGACCGTGCCGGTCTCGGCTACCGCGACGTTGGCGCCGGAAACACCCATGTCAGCGTGCATGAATTTCTCACGCATGATCCCTCTCGCGGTCTTGACTTCTTCCGCGATGATGGGCTCGTTTTTCTTTTTCGTATATTCTGTAAAGTAATCGGCGACCTGCTCTTTATTCAGGTGAAGGGCAGGCATAACCATATGGACAGGTGTGTTTCCTTCCAGAGCGATGATGAACTCGCCCAGGTCGGTCTCCTGTACCTCTATGCCGTCCGCGCCGAGAATCTTATTCATATGGATCTCTTCAGAGCACATGGATTTGGACTTGACGATTGTCTTGACGCCCTTTTCCTTTACGAGTCCACGGATATACTCCATCGCGTCTTCGGCGCTGGTGGCATGGTAGACATGTCCGCCGCGTGCGGTGCAGTTCTTGGTGAACTTCTCGATCATCTCATCGATGTGATCAGCTGCATAGTCCTTGACTTCCCTGATCTTCTCTCTTGTGCCTTCAAAGTCCACGCCTTCATAGGATTTTGCCCTCTTGGCAGGATAGGCCGCACAGAAGTTGCCCAGCGTCCTGCTGAGCGTCGTATTCTTCAGGGCTTCCTGTATTTCTCTTTTCAGTTCCAGACTGGCCATGTTGGTTCTCTCCTTTCAATCAACAGATCACGGCTGCAGTACTTGAGTATGCTTTTTCGTGCTTACTGCTCTCTGCAATCATCAGGCATCCTGTCCGTCATGCATCCTGCACAACAACAGCGTACAGCCTGAGCGGTCCATGCACGCCGACGGTAGTGACGCACTCGATATCCGCCGTTCTGCTGGGCCCGGTGACAAACCCTACAAAATTGGGAAGTTCGGGAAGGCCGCAGAGTAGATCAAACATAGCATCATAATCGTCGACGAGGTTCGACTCTTTGACGATAGCGAGATAATCGGAAGCTGCTGTCGCACAGATCCTGGAATCGATCTCATCTCCGACCTGCATCACGGTTCCGAGATCCGCGATCCCGTACTGAACCTCCGAAATGCCTCCCTGTACAGTCTCAATATTCTTGCGGATATGATCGGTAAAGACCTCGATTCCCGCTTCGCGCAGGGCAGGAACGATTCCCAGTTCACGCAGGAAATCCGATTCCGCAACACAGGTCTGCTTTACTCCCTTATCCCTAAAGAGCTCTGCAACCACCTTCGCCGCGTCCGCCTTGGATGCTGCTGAACATTCTCCGTCAGCCGCTTCGAGGTTTTTCTTAAAACGTTCATACAACACATCTGTTGTACTCATACATCTCACTCCTTTCTACCTTGCAGGAAAGGTCCATGACCTATTGGAAACAGCGGGCCTCCCCCAAACACCTCACAATAACATCTAACAGAATTGTATAATAAATACACAAATGTTTCAATCCAAAACACATTCTTTTTGTGTATATTTGCCCTATTGCATGCATTTGAAAATTCAATTTATTCATCTTTTATTTGCGACATTTTACCTTTTTCAGAGCCTTTTTAAGCATTTTCTATATTTTCCCATAAATGAACGTCCGGTTTCTTTTTTCTCATCATAAGACAGGGAAATAAGGCAGTGAAAACAGGTTAGGGCGTTCATGACCAGGTCTTTGGTCATCCCTGAGCCTTTTTCGGGGTTCGTGTCTGCCCGCGCGGCGTGACAGCTTTTAAATGGTGTGCTATAGTGAAGGCTGGTCATCAGCGTACCGTCTCAATCATCTCAATCATCTCAATCATCTTGATCATCTTCATCATATTGAGACCTGAAGTGAGAAGTAAAATGCGAGTAAATCGAGAGGTAAAATGAGAACTGATCAGAACTATTCTGAATTGATCAGTACTGATTCGACCTGATTCAGAACTGAAACCGCTATCCCGGACACCGCGAGCTGTGCTGCCCCCGCTGCTTTGTCATCAGTCGTCGATGAGTTCAAACCGCTGCGCCTCCAGACCCGGGATGTTTTTCTGTTTCGCAGACCGAAACGATGGAAAGGATAAAATATGCACAATCCCGACAATAATTACGAAGAAAAGATCATTGGATGGATAGACAAAAACCGGACTCTGCCCGGGCAGAAGATCCTCTGCATCGGGACCGGGGTCGAACCCGCCCGCCACCTTGCCCGCCTGTTCCCGTCTTCACAGGTCGTGTGCCTGACAGATTCCAAATATGAAAGCAGCGGAGAAAACAGCCTGCGGGAGCCGCTTCTGATCGAAAAAGATGCTTCCTCCTATGACGGAGGCAGCTTCGACACAGTCATTGCCTGCAGTGACGCTCCGCTCCTGCCGGAACATCCCGCAGACAGCTTTCCCCGGTGGGAACGCGGCACATTCTACCTGCGGAAGGCCTCTCTCCTCATGGAATACTATGAGGAACAGGCCCATCTGCCTGGCAGGCACCTCAAACCGGGCGGCACGCTCTTCAATCTGGTGCAGTCAGAACGGGACGAATATCTGCTGGGCTACTGTCTGGCGCTGGCCGCCGAAGAATTGAGTGTCGATCCCTCGTCCATCCGCCGGATCCTGTGCCGCAGGGATGGAAAACGCCTGGTCCTCCACGGGATCATCGCGTTCGCCGGAGGCAGGACGGACATCCAGTCCCTCATCGCCGGCAGTCTCAACGACTCTCTCGACCGCATGAACACCACCGCCCCCGATTACGAGGGCAGGGACGCGGAGATCATGCTGCAGGCGGACGCTGGCGAGCTCCTGCGGGGATATCACATTTACCAGAAGGAGCAGCTGATGGGCAAGCTGGCCGTCTATTCCTCCGTCCAGCGTGAAGACGTCATCTATTATTTCACCGATGTCGCCGGAGACACCCCTTATTTAAAGCGCTTCCATACCCAGGACCGGGAAACGGTCATCCGCCATATGGTTGGAGAACTCCACAGGCAGCGGGCTGCCGACAAAAATGTCCACTGGGCACAGCTGGAACTGCACGACGACTGGAGCGAGACAGAGCTGTAAGCCTCATCCCGAAGAGCAGATCCGGACCTGCGTTCTTTCATTTTTTTATCGTATTTCCATATGATTTTTCACATGATTTTCATAGGATTTTTATCAGAAAAGATTTTTGGTGGTTTCAAAAAGTTTCAAGATGAAAATTTTGAAGAATTTTTCAGATAAGAGTCATACAGGATTTATAAGATAAAAATCTTTTAGATGTTAATAACCCTGAACGAGCGCTTAAACAGGTAACAGGAGGACTCCATGATCAGACTGGTTACAACCGATGTGGACGGCACACTTGTAAAGGACGGCTCCCACGTCCTCGACCCCGCTTATTTTGATATGATCCGCCGCCTCCGCCGAAAGGGTGTCTATGTATGTGTGTGCAGCGGAAGGCAGTACCACAGCATCCACCACCTCTTCGCACCGGTTGCCGGAGAGCTCTTTTTCCTTGCGGAAAACGGCACCCTGGTCAGGACAGAAGAAAAGATCCTGCAGACCTGGCCGATCGATCCGGACTACTACATCCCCCTGATCAGGGATATCCGGAAAATCGACGGCGCCGCCGCAGTGGTCTGTTCGCCCCGGATCGCCCGCGTCGAAGCCGGAGAGGACAGCGAAGTCTACCGTTTCCTGAAAGAAGGATACAGCTACATGCTGGAAAATATTCCGGATCTGACTACGATCCCGTCCGGGGAAGTTCTCAAACTCTCCGTCTATCATGAGAGAGCTGAAAAAGGACTTCTCCCCCTGACCAGTTCCCACTGGGCAGAAGATCTGGCTCTGGAGCCTTCCGGAGTCGTCTGGCTCGACATTTGTCCCAGACATGCCAGCAAGGGAAATGCCCTTTCCTTCCTGCAGGATCATCTCGGCATCAAAAAAGAAGAAACGCTATATTTTGGCGACAACATCAACGATCTCTCCGCCTTTGCCCAGGCCGGGCTCAAAGGTACAGTCTCCAATGCCCGCAGGGAGGTCCGCGAGGCAGCAGATTTTGTCGGCGATTCCTACGAGAATCTTGGGGTGTTGAAAGAACTGCAGAGGATCTTTGCTCCGGTTCTCACAGAATAAAACTCAGAGAATATAATCCGAAAGAATAAGATTCCACAGGATATGATCCCGCAGAATACGATCCTGCAGAATACGATCTTGCGCCAAAACACATTACACAGACCGTGTTAAAAAACGTCCCGTCCCCATTTACAGCTCAGGGGACGGGACGTTTTTATGATCCGTTTTTTATGATCCTGGTTTTATCATCCGGGTTTATGATCCAGTCTTGTGATCCGGTTTTATCATCCGATTTTTTATAATCCGGTTTTTATAATCTGGTTTTTATAATCTGGTTTTTTGCCGGGGTTTCATACTGGCCCGGGTCAGATTGTCACAACCGGGATCTTTTTCACAAAAGCCGCGATCTCGTTGATGTTGGTATACTTCGTGTAGCTGTCCTTTTCTTCTCCGGGAACAAGGAGGGTCGGGGCCTGTATGATGTTATTGCGCTCCGCAAAGGCCGCTCCCGCCGCGTCATCAGCATAGACGACATGGTAGGCGATCCCTGCTTTTTCCAGCATCTTCTTCGCCGCACCGCAGTTGGGGCAGGTCTTTGTTGCGACCAGGACTGCCTCCGGGGAAACATTTCCGGCTGTCCTGAGGACTTCCTGCGCTGCATCGGACCCGATCACGGGAGCCGCGTTCATGGCCTTTGCCATCTGTCTCTCCTGGGCTGCCCAGGACTGTCCCGCGAGACCGCCCCTGCCGGCCAGGCCGCGGACAGGCTTCCCCATCTTTTTCTCGGCGTAGGTCCTGCGGTTTTTGAACTCGGAGACCTTACCGTCATTCCAGTTGCGGACAGGACGATAGTAGCCGGTAATGCGGGAGTAGACCTCCGCGTCCTTTTTGCAGTAAGGGCAGGTGAAGTGCTTGCCGGAGATATAACCGTGATCCACGCAGACCGAATAGGTCGGGGACAGGGTGTAGTAAGGCAGGCGGAAGTTCTCGGCGATCTTTTTGACCAGCGCGCTCGCCGCCCTCCAGTCCGGAAGCTCCTGGCCGAGGAAACCGTGGAAGACGGTGCCGGAGGTATACATGGTCTGCATGTCGTCCTCCATCTCCAGGGCATCGAAGATATCGTCCGTGTAGCCAACGGGCAGGTGTGTGCTGTTGGTGTAATAAGGCGCGCCGCCGTTCTTTTCCGCGGTGATGATCTTCGGGAACTCCTCGGTGTCGTGCTTGGCGAAGCGGTAGGTCGTGGACTCCGCGGGGGTCGCCTCGAGGTTGTAGAGGTCGCCGTAGCGCTCCTGATAATCAGAGAGGCGGTCGCGCATGTGCTGCAGGACATCCATGGCAAACTGATGACCCTGACGGCCGGTGATGTCGCCGGGCACCCAGGCCGCGTTCTCGATGGCTTCGTTCATGCCGACGATACCGATGGTCGAGAAGTGGTTCGAGAAGGTCCCCAGGTAACGTCTGGTGTAGGGATACAGTCCCTCGTTCATGAGGCGCGTGATGACCTGACGCTTGACGCGCAGGGATCTGGCCGCGATGTCCATGTAGCGGTCGAGCATGGCGTAGAACTCATCGGCGTTCTTTGCGATGTAGGCCATGCGGGGAAGGTTCAGGGTCACGACGCCGATGGAGCCGGTGCTCTCACCGGAGCCGAAATATCCGCCGCCCTTCTTGCGCAGCTCACGCAGGTCGAGGCGGAGACGGCAGCACATGGAACGTACATCCGAGGGCTCCATGTCGGAGTTGACATAGTTGGAGAAATACGGTGTGCCGTATTTTGCGGTCATCTCAAAAAGCAGGCGGTTGTTCTCGGTCTCGCTCCAGTCAAAGTCCTTGGTGATGGAATAGGTCGGGATCGGGTACTGGAAGCCGCGGCCGTTGGCGTCGCCCTGGATCATGATCTCGATGAAGGCCTTGTTGACCATGTCCATTTCCTTCTTGCAGTCGCCGTAGGTGAAATCCTGGGGCTTGCCGCCGACAATGGCGGGCATGTCCTTCATATCATTGGGGACAGTCCAGTCAAGGGTGACATTGGTAAAGGGCGCCTGGGTGCCCCATCTGGAGGGCGTGTTCACGCCGTAGATAAAGGACTGCACGCACTGCATGACCTCGCCGTAGGACAGGTTGTCCACCTTGACAAAGGGAGCCAGATAAGTATCGAAAGAAGAGAATGCCTGCGCGCCTGCCCACTCGTTCTGCATGATGCCCAGGAAATTGACCATCTGGTTGCAGAGGGTGGAGAGGTGCTTGGCGGGAGCGGAAGTGATGCGTCCCGGCACTCCGCCCAGGCCTTCCTGGATCAGCTGCTTCAGGCTCCAGCCCGCGCAGTAGCCGGTCAGCATGGACAGGTCGTGCAGGTGGATAAAGCAGTTTCTATGAGCCTGCGCAATCTCCTCATCATAAACCTCGGTCAGCCAGTAGTTAGCCGTGATCGCGCCGGAATTGGACAGGATCAGGCCGCCGACACTGAGGGTGACCGTGGAATTCTCCTTCACACGCCAGTCCTTCTCAGCGCCGATATAGCCGTCCACCAGCTTCTTGTAGTCCAGCAGGGTCTGCTTGGTCTCACGCACCTTCTGGTGCTGACTGCGGTACAGGATGTAGCTCTTGGCCGTCTTGGGATAACCCGCCTTCATCAGCGCGCTCTCGACGCGGTCCTGGATACATTCCACCTCAGGAACCACATCGCCGTCCGGCATTCCGCTCATCATCAAGAGCCCGATCGCACGCGACACCGCCGAAACGTCTCTCGCGTCGATCTCTCCCGATGCGATAAAGGCCTTCGCGATCGCATTCTCTATCTTTGTAATATCAAATCCCACCATGCGCCCGTCGCGCTTCCTGATAGTTGTGATGCTCATAACAGCAATCCCCCTTTAAGTAAGTCTCTGTTCAGTCTTTCTATATTCTTTCTATATTCAGACTTTTTTCTTTTTTGCCTCTCATGATCAGCCGGCATCCATGCTGTTATCGCTCTGCCTTTTTCGCTTTGCCATATGTATGCACCGTGCTGTCCCGGATCGTTCCTCACCGCGGCTGAACAGGGACCCATATCTGCCTGCTGTCGCGCGTGTATTACCAATATACCCATATTTAGTGTAAAATTCAAGCACTTTTTACAATATCTTGTGATTAAAAAAACAGTATATTCCTGTAACATGTTTCTAAAAACAGAAATATACTGCACAATTTTCAAAAATGTTTTTTATTCAAGACTCGCTCCTACAGTCTTGCCTCAACAGCCTTTCCGGCGGCGAGGCTGGCGGGAACGTCGATCAGGCGCTGGTTGCTGCTGCCGCGGAAAAGGCATTCCTTGGATAAGAGTTCCCGGCGGAAGGGTCCGTCCACCACGACGTCAAGATGTCCGAGCAGCTCCCGGGCCTTTTGTCCGGCAGCGCCGTCCAGCAGTGCTTCAAAAGTCCATCCGGTATAGGCCCAGACATTCAGGCCCATCTCCCGCCCGGCATCCGCGACCGCCATGGCCGCCTCCGGCTGCAGGAAGGGATCTCCCCCCGAGAGTGTGACCCCGTCCAGATACCGTGTGGCGCGCAGTTCCTCCGTCAGGCCCTCCAACAAGACCTCCTCTCCGCCTTCGGGATCCCAGGTCTCGGGATTCTGGCATTCAGGGCAGTGATGGGGGCAGCCCTGAAAAAAGACGACATACCGGACTCCCGGGCCGTCCACGCTGGAATGCCGGACCGTCCCGGCGATCCTGGCAGTGCCGGGAGCAAGTTCATCCCTGCCGCAGGCGATCGCTGCAGCTTCCTCCGGCGTCCGCGCCAGATAGGCCGCTCCGGCATCGCGCAGTTCCTCCGGACTTCCATATCCGTAGAGGACCCCAATCGTGTCCACGCCCTCTCGCGCCGCGCCCACCGCGTCATATTCTCTGTCGCCCACCATAAGCGCATGCTCCGCGATCGTGTCTTCCGCGCCTGCCGCGGCTCCATGCTCTGCGATCTTTACACCGGCGCCGGGATAGTCGTCCGGATGATCACCCTCTGTCCGCTGGTCTCCGCCCAGGACACGGAGCGCCCTGCGGACGAGAGCCGCCTTGTCCGTGTGCCGTTCCTTCCTGTCCGGGCCGATCACGGCGGCAAAATATCCGTCGATCCCATTGTGCCTGAGGACCTTTATTGCCATCTCCTGGGGCTTTGCTGTGACCACAAAGAGGGTCTTTCCCTCTTTTGTCAGCTCTTCGAGCATCTCTTTCACTCCATCATACAGAGGTGCGTTATAGATCCCTTTGCTCTCATAAGCCTCCCTGTAGAAGACGACAGCCTGATCGGCCTGCTCCGGTTCCATGTCATAAAACTTCCTGAAGGAGTCAAAAAGAGCCGGACCGATAAATTTTTTCAGGTCTTCACGGTCTTCATTATTGATCCCGAATTTCCCCAGGGCATAGACCACGGAATCCACAATGCCGTATTCTGATTTTGTGAGCGTCCCGTCCAGGTCAAAAAAGAGATAGCGATAGTCCGGCCGGACACCGCACGCCCTGCGCAGGGCTCTGCACAGATACTCATAGCGCAGGCGCTTTTCCTCTCTGGCAAAATGCACCTCCCGGAACTGTTCGGGATTGTTCTCATAGCTGAGCTTCTCTTCCCCGAACTGCTCACTGGTCAGATCAAAAACATGACCGTCCACAACATTGTAGCAGTGAAAACTCCCGCCGGGGCGCGGGACACCGTACACCTTCCCGCCAAAAATATCCTGCGCCAGAAAAGCCGTGATCGAACACTGCCCCAGCGTCCTGTTCTCCGGGCTCCATTCGCTGCGCATCCTGGGCGCACATGTATAGGCACACCAGACCCCCGACAGAATGTCGTAGAGATCCTTAGGGGTCCCGATCCCGGGATACCGCTTTGACTGCGCGGGGACATCCGCATTTTCGTGTCCGTAAAATACATATTCCATAACTGACTTCCTCAATAACCTGCTCTGTATTACAAGACTCGCTCGCGAGTCTTGCGCCCCGCGCGCGGGTTTCCTTGTCTTTGTCTTTTAAAGACAAGGAAACAGCTTCCACATTGCGCGCGTGGTGCATCCAACACACCTTCGGTGTGTCGGAGCGTTTATTTGTTTTTTATCATGAACAAGAGACCTACCGCCTATTATACCGGACACTCTGCCGATGCGACACCCTTGATTTTCAGGCTGGATATGTGGATAATGGTCTTTAGTCTCAGCTGTTTCTTTAGTCACAGCTGTTTTTTAAAATTTGATCACTAAAAACTGATCATCTTAACCGCTGTATTATTAACCCACCGTTTTTTATCAGTATTATTTTGATCATCACCTTTTTAAGTTTTGATCATCACCATTTTAAACCGTCTATAAATCATCATTTTATAGTCATTACATTTCAGATTTTATCATTGATTTTTTTGATCATTGATATTTATGCATTCATTAATATTTATTTAAGGAGAAGAAAATGCTGCAGAATGCTCATTTGGAAACCAGCAAGACATACATTGCCTCTGAAGATCTGATGAAGACCGTCAATATCGCCATGACACTCAAAAAGCCCCTCCTGGTCAAGGGGGAGCCGGGCACCGGCAAGACCATGCTGGCGCAGGCGATCGCAGACGCTCTGGGAAAAAAGCTCCTGACCTGGAACATCAAATCCACCACAAAGGCCCAGGACGGCCTCTACACCTATGATGTGGTCCAGCGCCTGTACGACAGCCAGTTCGGCGGTGAGGTGGCCGATGTCAGCCAGTATATCAAATATGGAAAGATCGGGGAAGCCTTTCTCTCCGAGGAACAGGTCATCCTGCTGATCGACGAGATCGACAAGGCGGATCTGGAGTTTCCCAATGACCTGCTCTGGGAGATGGACCAGATGGAGTTTTATGTGCAGGAGACAAAAGAGACTGTAAAGGCGAAGCACCGCCCCATCGTCATCATTACTTCCAATGCGGAAAAAGAACTTCCCGATGCCTTCCTGCGCCGCTGCATCTTCCATTACATTGAATTCCCGGAATTTGCCCAGATGAAAGAGATCGTCCATGCCCATTTCGGAGATATCGATGAGGAGCTCATGAGGCAGGCTGTTCTGACCTTTTACAATATCCGGCGTGTGCCGAACCTGGCCAAAAAGCCCAGTACTTCGGAGCTGCTCGACTGGCTTCAGGCCCTGTCGGCCGACGGCGTGGACCCGGACCGCATTGCCAAGGACATTCCCTATTCAGGCGTTCTCCTCAAAAAGGACAAGGATATCGCTCTTATGAAAAAGTCTATGCACTAAGGAACTGTTTCTTAATAACTCAGGAAAAGAATTCAGAAAAAAACTCAGGGAAAATAGATCAGAAAGATCTACATCTCTTTTTCCGGTTACTTTGTCGAAAAACTTCGACGATGCCCGCATCGTCTGCGTTTTCTCCTTGTACTCGAAAAATTCTCCTTGTACTCGAAAAAAATCCTGTGCATCTTTCCTAAGTTATTTGGCGGACAGTCCCTGAGAATTTCTCCTCATCACTCCCGGTTCCGGGATACAGGTATGCGAAATGCTGATTGATTTTTTTTACTATCTGAGAAATAAAGGGCTGAAGATCTCCATCGGGGAATGGATGGTCCTTATGGAAGGAATGGAAAAAGGCCTGCATGAATCCACTCTGGAGGGATTCCGTCATCTCTGCAGGGTCGTCCTCCTGCGGGATGAGTCCGAATTCGACCCCTTTGACGTGGCCTTTGATGAATTCTTCCGGAACAGGTTCGCGGCAAAGCCTCTGCCGAAAGAGGTGCGGGAGGTCCTGGAGCGGATCGACCCCAAGCTGGCCGGGACCCCCGGGCGCAGGGATCAGGTCTTTGTCCAGGAAGGAATGGCAGGCGCTCCCGGCGCCGGAAAAAATGCTCCGGGCCCGGGGTCGGGCTCCGGCGGCGGAAGGACTTCCATCTTCGCTCCGGGCAGCCGGCGCTTCAGGGACTTCCGCAAAGACAACACCCTCGACACCCGTCAGTTCCAGATGGCCTTCCGCGTCCTGCGCAATCTCTCCACCCAGATCGAGACCAATGAGCAGGAGCTCGACATCGACCGGACCATTGACTCGACCTGCCGGCGCAGCGGCCTTCTACAGGTCGAATACCGCAAGCCGCGCAAAAACACGATCCGCGTCATCCTCCTCATGGACAGCGGAGGCTCCATGAGTTCCTTTGCCAGACTCTGCTCCGAGCTCTTCCAGGCGGCGACAGCAGCCCGTCATCTGAGGGAACTGCGCACCTATTATTTTCACAATCTCATCTACTCCCTCCTTTTTATGGATCCGACAATGGAACTGCGGGACGGGAACTACATTTCCGCCGACCACCTCATGGAGGAATGTGATGAGCGTTACCGCGTGATCATTGTGGGGGATGCGGAAATGCATCTCTATGAACTGGAAGGGACGGAATACAATTTTTATGACAATAAGGCAGGCATCCCGGGCACGGAAATGCTAAAGCGCCTCAAGCGCCATTTCCCCCATATGATCTGGCTGAACCCGGTCCCGCTTCCCGATTACGGCAGTCCCCAGACCGAGTCGCACCTCGCCATCGCGGAGCTCGTGGATATGTTTGACCTCACTCTGGACGGTCTGGAGAAGGGATTCCGCTTTCTGCTTTCCGGGAAAAAATAAAACTTCAGAAAAAAACAGACAGGCTGACCCCGCGGTTTGCGGCGGGAACAGCCTGTTTTTATTCTGAATTCATTCGTACTTTCTGAATACATTCGTACTTTCGTGCTCTCTCAGATCGCGCGAAAGCCGGCAGGGTCATTATTCCAGAATTCCTTCGTATTTTCGTGCTCTCTCAGATCGCGCGGAAGCCTGCAGGTTCATTCCGTCCGGGACGGCAGCCTGACTACCGCCTCGGCCTCCGTGTGCACAATACCGTCCTGCCGCACCCCTTCAAGCCGGAGATTGACATAGCAGTCTCCGGTTTTTTCATTTCTGCTTTTGCCGGTCACATACCCGCGCTGGGTCGAGAGGTCTCCGAAATAGAGGGGTCTGCGGCAGCGGCAGTCCAGAGAACAGAGGAAACCCGCGTCCCCCATCCAGTCTCCCGCCAGCTTTGCCAACAGAGCCTGACTGTGCACGCCGGAGACGACTGCCCGGGGCAGTCCCTGAGCCCTCGCCGCTGCATCGCTCATGTGTCTGTCGATGGGATGACGGCGGGCTCCTGTCTCCGGGTCGATGAGCCCGCTGCCCTTCCGATACCTTACCGCTGCCCATTTCGTCGCAAAAGCATTGGCCGCACCGATGGCAGCCATCAGGGCAGAGCCGTCCGACTCATCATAGGGACCCACAACCTCCTCCGGAAGCGCCTCCCCGGCCTGTACATCCTCCCAGTATCTCGGATCACTTCCGCGGCGGAAATCCCCGCGGAGCTGGGCGTCCAGATTTCTGCCGACTGCTTCCAGCTGTTCCTGTGAATAATGGGGGCGGGTTGAAAACAAGTGAGGGACGGGTCCGGCATTATTTCCGATGACAGAACCTGTCGTTTCATGCTTTTTCCCGGCAGAGCTTTCCGGTGCGGGCTTTTTCACGGCAGAGCCGACATCCCCTGTTTTTTCAGGAGAAGCACAGGTGATCAGAGACCTCGCTGTCAGCCTTGAAACCAGTGCCCCTGTCTGATTTGTGAGCCGGATTTCATGACTCCGAAGCAGCAGCCTGCTGCCGGCCTCCTCTCTTTTCACTTCCCCGACACCAAGGTATTCTGTCTGTGCAGTAAAAAAATCTCCCGGGCGGATCGGTACAAACCTCTCCCATTTTGTACCCCCGTCATAAACACTGATCCCTCTGACCCGGGGCATCCTGCCGCCGATAAAAGTCGAGCAGATACAGCATTCCAGGAGCGGGGGAGCAACAATACCACCATAGATTCCCTCTTTTGCATACATGGGATCCGAATACAGGGGATTGGAATCGCCCAGTGCTCTCGCAAACCTCCCGATGGTATCCGCAGTCACCATTTCATTATAAAAGCCGCCTCCGGACCGGTCTGTCCCGTCCTGACAATAGATCCGATACACCGGTACGGTCCGGCCGATAACGCTGTTCTCTTCCTTTATAAAAGAATCGATCCGTTCATTCCATTCCCTGATGTCCATAATTTTTCCAATCACTTCCGGCTGCTTGCCAATCACTTACCGGCCGCTTTCCGGCTTCTTTTTGGCGGGCACGACGCTCCCTCGGCTTTTCCTCGCTGTTTGCCGATACTTGTGCCTATGGTCTCGTGACCGCAAACATGTATGAATAAACTACGCGCTGCTCCGCGCCACGGGCGCTCTCGCATCGCTCCAAACATTCGCACCTCACCCCGCTTCGGCCGCACTGGCGGCCTTGCGTTGCTCTGTGCTCATGTTTGCGGACGCAACAGACCGCAAGCGGTCTGCGTCAAGGCCTCTTGAGCGTTCGGCAGCAAACTGCTGCGCAGTTTGCTCACGACGCTCCCTCGGCTTTTCCTCGCTGTTTGCCCATACTTGTGCCTATGGTCTCGTGACCGCAAACATGTATGAATAAACTACGCGCTGCTCCGCGCCACGGGCGCTCTCGCATCGCTCCAAACATTCGCACCTCACCCCGCTTCGGCCGCACTGGCGGCCTTGCGTTGCTCTGTGCTCATGTTTGGACGCTCGTCAAGGCCTCTTGAGCGTTCGGCAGCAAACTGCTGCGCAGTTTGCTCACGACGCTCCCTCGGCTTTTCCTCGCTGTTTATTCATACTCAGAGCTCCCGGTAATCCTCCGCATCGATAATATCCGGATCCGATGTGTCGCGGCGCATTCCTCCGCCGGCCTGGTTTTCACGTCTACTGCCGTTCCTCCTTTTGCCGTAAAAGACATACTGATCAACCCGGCGGCCGATCCACAGGTCGGAAATTCCGTTAAAAAGAAGAAAGGCGCCTGCCAGACGCACCATGGTCGCCGCGATCCCGATCGCGTGGTTCACCAGAAACATCCCCATAAAGATGGTCAGTACAGCAGCCAGGAGCGAAAGCCACCATTTGCGGTAATGAGCGCGGGAGAGGGTGAAAGTCTGCAGCAGGTTGGTGATCCCGCTCAGGACGATCAGATACCCGATGGCTGTAGGGATGATCGCCGCAAAATCCTCCGGATGGAGAAAGATCCATCCGCCTGCAAGAGTCACAATGATTCCGACGATCAGGTTAATGGCCGAACCTCCGCCCATGTTTCTGCTCCTGAAATGGGCAAGGATCGATGTGATCCCGCCCGCCATGACAATGACGCCCGCCACGTAGGAGACAGCCCTGAGAGCGCTTCCCGGCCACAGCAGCAACAGGATCCCCAGTATCAGAGAACCAAACGCATATATTTTTTTACTTCCGGAAATATTTTTCATAGAAAACCCTCCATGGCACGGCAGGAGCCGGGCGCTTTGAAATAATACCGGCGCATTCTCGTGACTTCAGATAATCTCAAGCTTATATTCTAAACCTTATGCTTTCTGCCTTATGCTCTCAGACTTATACTTTCAGCCTTATTCTCTCAACCCGCCAAAATCCACTTCCTGCCCGATCAGCTGCACGATGTCGGAAAGTCCCTCTTCATCTTCCGCTGCAAACCTGTCCGGCAGGGGACTGTCAATATCCAGAACACCGGCGATCCGGCCTTTATTCCAGATTGGCAGAACGATTTCCGACCGGGAGTAAGCGTCACAGGCAATATGGCCGGGAAAGGCATGGACATCCGCCACGCGCACGACTCTCTGCTGCCGGACAGCTGTCCCGCACACCCCTTTTCCGATCTCGATCCGTATACAGGCTGTTTTTCCCTGAAAAGGTCCTACAACCAGGCTTCCTCTGTCCATCAGATAAAATCCCGCCCAGTTGATCCCCTCCATTGACTGAAAAAGGAGTGCTGAAAGATTGGACAAGGCCGATACATAATGCGGCTCTGTCCTGATGATCTCCGCCGCCTGTTCATACATAAGCCTGTAATCTGTAGATTCCATACTTTCCTCCAACTATACAACTATAGTATTCAGCGAAAGTCCCTGATCACCCGGGACATCTGTATCCTTTTAGTCCTGAATTAATCGGGGCGGCACTCCCGGCTGGCTCCTGAGCGGTTGGATACGCACCAGGCCGGGGCCCGGGAGAGGGACCGCAGGTTGTAGAACAGGATGCTTCCAATGACAACGGCCGCGCCGAACAGGGAGAGGAGCGCGGGCAGTTCTCCGTAAAAAACAGCCACCAGGATAGGATTGAGGATCGGCTCGACAGCATTGATGATAGACGCCGAGACCGGATCCGTCAGCCGGGTCCCGATGGAAAAAAAGATATAGGCCAGGCCGACCTGGACCGCACCGAGCACGAATACTGCTGTCAGGACGCCGGGAGTAAACACCGTCTCCCGGATCAGGAAGGGGGACAGGAAAATGCCGCAAAGAAGCTGTCCGAAAAACATGGAGGACAGGGCATCCCCTTTTTCAAACCGGTTCAACATGAACATTCCTGCATAAAACAAGCCGGACAAAAGCGCCAGAAGGTCTCCCAGGATCTTGCCGGCGGACAGACTGTCAAAAAAGAAACACAGAATCCCGGCCAGGACAAATCCGATCGTGATTCCCTGGGACCTGTCAGGCTTGTCCCTGAAAAACAGAAAACTCAGCAGGATGATCCAGACAGGTGCCGAATACTGCAGAACGATCGCGTTCCCTGCCGTCGTCAGCTTATTTGCGATGGTAAAAAAGGTCGTGACACCGGCCATGCAGACCGCTCCTGTCAACACTGTAAAGTTCCATTTGAGAGGATGTTGTGTCAGGCGGATAAATCCGCCGATCACACAGGCTGCGATCAGATTTCTCACTCCGTTGATCGTCAGAGGATTCCAGGGGATCATCTTGATCAGAAGTCCCCCCAGGGAAAAACATGTCGAGGCGATGGCCATCATCAGCATCCCGCGGGCTTTCTGCGGATACCTCTCAGAGCTGATCAGTTTTTCTCCCTGTGTGTCCATGACGATAATGTCCCCTGTTCAGTGTTTTCGCGCTTCATGTAATGAATGGTACATCATGTGCGCTAAAAACCATTCGTGGTGAAGACTCGATAGAAATGTCCTGCAGCTCTGCAACCGCAGGACATTTCTATCAGTGATTATCAGTCTATCCGTTCCTATCAGTTATGCATCAATGAATATCCATCAGTAAACGGTTTCTGCCGCAGCATATAATGCCGGGACCCTGTTATCCAGTTTCCGGTCAGATCGTAATCTTTGCTCCCATCAGCTCGGCAAACGCACGGACAATAGCAGTATCTCCGGGCCATGCGGGAGCAGTGACAAGATTCCTGTCAACAACAGCCTGGTCCACAGGAACTTCTACATAGTTTCCGCCTGCCAGTGTGACATCAGGACCGACTGCGGGATAGGCGGTTGCCTTATAGCCCTTCAGCACACCCGCTGCAGCGAGCACCTGAGGACCGTGGCAGATCGCTGCGACCGGTTTATTGGCCGCAAAGAATTCACGCACGATCTCCAGCACGCGGGCGTTCAGCCGGATGTATTCCGGAGCACGTCCTCCGGTGATGAAGAGACCCTCATAGTCTTCTGTCTTAACCGCGTCAAAATCTGCTGTGAGGGCAAAATTGTGACCCCTCAGTTCCGTATAAGTCTGCTCTCCGAGGAAATCATGGACAGCAGTCGCGACAGTTTCTCCTGCCTTCTTATCCGGGCAGACTGCATCGACCTGATAGCCCAGGACCCCAAGGGCCTGGAAAGGAACCATTGTCTCGTAATCTTCAGTAAAATCGCCGCACAAGAGTAAAACCTTTTTTGCCATTTCAAAAACCCTCCTGTTACTTTAAAAAAGATTATAAAAATAAGTTGCCGACGCGGGATAACTGTACATAAGCTGCACCTGCTTCAGTCATCTGCCGGGAATATACATTTATACCCGCAGGATCAATTTGACATACTTGTGGCATGGGCGAGTGCCCGCAAACATGTATGAAGTACGCATTTATCCCCGCGCGGTCTTTGTCTGCTCTCTTATTTTATCATATAATTCTGTTTCATTCTGCCTTCACTCGAAAAAAATCAGGTGCGGAGGTATTGATCGTTTCTTCAGAAGACTTTTTACCAGAAGATTTTTCTCAAATCATATTTTCAGGTTTTTTCCCAGGTGATTTTTTCAGAAGATTTTTCTCAGGAGTTTCTCAGGAGTTTTTTTCAGGAGATTTTTTGTCAGTTGGTTTTTTCGTCAGTTGATTTTTTCACCAGTTGATCATCAGGGACTTTTTACCCCAGCACCTCTGCCGCCGCACAGGCCATGGTCACTGCCGCGATCCTGATCCCCCTGTTGTCGGTATGGAAGGCTTCACTGTGCCATGCATGCGGGACCTCCCCTGGTGTGCCGCTCCCGATCCAGTAAAAAAAGGAGGGTATCCTGTCCATGATGAGGGAAAAATCCTCACTTGCCATGGTCGGCCGCGCATCTATGACATCAGCTTCCCCGACGGCAGTCACCGCCGCCTTTCTGGCCAGTTCATACATCTCATCGGTATTCAAAACGGGCGGAAGGATCTCCCGGTAAGTGATCTTCGCTTCACAGCCGTAGGTGCGCGCTGTCCCGTAAATGATCTCCTCAGCCCGAAGGACGGCTTTTTCCTTTGCCTCTGGTTCCAGAGCACGGATGCTGGCAGTCATCTTCACCTCATCCGAGATCAGATTCTCAACGCTCCCGCCGTGGATCGAGCCGATCGTCATGACGACGCTCTGCAGAGGGTCGGTGTTGCGGCTGACAATAGTCTGCAGAGCCTGGATCATCGCTGCCGCGCAGACGATAGGATCCGTGCAGAGATGGGGGTTTCCGCCATGGCCTCCTACCCCCTTCACCGTAATATGAAAGTTTGTCTTCGCTGCCATCAGGGCGCCCCTGTGGCAGACGACCTTCCCGGCTTCCACCTCCGGCCGGTTGTGAAATCCGAAAAACATCTGCGGATGGATCACCTCAAACAATCCCGCATCGATCATTTCCTTTGCGCCGTCAGTCGTCTCTTCCGCCTCCTGGAACAAAAGATCCACCGTGCCCTGCCACTTGTCCCTGCATTTTGAGAGGAGCATCGCAGCTCCCAGGAGGGAAGCTGTATGGAAATCGTGGCCGCAGGCATGCATGACACCCTCTGTCCTCGACTTCCAGGGACTCTCGTAACACTCCTTCTGCCTGATGGCATCGATATCGGCGCGCAGACCGATCTCACTGACCGCAGGTTCTGGTCTCCCTGTATCCGAAGCAGCAGATATATCCGAAGCATCAGATATCTTCGTCCCCCGGATCCTCGCCGCCACACCAGTCAGATCTCTGTGCAGATCCAGGATTTCCACTCCGGGAATCGTCCGGAGAAAATCCCTGATTTTTTCCGTTGTCCGAAATTCCTGATGAGACAGCTCCGGATGCATATGCATGTCCCTCTTAAACTCGATCAGTCTTTTTTCCTCAGATTCAGTCAGGTTCATTTCTATATACTTTTTTAGATTAGTCATCGATCTGTCCATCCTTTTTGTATCTGTTCATACACACGTATCCAAAGACGTCTGAAGCCACGGGTATTGCGCGATGAAGATTCAAGACCCGCCCGCGAGTCTTGCGCCCCGCGATCTGTAAAAACTTTTACAGAATATACTGCCGTATACCGCAGGGTAAATCAATACCTTACGGTCAATTCTATCCCGCGATGTCCCGGTTAAAACTCCGGTTTTTGGCGAAAAACACGCGAAAAACGCCTCGAATTTCGTGCCGGTCTGAGAGTAACATGGCCATCATTTATTGCGCCTGTCGTTTTTCCATAGTAGAATGTTGAAGATTCACGTGCGTTTTTTCAATCAGTGCGCGGATCATTAAATAACATAGAGGAGGTATTTGTATGAGTAAACTGGCTACAAGGATTAAGAATGTGGGACCCGGCGCTCTGGTCGCAGCGGCATTTATAGGGCCCGGCACTGTCACATCGTGCTCCATTTCCGGAGCCACGGCAGGCTACACACTGCTCTGGGCAATGCTTCTGTCCGTCATCTCCGTCATTGTCATGCAGTCCATGGCTGCGCGGCTCGGTATTGTTTCCGGGATGGGACTGGGTGAAGCTCTGCGTGCAAAGTTCACAGGTGTCGGAGCGCGTGTCCTGATCTCCATTCTTGTCATTGCGGCAGTCTTTGTCGGCAACATTGCCTATGAGACAGGCAACCTTACCGGATCGATCCTCGGTATCCAGGCTGCGATCCCTGCGGCGAACAATCAGACCGCCAAGATCATTCTTGCGCTTATCCTGGGGATCATCGCTTTTTTCCTGCTTTTCTCCGGCAGCTATCAACGGGTGGAAAACTTCCTCACGGCGCTTGTCGTGCTGATGGGAGTGATCTTCCTGATCTGTGCGTTTGCTGCCAAACCGGACTGGGGCGCTGTTTTCAGCGGTCTGTTCGGTTTCAGGGTCCCGGACGGAGGCGACTGGATGACGGTCGCAGCCCTGATGGGAACGACCGTTGTGCCTTATAATATTTATCTCCATGCCGCTTCCGCTTCCACCAAGTGGGGAAAGACCGGCGACAAAGAGGACGCACTGGGCAATTCCAGATTTGATTCTGTCATTTCCATCGGACTCGGGGGCATCATTTCCATGTCGATCATCATATGCGCCGCCGCTACGATCCACGCCACCGGCGGCACGATCGCGTCCGGTGCCGATATGGCCAAAGCCCTGACTCCCCTTCTGGGCAGCTGGGCGACTGTGATCTTCGGGATCGGCCTCTTTGCAGCAGGCATCTCCAGCGCGCTCACCGCTCCGCTGGCTGCAGCGTTCGCCTCCTCCGGTATTCTCGGCTGGGGTGAAGACATGAAGGAAGCCCGCTTCAAGGTATTCTGGATCATCGTCCTCGCATTTGGTATTTTTGCCACCTGCACACTGGGCGCCAGCCCCACACAGATCATTCTGTTCGCACAGGCCGCGAACGCGCTGCTTCTGCCCATCACAGGCATCCTTCTTCTGATCGTCGCAAACGACACCGCCATCATGAAGGAATACAAAAACAAGACATGGTTCAATGTCCTTGTCGTCATCGTGATCGCAGTCTTTATCTTCATTGCCGCGAGAAACATGCGCGCATTTATCACAGGACTTCAGGCACTGCTTTCCGCCTGATCCGCATAGTCAGGTCAAAAAAACGGCTGTCAGTGTACCTTTCATCATTTCAAAGGATTATTTATGGATTACAGAATACTGCCGGTGGGGGATTCCGCCCTGACCATCGTCTTTGGAAATGAGATCGACCCGGAGATCAGCAGGATCGTGCGCATCGCCAGGAAATATCTCAGCAGCAAAATAATTGAAGGGGTCTCGGAATACGTACAGACCTATGCCACGCTTATGGTGCATTACAATGCCCTCGTCATCGGGTATGATGAACTGGCGGACCGCCTGAGGGAAGAGCTTTCCCTGATGGATACAGACGGAGAAGCCGGTCAGAAAAGGACGATCCTGATCCCGGTCTGCTACGGAGGGGAATATGGTCCGGACCTGCCGGCAGTCTGCGCACATTCGGGATTTTCGGAAGAAGAGGTGATCCGCCGGCATACCCGTGTGGATTATCTGATCTACATGCTCGGCTTTATGCCCGGGTTCGTCTATCTGGGCGGTATGGACCGGGCGCTCAGCACTCCGCGCCTGAAAAATCCCAGGGAGCGTCTCGAGAAGGGTTCTGTAGGGATCGCGGCGGACCAGACAGGTATTTATCCCCTGGTTTCCCCGGGAGGATGGCAGATCATCGGACGTACACCACTGGAGCTGTATGATCATGAACGCGAAAAGCCGATCCTTTACGAGGCAGGAGAATACATTCACTTTGTACCGATCACAGAGAGGCGGTTCCGTGAGATCAGACAGCAGGTCGAGGACAGGACCTATCAATATGAGTGGATCAGAGAGGAGTGACGCAGAACATGGCAATGCATGTGATCTTTCCCGGCCCCCGCACCACGGTTCAGGACAAGGGAAGACTCGGATATCAGAACAGCGGGTTTGCGCCGGGAGGATTTATTGACAAGGTCGCTTCCAGGATGGCGAACGTGCTGGTGGACAATCAGGATGATGAAGCCGTCCTCGAATTCTGCCTCATAGGACCGATCCTTGAATTTGACGAGGAAGTCAATCTCGCGGTCTGCGGCGGAGATTTCGGCATCGATGTCGGCGGAAAGGTCTACCCCGCAGACAAGGCAGTACATGTGCCTGCAGGCGCAACTGTCAGGATCACTACGGGAAATGCCGGCACTTACGGATCCCTCGCGGTGGCGGGCGGGCTCGATATCCCGGAGGTGATGGGCAGCAGGAGCACCAACCTGCGCTGCGGCATCGGCGGATTTGAAGGAAGAGCTCTCCGTGCCGGAGATGTCATTGGACTGAGGCACCCGGAAAAAGGACAGCAAGACCTGTCCTGGCGCTGGGTTCCGGAACGGCAGCTCAGTGCTTCCACTGATTCGGGAATAACGAAAGTGCGCGTGGTCCCCGGCCCGCAGGAGGAAATGTTTACTGAGGAGGGGATCCGAACTTTTTATGAGAGCGCCTATGAGATCAGCAGCCACAGCGACCGCATGGGATTCCGCCTGAGCGGTCCGGCAGTGGCCTCAAAGAACGGTTACGATATTCTCTCGGACGGGATCGTCAACGGCAGTGTTCAGATCTCCGGCACGGGAGAACCTATCGTAATGATGGCAGACCGGCAGACTACCGGAGGCTACGCGAAGATCGCTTCACTCATCGATGTGGACATCCCCCTCTTCGCCCAGCTCCGTCCGGGCCGGAAGGTGCAGTTTGTAAAATGTACAGTAAAGGAAGCCCAGCGCCTGATGAGGGAGGCGGACAAGGCCTGGAAGGAGCACTGCAGATTGCTCAAGGAAGGCGGACCGTCACGGAACCTCGCGGAGGCATCTGACACGGCATCTCAGGGCAGCGGGGTCCCGGCAGCCGGGCTGCAAAGTATCACAGTACAGAAACTTCGTTCTGCAGACAACGGAAGCCGGAGGACCGGCTGGAGACGGGGTCAGTGGAACAACAGCAGGAAGGGAGGAAGAAGATGATCAGCGACTATAAAGGCTTAACCCCTGTCGAAATGAGACACATCATCCGCGAAGGCCGTTTTACGGAGCCCACCAGCGGCCTGTGTCCCGGTTACGCGCAGGCAAATCTCATCGTGCTCCGCAAAGAGCATGCCTATGATTTCCTTCTCTTCGCACAGCGCAACCCCAAAGCCTGCCCTGTGCTGGAGGTCCTGGACACCGGAAGCCGGTTCACAAAGTTCGTCGCTGAGGACTGCGATATCGCAAAAGATTTCCCCAGATACAGGATCTATGAAAAAGGCGTCTGCACCGGGGAATACACAGATGTCGAACAGTTCTGGAGCGATGATCTCGTGAGCTTTCTGATCGGCTGTTCTTTTAGTTTTGAATCGGAAATGATCGAGGCAGGCATCGAAATGCGGCACAACACCATGGGCCGCAATGTCCCCATGTACATCACGGGGATCGATACTGTTCCCGCCGGTGTTTTTTCCGGAAAGATGGTCGTCTCCATGCGGCCTGTCCCTCCGGAACAGGTCGTGAAGGCCGTGACTGTCACAGCCCAGCTCCCCAAGGTGCACGGAAGCCCGATCCACATCGGCGACCCTTCCATCATCGGGATCAAAGACATCAACCATCCGGAATTCGGCGATCCCGTTGATATTCATGAAGACGAAGTGACCATGTTCTGGCCCTGTGGTGTGACCCCCCAGTCGGTGGTCATGAACGTCAAGCCGGATTTCGCGATCACCCACGCCCCTGGGCATATGCTGCTGCTCGACGTAAAAAATGTCGATCTGAAAGACTGAGTTGACCGGGGGACAGCGGAAAAGGGAACAAGAAAAGAGAAGGAGAAAAAAGATATGGTAAAGGTTGATCTGAACTGTGATCTGGGAGAAAGCTTCGGCGCTTATACTATCGGAATGGATGAAAAGGTGATCCCTCTGATCTCCTCCTGCAACATCGCCTGCGGATACCACGCCTCCGATCCTCTGGTCATGCAGAAAACAGTGGCAATGGCGCGCGATGCCGGGATCGGGATCGGCGCACATCCGGGATATCCTGACCTGATGGGCTTTGGCCGGAGAAACCTGAACGTATCCCCGGCAGAGGCAGGCGCGTACATCACCTACCAGCTCGGAGCGCTGCATGCTTTCGCAAAAGCCGCCGGCGTCCGCATCAGCCATGTCAAACCTCACGGCGCATTCTACAACATGGCGGGCAAGGACTATGCGCTTGCTCTTGCGATTGCCAAAGCTGTGCAGGCCTTTGACCCTTCGCTGATCCTTCTCGGCCTCTACGGGAGTGAGAGCATCCGGGCAGCAGAAGACATCGGTCTTCCCGCGGCCAGGGAGGTATTCGCGGACAGGGCCTATATGCCGGACGGAAGCCTGATGCCCCGGAATCAGGAAGGCGCTGTCATTCACGACGAGGACGAGGCTATCCGCCGGGTGATCCGCATGGTAAAGGAGCACAAAGTCACCGCCTGTGACGGAAAAGACATAGAGATCGTGCCGGATTCCATCTGCGTCCACGGGGACAATGTGAAGGCACTTGCGTTTGTGACACAGATCCGCAGCGCGCTCGAAGCAGAGGGCGCCGCTGTCACCCCCCTCTCAGAGGTCCTCAGGGACAGGTAATGCGCCCCTCACGTCAATTATAGAATAAGAAACCACAAAAATAAGAATAACCCATACCTGCGGGTGCCGCCTACAGAAGGCGGCTGACAATGATCCAGATCCCTCCGATCCCGACGAAAGAATAGATGACCTTTCCAAAGATTTCGGAAGGGATCTGGTCATGGATCCTGAGTCCCAGGAGAGTCCCTGCCAGCAGAGCGACCACCCCTGCGCCGACCATGGGCACATCCCCCATATCCAGACGGCCCAGGACCAGACTGATGATCACGATCATAGTATTGTTTACAAACAGGAAGGCCTGGATGGTCGCCAGGTATTCTGTTTTATCTTTTGTGGCAGGCAGCAGATACAGCGCCGCCATAGGTCCCCCGGAGCCGAACAGACCGTAGGAAATGCCGCAGATCGTTCCAAGGATCGTCCCGGAGGTGATTGTAGGGCGTATCCGTATTTTATTTGAAAACACAAAAAAGAAGATCGACACAGCTACAAACATAATGCCCAGAAGGAAATACATCACATCGGAACTGACCTTCGCCGAGAGGAAATTGACGATCCCGCAGATCACAGCGGTGGGGATCAGGAACGGCAGCATAATCTTCCATTGGATCTGTTTCCTGTACTTCACAGAAATATAAGCTGTGCTGATGGTGACCAGGGCGATCGAAAGCCCCAGGGCTTTGCCGTAATCCATGAGCAGCGGCAGAAATCCCATTGTGACCATCGTAGCCCCGAACCCCAGGGCACTCTGGACACAGGCCCCTGTCAGGATGATCAGCATGACCGGCAAAAGAACAGATAAACTCATTACGGTCTCCTTGTCTTCATTTTCTTGTATCTTTTCTATATTACTTCATTCATCCACCCTTTACAACGCAAAGAACGCATTGTTTCAGCATTGTTTCATTTCATCTTTCATCTCACGATCACAGTTCAGACCGCCTCGAAACCCGGGGCTTTTTTTACGTGGTTCCCAATAAAAAACCTGAAGGAAGACAGGAGACAAGTATTGCGCGATGAAGAATAAAAGCCGGGATTAAGTGCCTAGATGCCGGGATTAAGCGCTGAGATAAAGAAAAGCCAGAAAACAGAACACAGAATTCCAAAAAAAAAATTGAATTTTAGTACTTTAATATGATAAACTGGTAAACGGTTTTTTGTTGTAACTTACCGCAATTGATTCATTTTTCCGTTTCAAGATCCGGTAACACACGCAGAATTAAGGAACTGCCGCTTAATAACTGCGGATGACTACAACTCCAGGGCATCTTTTATACTGCTGCACTGCCATGCTTTTATCCGGCTGCAGCTTTCGGAGGTCATCTGTGGGCAGTCCCCGAGGAAAGGAAAGGTCAATATGTTAAAGAAGAGAAAAATTGCCATCATCGGTCTTGGCCACGTCGGAACACACTGCGCTTACGCGCTGGCTCTAAGCGGGCTTGTGGACGAGCTTGTTTTTGTAGACAACAAAGAGGCAAAGCTGCGCAGTGAAGTGCAGGATATACGCGACGCCATTTCCAACTGTCCCCACACAGTTTCCGTACACTCTGCAAACTACGAGGACCTTGCGGATGTCGATATCATTGTAAATGCCATCGGTAAGATCGAGCTTCTGGCTACTCCCAACCATGACAGGCTGGATGAGATGAATTTCACGATCCCGCAGGTGACTGATTATGTGCCTAAGGTGATCGCGGGCGGTTTCAACGGACTCTGGATCAATATCACCAACCCCTGCGATGTAGTGACCGGCCAGATCGCACGGCTCTCCGGACTGCCCAGAAATCATGTTTTCGGCACAGGCACCGGCCTTGACACTGCTCGCCTCAAAAATATCCTCTACCAGCAGACAGGTGTCGCTCATAATTCCATTTCCGGCTGCATGATGGGCGAACACGGCAATTCGATCATGATCCCCTGGTCCCAGATCTCCTTTGGCGGCCAGCCACTCGCTGATCTCGCAAAAAAAGACAGCCGGTTCGTTTTTGACAATGACGCCGTCAAAAAGCAGGCGGTCGCCAATGCATGGGTGACTGTCGACGGCAAGGGCTGCACCGAATACGGAATCTGCACCACCCTCTGCCGTCTGGTCGCGGCGATCCTCCACGACGAGAAGGCGATCATCCCCGTCAGCACACTGCTGGACGGTGAATACGGCGAGCACGGTGTTTTCGTGGGCGTTCCTGCTGTCATCGGAGCAGACGGTGTCGAACAGATCATTGAATATGACCTGCCTGAAGATGAGAAGGCAGCCTTCCACGCCTGCTGTGACGATGTCCGCGAAAATATGAAGCTGCACCCGATGATCCTGCAGTAAGAAAACTGCCGGGGAAACAGACACGATTTTTTAGAAAAAGCACCTGTACTCGTCACTATCAATGTTCACCATTACCTGTATACAGCATTACTCAGGCTGTATACAGCATTACTCAGGCTGTATACAGCATTCTCAGTACTCATTGTTATCAGTACTCATTATTAACTATAACGGGGGATTCGTATGTTAAGTTTTATTCTCGCAATCAGCCCAATCGTGATCGTACTCGTCGGCATCATGGCATTCCGGATGTCGGCATACAAGATCGCACCCATCGCTCTTATATGGGGCATGTTTCTGGCTCTGACCTATTTTAATATCACGGGGCTCACCCTGAGGGAAAACATCGTTGTACTCGACGCCAATGTCTGGAAGGGCATTAAGGAAGGCTTCAAGATCGTCGTCATGGTCTTTGGCGCCTTTACGATCCTGAACGCGCTCAAGGACACCGGCGCCATGGAAGACGTGAAAGCGGCGATCACGCAGGTCTCCGGCAATGACCGCCGGGTCCAGCTGATCATCATCGGTATCTTTTTCCCAATCTTTCTGGAAGGAGCGGCAGGAGCCGGTGCTCCGGCTGCCCTGACTGCGCCATTTTTGACCGCCCTGGGATTCGACCCCATCATTGCGATCGCGGTTTCCCTGCTGGGTGACTGTACCTGTACCTCATGGGGCGGCGCGGGCCTTACCACCATCAACGGCGGCGCCGCGCTGGTAAATGCCGGCGTCTCAACCACCGCCCTCAACTCCGCTATGGTCGGAAGGATCAACTCCCTCGGCCTGCTCATCGTTCCCTTCATAGCCGTACTCATCGCGTTCGGGCCAAAGGGATTCCGCGGCATCATTCACTATCTGGTCTTCGCCGGCGTCTCCGGCGGACTGGTGATGTTCGCTCTTTCCAACTTCATCGGCCCGGAGATCACTTCCCTGGGTACCGGTATCATCGGAATCATCCTATCCATCTTCTTCCTGAAGCTGGTCCCCATTAATACCCCAAAGGAATTCAAATACGTATCTCAGGGAAATATCAAGAGGAAATACAGTGCGTTTCAAGCGCTCTCCCCTTACATCTACATGCTGGTCCTGATCCCGCTGGTCCGCTACGGCGTACCTGCCCTCTTCCCGGAAAACGGCTTCGCGACAATGTGTATCCTCGGCTATATCGTATGGGTGGACGTCGTCATTCTGTTCTGCTCCCTGCTCGGCATGATCACTCTCGGCATGAACTGGAAGGGAATGAAAAAAGTCATCAAAGAGACCATCAAGTCTCTGGCTCCGGTCATGATCACCATGGGAAGCCTGCTCTGCCTCTCCTACATCATGCAGTCCGAAACGACCGGCATGATGTCCACAGCAGCAAAGACGATCGCAGGGATCGCCGGCACTGCCTATCCGGCCGCAGCCGTTGTCATCGGTGCCTTCGGCTCCTTCATCACCGGCACCGGACTGGGATCCAATATCATGTTTGCCGGCATGCACATGGAGGCTGCCCAGCTCCTTAACATCAACCCGATCACTGTCTTCGCCGGCCAGAATGCCGCAGGATCCCTGGGCAACCTCATCTGCCCGAACAACGTCGTCGCCGCCTGCGCGACCGTCAACCAGATCGGCCGGGAGGGCGATGTACTCCGCATCACCTTCAAAGCATTCTTCGTGATCCTGGTAGAATATATGATCATCGCCATGCTCTACACCTATGTGATCTTCCCGACTTTCGGACTGTAAGACGATCCCCACAGGGACGCTGGACCAGGATGTAGACGGGACCAGAAAGAGACAGACAGGGGATGGTTCTGTGTCTCCTCCAGGGAGGGAGGAAGCACAGAACCATCCCCTGTTTTTTTTCAGGCCGGATTCTTAATAATGCTGTCTGATCACAGCGGCTCTTTATTGTTAAAGACCTTGATGCAGTGTTTCACATTTTCATAGACGCCCTGCACCATGTTTTCGTTAAAGTGGTAGTAGTCGTGCTCGCCGGGCTCTGCCATGTAGCGCCCCGCAAATGTGATCGCCGCGTCCATGCTGGCGGTCGCAATGTTGATCTTGCGGACTCCCAGATCGATACAGTGGCGGAAATCCTCATCGGAGATTCCGGAACCCCCGTGAAGTACCAGCGGAACATTCACTGCTTTCTGCAATTCTGCCAGACGTTCAAAATTCAGCTCGGGTTTTCCTTTGTAATGACCGTGCGCGTTGCCGATAGCCACCGCCAGGGCGTCGATGTCGGCATTTTCCGCAAACATTCTTGCTTCCCCCACGTCCGTATACTTGGAAACCTCGTCGCGCTCAGTAGCTTCTTTGCCGCCGATGGTGCCAAGTTCCGCTTCGACGGAAGCCCCCGTCTGCCGGGCAAGCTTCGCGATCTCATTGGTTTTATCGATATTTTCCTGCAGGGAATAATGGGAACCGTCGAACATGACGGAGGTAAAACCATATCCCAGAGCTTCCCTGGCTTTGCCGATAGTAAGGCCGTGATCCAGATGCACTGCGATCTTTACAGATGCGTCCTTTGCGGCCTGCACCATCAAGGGGCCGATCATATTGAGCGGCGTATGTTTTAAGCGCCCCTCAGCGATCTGGATGATAATAGGCGACTGGCTCTCTTCTGCCGCACGGATCGTTCCCATCACGATTTCCATATTAGGGCAGGTAAAAGAACCAATAGCCTTGTTTTCCGCTTTGGCAATTTCCAGCAATTCTTTAAGAGTGACGATCATACCTCTTCTCCTCTCATTTACAGGCTTATAAGAGTTCTAAATGTGTGTATTTTGAATAATTTGAGGATATTTTGAATCCGTCATGATTTATTATATCAAATCACAGGAAATTGACAACATATGAAAACCTGCTGTACCCGGCTGTAACGGCTGCTGAACGACTGGTTTACAGTACAGGTTTACGGCATAGATTTACAGCATAAATTTACAGCATAGGTTTACAGCCGCTCTTACAGAGCTCGTCAGCTGTTTATCGATACCGGGCGCATAACTCCCGGCCTGCTCCGGGCGTCGTCCCGGGGCAGATCACCTTTTTTTGTAAAGGACCAGTTCCGGATCAGCACCATCCTTTCCATAAGTGGAGACCAGGATGAAATCCATGTTGGCGAGAACGCCGAAGCACCGACCCCCGCCAAACTCCGGTTCCAGCTGATTCCCCAGATAAGTTGTATTGTCATCCAGGAATTTGACACTGGCTCCACCCGGAAGCCGGTAGGCCAGATTGACATACTTTCCGACAAGAGCGTTCAGCTTCTCCACTTTTGGCATCCCTTCGATATGCAGGGCATTGATCTCTTCGATCAACTGCTTTTTAAATGCCTCAAACTGCCCGCCGTCACTCAGTTCATCATATCTTTTCCAGTAATCCAGTTTGGGCAGCATCTGTTTCATATAGGAACGGGCCTGTTCTTCAGAAAAGTTTTCATTTGCCATGTGTCCGACGCATACATCGATCAGATCATCCATGTCGCTGTAGGTATAGGTCCCGTCCGCGTAGCACCATTTACAGTAATCTTCATTAAAGCTTCCATCCGCTTCTTTGCTGATCATACCGTCTTCCGACAGGGGCATGCCACAGCACTGGCAGATCAGCTTCCGCGGGCTGCCCAGAAGTGTGTTGATCGACACATCAAATTCTTTTGACAGGAGCTTGAGAGTATCTGTATTCGGCTGTGTTTCTCCTGTCTCCCAGCGGCTCACCGCCTGCCGGGTCACCATCACACGCCCCGCCAGCTGATCCTGTGAAAGGCCGTGCTTTTCACGTAAATTTCTGATTATATTCTGCACTGTCATGGAACTGCACCTCCTCGTACAAGCACGTTTTTTCGTGTGTAAATTCATATACCGGCCAGCTCCAGCTGGCCGCACTTGTCTTTTTATTCCTGCTTGCGGCCATGGGCAAGTGCCCGCAAACATGTATGAATAAACTACGCGCTGCTCCACGCCACGGGCGCTCTCGCATCGCTCCAACCATTCGGAATCCGCTCGTTTTGCACGAAAAACGCGCGCAAAACGGCTTCTTCCTCATGTTTGGACGCTCGTCAAATGTCTGCAAATGCTCATGCGAGCATGGCATTTGCAGCCGCTTGACTCGTTGTTTATTCATACTTATTATGAAACGCAGATACAGAATTGACAAGCAACCCGCTGTTGCGGAAAAACTTACTGAAAAACTTACCGCAAAACCATACAGGTAAACTCACAGGAAAATCGTACGGGGAAATCGCACAGGGAAGACTCAATCCGGTATTCGTCGGGTATTCGATTATTCATCCATTGATTGTCATGTCCCCGTTGTGAGTGCTATACTGGAAATGCTCCTGCCGTTACTGGTCGACGAATGAACATTCAAGACTCGCTCGCGAGTCTTGCGCGCCGGGGATCATCCCGGGGATTTCTTCATAAGAGGTACGCCATGAATTTTGTTTTTATTTCACCTAATTTTCCGACTGCCTACGAACGATTCTGTGAAGGGCTCCATGACAATGGAGTCAATGTACTCGGAATCGGGGATGCTTCCTACGACAGCCTTAGCGACAGGCTGAAAAATGCTCTGACCGAGTACTACAGAGTAGAGGACATGAGGAATTATGACCATATGATCCGGGCGATGGGTTATTTCACCGGCCAATACGGAAAGATCGACTGGGTCGAGTCCAATAACGAGTACTGGATGGAACTGGATGCCGCACTCCGGACGGACTTCAACATCACGACCGGACTCAAATCCGACCAGATCATGCGGTACCGGTCCAAAACGGCCATGAAAAAATATTATAAAAAAGCCGGTGTCCCCGCTGCCCGCTATTCGCAGGTCGTCGATCTGGAGACTGCAAAGCATTTCATTGACGAGGTGGGATATCCCGTGATCGTAAAGCCCGACCGGGGTGTCGGTGCCCTCGCCACCTGGCGTCTGGAAAATGATGATGACCTGCGGGAGTTTTTCCACCAGATTCCTGAACTGCCCTATGTCATGGAGGAATATATCACCGGTGTGGTGGAAACCTATGACGGTGTCATCAACTCAAAAGGAGAAGTGCTCTTTGCCGCGAGCCACATTTCTCCAAATTCGATCATGGACATGGTCAATGAAGGCGTACCCGTGTATTACTATGTGAACAAACAGGTCGCACCGGATATCGAAGATGCCGGAAAACGCGTCCTCAAGGCCTTCGATGTGCGGAGCCGTTTCTTCCATCTGGAATTCTTCCGCCTGACAAAGGACAAGGAAGGCATCGGAAATGTGGGAGATGTCGTCGGTCTCGAAGTGAACATGCGCCCGGCCGGCGGTTTTACACCCGATATGCTCAATTACTCCCAGAGCGTGGATGTCTTCAGGATCTGGGCGGATATGATCGCTTTTGATGAAAGCCGCACCACCTATTCAGGTCCCAAACGTTTCTGTGTCTACTGCGGCCGCAGGGACGAGATCCCCTACACCCATTCCCTCGAAGAGATCGGAACCGAATACGGCGCCAATCTCGCCATGATGACCCGCATGCCTGACGCGCTTGCCGGCACAATGGGGAATCAGGTCTGCATCGCATGTTTTGACACAATGCGCCAGGTCAACAGCTTTGTCCGCTATGCCTTTGTCCCGCAGAAGCAGATCCCGCCTGTGGAGGAATCCTGAACTGTCTTCCTGTTTTGTATTTTTTCCCAAAAAGCAAAAGAAAATCCCCTGTGAAGCACTGCATTGATCGCTATCACGCGCAGTACCTCACAGGGGATTTCATATCATCTGTCCATGTCATTTATTCATGCTCTGATCATTCCTGCATCAGTCTGCACGGCGTTCAGTACCTCACAGGGGATTTTGATTTGTCAGGCCTGTTTCTCCCGTCTCTGCATAAGCAGATTCACGACCGCTGCCGCGACCATACAGGCCGCAAAAACCAGAAGTGTGGACATACCGGTATGCATCCCCGCTTTATTGGCGACGACCCCGATGATCGCGGGAGCCACAATGGCACCCATGCTGGCAAGAAACACAAAGAATCCCATACAGACCGGATACCTTGAAAAAATATCTCCCGCGTTAGAGACAGAGGTTCCAAACATGCCTGACATGCCGAGACCGATCCCTGCAGTCGCTATGATCAGCCCGGCCGGAGACCGGTTCAGCAGAAGAAGGATCATAAACACGGTTGTAATGAGCGTCAGGGCCAGGATCATGTGAAGGGGTCTGAATTTTCTGGCGGCAACGGAGCAGAGGAGCCTGCCTGCCATCAGGGCCAGCCAGAGAACGGAGGTGGTAAACTGGGCAAGAGAGGCCTCCATGACCCCCGTATCGATCAGAAAACTGGTCATCCATCCCATAAAGGAGGCTTCCACAGCCTGATAGAAAAAGCAGATCAGGACCGTGACCCAGAACAGTTTTTCTTTTAAAAAGCCGTAGTCCACTTTCTTCTTCCTGCCCTCTTCTGTCCCGGCAGCTGCAGCATCAGCAGAATCAGCATTCTCGAGATCCGCGTCTGAAAAACCGGCCAGCACCAGGAACACAAGAGAGGCCACACAGCAGACACATCCAATGATCACTGCCATCCGCCAGCCGGACACAGCCAGAGCGATCAGAGGCGCAATGACAGCGCCTGCGGCAAAGCAGGCATGCAGTATATTCAGAGGACCGGCATTCCCCTCGCTGTAAATATTCATCAGGAGATTATTGTAATTTGTGATGCCGCCTTTTCCAACGCCGATCAGGAGCATTGCGATCAGAAGCCAGACAGGATTGCCGCTGATCAGCAGCATGATAAAGCCCAGGGTCACCGACAGCTGGATCAGGATATAGGACACCTTGATTCCCAGCAGCAGCGGCAGATAGCCTGCCAGAAGACCGGCCAGGACATATCCCACAGACTGGACCGACAGAAGCGCTCCGCCCACCTGATAGGAAAGGGCGTAATCCGCCTTGAGGTCCGGCAGGATCGCTCCCAGCATGATCAGGACCAGTCCCAGCGACATATAGGCATAGAACAAATTCAGGACCACACCCAGTTTTCTTTTCCCCAGCGATACGAAAAATCCTTTCTTTTCCACAAGTACCCCCTTTGCTGTAACGTTTTATTATGATGTGTTCACAGGCTCCATCGCTGCATCAATAACATTCCCACAGTATATTTTAATGTGCCATCACACCTATTTATTTCTGATCCGATTTTATTTCTGATCAGACAGCAGATCTCTTCAAGAGAGTCTTAAATTAAGTCTTGAATAGTATTATTACCCTGGACAGCAAAAAAGACCTGCAGCAGGTCTTTTTAAATCTTGTCCCTGAGCTGAACAGATAATACCCTTCAGATCAGTCAAAAATAAGAATGATTAAGGACAGAAATTATAAAGAAATGGCCAAACTGTTTAACCTTTTCATGGATCAAAACTTCCTGAAACCGGTATTTTCCGCTTGATTAAGTCAAATAGTATAACAATATAGACCATTTTATTCAGAAACTCCGTCCGGACAATTCCAATATTCATTCACTTTCTCTTCTCATCATCACTGCAACAATGGCGAGAAGAAGCGGGGAGATCCATATGGTTCTGATCCCCCATTTATGCGACAGAACACCGCCGACTCCGGCACCAAGGGCGAAGACCAGGATGATCCCGAAATAGAGCAGGGCTTTGGTGGAGGAAGTCCCGTCCCTGTTTCTCAGATAGTGGGACAGACTCTCCGTTCCGCTCCTGAGATTGCCGATACACATTGTGCTCGCGTATCCGTACCCATGCACCTTCCTGAAGGTCTGCACCTGCATGGCGCAGGCAAAAGAGACCGCCATATTCGCGATCATATTAAGCCCCGGAGGCATGAATCCGACAAGGCCCAGTATGATAACTTCCAGGATGAGTGTCATCTGTCTCCAATGGACTCCTCTGCTCTGCTTGTATTTGTATTCAATCTGTTCCGCAACCATGATTCCCGCAGCGAAGGACAACAAAGGAAACAGATAGTGCATTCCTGTCCTGAAATTTCCCAACATCAGGTTCTGGCTCATGAGTACTACATTGCCCGTCTGCGCATTTGCGAATACGTGATCCCTTACGTTGTAAGTATATGCGTCCTGTAATCCACCAGAAAAGGACAGGATCGCACTCAGCCTAAAGCTTTCCGAAGTCTGCATCTCAACTCTTCTCCTTGAATCTCTACACAGCTCAGCCAAGCACCTCTTCAAACACCCGCATCACATTTTTCCAGAAAATCTTCTCAATCTCCCCGGTGGTAAATCCTGCTGCGGACAAAGCGTCGGCCAGCTTCTGCATATCTCCTGCTCCGTTCAGTTCCAGTTCGTCCCCGATCCCGTCAAAATCCGACCCGAGGCCGATGGCATCAATACCGGCAATATTGCGGATATAATGGATGTGAGTGATCATATCGCTGATCCGGCTCCTGCCTTTTTTATCCTCAGTCAAAAAATCTGCGCAAAAATTGATGCCGGTCACACCGCCGTGTTCCGCTATGCTCCGGAGCATAGCGTCAGTCAGATTGCGGGGGTGGGGAGTGACGGTCCGGGCGTTGGAATGGCTAGCGATCACCGGAGTATGCGCGTCAACAAGATCCAGGATTTCCAGGATGCCGGCATCGCCGAGATGACTGACATCGATGAGCATGCCGAGTTCCTCCATGAGCTGCACAGCGTCACGCCCCGCCGCCTTCAGCCCGCGCTCTGTCTCCGGGATCGCCTGAAACAGACCGGTCCCGGGAGACTGGATATACCGGTTCGGATAAGCCAGCTCGTTCTCAAAGTTCCATGTCAAAGTCGACATTCTGACACCGTGGTCATAAAACCAGCGGATCTTTTCGGGATCCCCTTCATATACAGCACCCTCTTCGATCGTCCTGATCGCGGACTGGAATCCGCCGCGGAAATTCTGTCGGATATCATCTGCCGAATACGCCGGCCTGATCAGATCAGCGTTCGCGGCAAGTTCTGCGTCCAGCGTTTCAGAAAGTGTTTTCGCATATTCAAACGGATCCTCCCCTTCTTCCTGTATCGAAGGCATATATGTAAACAGGGCAAAGCACTGCCCCATATACCCCGCCTCCTTCATTCTCTTCAGATCCAGATGCAGGGTGTTGTCCCGCAGGCAGGCTTCTACGTTTCTCCAACGACGTTTATAGATTGCGGAAATAGTGTCACAATGCATATCAATGACCGGGATCATTGGTTTTCCTCCTGTTGGCATGAACCTCCGCCCCCATGCGGTGCAGCAGCTCCTATGGATGTGGTACTCTGCTGCTTCGCTTTATAGATTTCTTCGATTCCCGCATCCATGAGAGGGGCGCAATGCAAGTGAGAAAGAAAGAAATGCCTTTTCAACATTTTTATCATTCTGTTTAGCTGTTTTATTATGTTTTATCATCATTACTATTTTTAATCAAGACAACATGAAAGGCCTGCCGGCAGCCGGAGAGGCTTGTCCGGCAGAGCTGCAGAGGCCTGTCCGGCAGAACTGGAGGTCTGTGGCATCATGAAAGGCCTGCCGGCAGCTGAAAAGGTTTACCAGACGGCTCGAAAGTCATATTGTTAACCATTTGTTAACCCGAGATTGATTTTTAAGTTGACAATTCATTTTTTATAATGTATCCTTAAGTCATCATTTAGAAACACGAGGAGCACTGCAGTAAGTCAGTCTTTTCTACCCAACACTTCATGCAGTGTCTCCTTTGTGTCTATTTGACCATTTAACATCCACATGCTGACAGCATTCTTTTTTTGAAACAGTAAAGTAGTTGTCAGGACAATGAAGTAGAAAGAAGGCATCCAATGATCAGTCGCAATTCTCTTTCTAATACAAGAAACCTGGTACTGTGCGCTATGTGTGCAGCGATCACCTGTATACTGGCGCCTCTGTCCATTCCGCTGGCAGGCGGAGTGCCGGTTTCGCTGGCAACCTTTGCCGTTATGTTGTCAGGTGTCCTTTTAGGCGGTCCTCTGGGTGCACTAAGCCAGCTGATCTATGTTCTTCTGGCGGCGGTTGGACTTCCCGTATTGGCAGGCTGGACCGGCGGACTCGGAATTGTGCTGGGTATGACAGGGGGCTATATTATCGGTTATATCCCCTGCGCATGGCTCACAGGACTCATCTATAAAAAGTATGGCAAAACCGCCAAAAAACCTGTGAAGATCCTGTTCATGATTCTTGGTATGACAGCCGGTAATATCGTGCTCTACGTCATTGGAACGGCATGGTTCATGTTCATCACAGAAATGACTCTCGAAGCATCGCTTGCAGCCTGTGTGATCCCTTTCATCCCCGGCAACATCATCAAAATGGCTGCAGTCATAATCATAGGTCTTCCCGTGGAAAACGCGATCCGCAGAACAGCATATGCAAATGAACCCGCTGTGTAACAGCGCACTAATTCATTGAGCGCCCGTATCAGACCAACGAATTTAACGCAGCAAAGCTGCATATTAAGTCTATAAGCGCAGAAAGGCTTTCTCCTGAAAAGACCTGCCGCGGCAGAGGATTGCCGGGCAGGTCTTTTGTATATCTTCTATTTCATTTTCTCCTGATTATATCTTCATTATCTCCCGGTTATATCTTTATCATCCCCAGGTTATATCATTTCCTGTTTCATTATTATCTTCTCGTTATTTTCTGTTTCATTATTATCTTCTCGTTATTTTCTGTTTCTCTATTCCCTTTTACCTTCGTTATCCCCTGTTTCTTCTTTTCCGGGCTCTTTTTCAAGGAGTTTTTCATATTCCGTCAGGACATTGTAAATTCCATCCTCCGAAAGGACCCCTCGCAGGAGATCAGCAGGAAACTCCCCGGCCTCATCTGCTTCAAAATCAGACCGCCACAGGGGTCCCTGATAGTACTCGGACAGGAGTCGGACATCCTCCACTATGTCCTGTGTAACATAGCCGTCAAGCCAGGCTTTGATCCTGTTCAGACGGGCCTCCATCTCTCTGACCCGGCTTATTCTGTCTCCGCCGGTCCCGCTCCTCGTGTCTTTTCTGTCTCTTTTGTTTCTTCTGTCTCTTCTGCCGTTCGTGTCTTTCGTGTCAGTCACAGTTATTTCTCCCTCAGCATTATGTTATCTGAAAAGGGGACAAAGTACCGCCCCCTGTATCCCTCAGCATTTTTGTTATTCGAAAAGGAGACAAAGCCGTTCCCTGTATCCTTTTTCGTACCTTCAAACAAAGTTGTTGACATATCAACGAACAGATGCTATAGTCCGTGTTCGTTGACAAATCAACAATCAAAACGATCCTGCCGCTGCAGAACGTTTTGCAGATCACGGAAATTAATCAGGACTATTATACAAGACTTTAAATAAGATTATTTTCAAGACAATCATTCATTATGGAGGTTTTAATACAATGGCAATTCGTATCATCACTGATTCCACCGTCGATGTGGGAAATCAGTATAGTGACAGATTTATTGTCGTTCCGCTTACCGTCACTTTCGGAGAGACTGAATTCATCGACGGTGTTACGCTGGACAAAACGGAGTTTTATCAGAAGCTGGAAGAGAGTCCGGTGCTTCCCAGGACGAGCCAGGCGACGCCGGATTCATTTGTAAAGGTATTCCGCGATCTGGAGGCCAGAGGGGAAGAAGCGGTCGTGATCACCGTCACCTCTAAGCTGTCAGGCACCTACCAGAGTGCCCGGATCGCGGCGGAGGACTTTCCGAATGTGCGTGTTGTCGACAGCCGGAATGTCTCCATCGGGTCCGGCGTGCTCGCAGAGTATGCTCTGCAATGCGCAGAGCAGGGGATGCAGCTGGATGAACTCACAGAGCACCTGATCCAGAAACGCAACGACATCTGTCTGCTGGCCCGCCTCGAGACCCTGGAATATCTGCAGAAAGGCGGAAGGATTTCCAAAACCGCAGCTTTTGCAGGTGGTATGCTCAACATCAAGCCTGTCATTTCTACAAAGGACGGGGAACTGGTCATGCTCGGCAAGGCAAGGGGCTCCAAAAAGGCGAATAATCTGCTGATCGAGTCGATCCAAAAGAACGGCGTCGATTTTTCCAGGCCCATCCTGCTGGGATACACCGGAGTATCCGATGAACTGCTGCAGAATTATATCTCTGACAGCAGGACGATCTGGGAAGGAAATGTCGATCATCTGGAACAGACCCAGCTCTGCAGCGTGATCGGAACACATGCCGGTCCGGGCGGTGTAGCGGTAGCCTTCTTCCGAAAAAAATAAAACGCAGGGTAGGTTCTTATGATCGAGCGGTTTGAACACTTTACAATGTCTATTTTCAGCATCTCCAGATCCTGGAACCGGCTGGCAACAGTTGAAATGAAAAAGCACGGATTCCGGGGGGCTTATGCCCTGTATCTGGTCATGATCGCCACCAACGAGGGAAATATCACCGCCGCAAAGCTGGCGGACCTGTGCCAGCGGGACAAGGCGGATGTTTCCCGCGCCATCAGCGCCTTTCAGAAAAAAGGGATCCTCGAACCCTACGGAGAATCGCGCTATCGTGCTGCCCTGCGGCTGACAGAGGATGGGAAACGGCTGGCTGCCCAGGTCAGCCTCCGTGCCGATGAAGTTCTGGAACAGGCCGGAAAAGGGATCTCAGAGGAAATGCGAAAAAATATGTATCTCTGCCTGGACACCATCGCACAGAATATGAGCCGGATCTGCGACGAAAAGTGATCGTTACTCCTATACACGCCCTATCGAGGGCGTGGAGTAACAAGTGATCCTCCTTCAGTTCAGGACTGATATCCCTTCACCCTGACTCTGCCGCTGTGGATCCTTTCCGTGAAAAATTCCTTGGCCGAACAGCCGGCCCGGCCGGATGAAGCACAGGCGCAGGCACATGCACAGCTTGACGCGCAGGCGCAGCTGGAAGCACAGGAGGAGGCGCAGGAAGAGGCACAGGAAGACCAGGGCCTGGAGCTTCTGGAGCTGCCCCCCGTGCTGCGGCGGCCGGAGGGGCGGACAACAGGCACATTGATCACATTCACGTGAATGAAGGTATTGGGGGAGTTCCCGTATCTGTAGGTACCGGTTCTGCTGTAGTTTTCCGGTTTATCCAGGTCTTTTTCCTCAACGACCTCCCTGCTTTTGATCATACTGCGGCCGCAGTATGGACAGTCGTCCCTGCCTTCCTCGTGGGCGGCTCCGCAGCCGGGACAGGTCTCATAATACTCGATCTTGGTGCGGGTGATCTTTTTCTGGTAGGAAACGCCGTCGGAGGAAGAACTGCCGAATCCTGCGCCGCCGGCGATCCAGCGGAAGAACCTGACGACCATCATGAGGGGCATTACGAAGAAAACGAATAATACGATCAGTCCGCCTATGATCGATACCAGATCATCGCCGCCTGTACTGCTCTCATAGTTATAATCATAGTCATCGTCTGTGCTGCTCCACTCTGACTCCGTATCATCGCTCCCCGCCTGACGGTCACTGGAAAAGGCAAAGGCGTCATTGGGGTAGGCCACGGTAATGGAGTAATGTTCACCCGGCGAAAGTGCAGAAGAAAAGACCAGGTAACCGTCGTCCTGCAGACAGTCCGGCTGCCAGGCGCCGGCCTTGTCCGCGTTCCACCGAATGGTCAGATCTTTCACTTCAATCTCGTCAAACCAGGCAGGCGTGTAGGCAAATACCGTCTCTCCCTCGACGTAGCGGCCGATCTGGTACATATTGTCCTGGACAAAGGAGAACTCAAAGCTTGCCACCTCGTCCTTGTAATAGCTGCGGTCCAGATAGACGGCTGCAGAAGAGCCATTGTCCTCTATGTTGCTGATGTTGTCTCCCAGAGCAGTGATCCCGGAATGGTGGCTGTTGGGAAGACCGATATCCACCCAGTCCAGAGGGCCGTAGGTCTCATCGTCCAGCACCTTCCAGTCTATGTGATAGGTCATCTGCAGGGAGGCGTCCTCCTGCACGTCCACAGTGATCAGGAAATGCTCGATCTCATCGGTAGGAGTGGCTGCTTCCGCGACCTGTGAAAAAGGCGCGGAGAAAGTCAGGAAAAACACGACCAGAAAAGCCGTCATAAGAAGGGCGAGACCTCTCTGTCCTGAATACGAAGCTCGCTCTGCGGGCTTTTTTTCAACTCTTTTTAGTCTGTGGCTTATCAAAAGCACCTTAAGTCTGTATTTCATCAGCAGTACCTCCTCAGGGGACATTCGCCGGTCAGCCGGGCAGAAAAATCCCGGCGGGTCTGGCAGGGCCCGCTGTCCCAGATGTCCTTCCAGTCATCGGTGAGCATGTTTCCCAGCGGCTGGCCGGAAAGCCAGCTCTGACAGGGTACCACGTTTCCGCCCGGGGTAATGGCCATATTGGAGAGGCAGGCTCCGCAGGACGGCGACGGAATGCAAAGTTCCTCAAAGACCTTCTCATCCAGCCATCCGGGGGAAGTGAAGGCGATCTCCATGCCGTTCTGGTGGCAATAGGAAACAGCCTGACGCAGGATCTCTTCCAGTTCTTCACTCCCCAGCTGCAGAGACTCCGACAGGGCTCCCGCTGCGCTTCCTGTGGTGATCAGCCCGGAGCAGGTCACATAAATGACTCCGAGTTCATGCAGGAGCTCCAGTGTTTTTTCATACTCCCGGTTGAGCGTACACAGGGGCGTATTGATGCTCACCGACAGTCCCTGTTCCAGGGCATTTTTGATTCCCGCCAGCGTCTCCTCATACCGGGCGGCGCCGACCAGGCGGTTGTGAATCTCCGGGTCCGCGGAATAGAACGTGATCTGCACGCTGTCCAGCTCCGCTTCACGGAGCTGTCTGCAGTATTCCGGAGTCAGCCGGATCCCATTGGTGTTAAGTCGTGAGATAAACCAGCGGGCATATTTGATGAGGTCAAAAAGGTCCTCCCTCATGGTGGGCTCACCTCCCGTGAAGGTCACCTGAGGGATACCGACCCTGCGGCAGATGTCCAGAACCTTTTTCCAGTCTTCCGTGGAAAGCTCCCTCTCATCGGACAGGGGCTGGCCGGCGGCATAACAGTGGACGCACTTCTGGTTACAGTGCCAGTTTCCCTCCTTCGTCATGGCGCTGACCATCAGATCCATGCGGTGGGGTGCCTGCATAAACGGCGCGTAATCGCCTATACTCATGAAATGAACATCCGTGGTCACCTGCTCACGGTAGGCGATCTGCCGGATCGTCGTGTAGATGGTCTGCATGTCCGCCTGAATACGTTTACGGGAAAAAACCGGAAGGATCTTCCGCACGTTTTCAGTGGTGCGGTCCAGAATACTCTGTATTTCCGGCTCTCCGATCTCTTTTCCGTCATAGTGGTTGGTCTCCCGGATCATTTCCGCCAGAATGACCGCCCAGGCGAAATTGACCGGCAGAATATCGGTCCCGTTAATAATAGCAATGCTGGGATTAAAAGAATTTTCCTCCTCCTTCGGAGGGATCAGGTGGATCCGGATAGCACCGGGGCCATTCGGATTTAAAGTAGTGTGCAGAACTTCACTGAAGGCAGTGTCCATGTAGGACTTCAGATTGCGCACTGTCTTTGTCTTTCGAAAAATAAAAGGAATTTTTGCCATTCTGTCCTCTCTGTCCGGTCCTGCCGGTTTATGCGATTTCCAGTATTTTCTACTCTGTTTTGCTCTTCTGTTTTTATCTTCTGCTTTTCTCGTATGGTTTTGCGACCAATTTAATAACGATTTAGTAATGTATAGGTTCACGACCGATCCGATAAAGGAAACATATCATTACTGTCTCTGTAAATACATTTTAGCATAGGAAAAAACAGCATACAATCAGCACATCTTTCCGGTAGTTCCCACGAGGCAATTCGGTTACTATACACGCCCAGTCGAGGGCGTGAATAGTAGTAACGTACGAAAATCCCATTCCAACAATGCGAAGCTTTGTTATCGCTTCGCGATGGGATTTTCGTTGTAAAACCCGGGATAACAGGCGTTTTTACGTGGTATTCAGCGCAAAAACCCTGGAGGAACGACGCGGGCACACTTGCATGGCAAGTGTGCCCGCGTATAGCAAAGCGAATTTTTCTATTGGGTATTAACCGGTATATCAGGAGCAGAAAGAAAGAATGTTCACGGAGTTAACCTCTGTGAGCATTCTATCTTTTAAAACCTCTTTGGACTGTGACCAGATCCTCCACATCAAGGCAGCGAAAACCGTTTTCCATCAGAAGCTGTGCGGTAACACCAGCCTGATCCACCAGTGTTCCGGTAAATGTGCCGTCGTACCGCTGCTTTACTCCACAGCTGGGACTGCGGGACTGCAAAATAATCAGATCCGGCTGCAGGCGTTTTGCAAGCTGGAGACACTTTGCTGCGCCTGAGCGGAATTCCGCATCTACGATTCTCCCGTCTTTTGTAATGACCAGGCCATCCCTGACCTCCGAAGGGACACGCGGCGTAGGAAGTCCGCCCATCTGTTCCGGGCAGACCGTGATCACCTCATTGTCTGCCATCAGCTTCAGAACTATTTCATTTCGATTGTTCCCACCGTTATATTTACAGTTTTCGCCTGCCAGACAGGCACTGACCATGATTTTCATTTTTCTCTTTTTATCTTTTTTCATCTGTGGGAGCCTGCAGCTTCTGCAGCTCCTTTTTACAAGCTCCTTTTTTACAAGCTTCTTTTTTACAAGCTTCTTTTTTACAAGCTTCTTTTTTAAGACTCCCTTTTTTATATTTCACCCTTTTTAAACCGGTCAATCATCTCGAAGGTGAGGGAAACGCCGTTGTCGTACACCCGGATCTCATCCCGGGGAATCCAGACAGCTTCCGCCACTTCGTCAGTATCATGCACAGCGGTCTCATCGCTTCCATCGAGGTCGCAGATGACTCCGATCATCAGGTTGGAGGCAAAACCCCAGGGCTGGGACTTGTAATAGCGGATATTGGAGACCTTCAGGCCGGCCTCCTCCATGACCTCGCGGCAAACGGCATCTTCAATGGTCTCACCAACCTCGATAAAACCTGCGATCAGGGAAGTGCCGGCATATCCATCTTCCTCCCGCGGCCTGTAGCGGATCATCAGGAGCTTGTCCCCGTTGATCACCGCAATGGTCACGGCCGGCATAACGCGAGGGTAATCTATGTTCCCGCAGGAAGTACACCGGATGCAGCGGGTTTTGGGATGGACGCTCATACGACCGCCGCAGCGGCCGCAGTGGCGGTTTCCGTTATACCAGGAAGAAAGCTGAAAAGCGGTCTCCGCGCCAAAATAGACATTTTTCGGGACCGGTTTGTTTCCAAAAGAAAACGGCAGGAACTCCATCCCGGTAAAGGAAAAATCCGGTGCGGGGCCATCCGTGTAAACAAAGCTGTAGTAACAAGTAGTTCCTACAGAAAACAGATAGACGAGCCGCCCGCCCTTCTCCACTGTCTTTATTACCCGAGGTTTCGCTGCAAGCGCGCGGGCCAGGCCGACCCGCTGCTGCTGGCCGCCGGAGAGCTGGGAAGGGTAGCGGTTCCGGTATTGCTTCGGCTCTAGGCCGACCAGATCCAGCAGTTGTGTGACACGTTCCCGGCAGCGCTCAGGCTCCCATTTGAGCAGACGCGGGATCACGCTGATATTGTCCTCTACCGTCATATGCGGAAAAAGACCCGCCTGTTGGATTACATACCCCATCCTCCTGCGCAGCTGCACTGGATCCTGCTTTTGAATGTCCTCTCCGAACAAAAGGATCGTTCCCCCGTCCGGTTCATACAGCCTGTTGGTCATTTTCAGCAAAGTCGTCTTGCCGCATCCGGAGGAGCCTAGGATCGTGATCAGCTCTCCCTCCCTGACAGAGGCGCTCAAATCCTTGACCGCGTAAAAACCGGCTTCTTCCTTTAATCCACCGCCTGAGGGAAAAACTTCTCTTTCCTTTATCCTGCCTCCGCTCATACGGGCATGACGTCCGCGGAGAGCCTGGGCACCCATGCGTTCGAAGCGCTTGTACACATTGCGGTACTCAATTGCCGGCCCTACGGAAGTACTTTCTTTTTCAAATGAATGATTCATATCGATATCCTATCCAGATGATATCCTGTCCGGCAGTACTCCGTTACTTGTCCTGTCGGAAAAAAGGAATCGGAGACCGGGGACAGTTCTTTGGAGACAGGGGATGGTAAACAGGTTTTGTGGCAGTCTGCCCTGTTACCAGTAAGTGATCCAGTAAGTGATCATCGAATCAGTGCGTAACCCCCCGGCCGGCGAAGATCGTCGTCCAGGGGTACATCACTTGATGCTCTCATAGAATTCGAGTTCGTGATCGACTATCACAGCAGCACCTTCTCCCGCGCATACCGCCAGATGCTCAAGGATGCACTTAAAAGCGATGGGAATTTTCCTGTCTACACAGAGGGCAGCAGGGAATATATCATTCTGGACAGTGTCATGAGCGGGTATATAGAAATGCTCCTGCAGCTGTTAGACTCCGACACTGTTTCCATGGAGGAAGCATTCCATTTTGCCTATTATACTATGGAAAACGGGACCAGACCGGCTCTGAGAAAGCGCTTCGGAATCACATAAACTCAGGAGAAGGGGATGGTTCTGTGTCTCTTTTTTACGTACACTTTTGGCAGCAATTCAGACAGCACTTCACACAACAATCAACAATCTATGTCCATCTATACATTTTTAATCAAACCCGGGTCTGCTATAATGACTGTAATGAACATCTGCAGCCCGGTGCAGAGAAGCACCGCTCAAAGGAAAGAAAGGAGCCAGGTATGATCAAGATTTTTGCAAAGATGCTTGTGAAGGAAGAGTGCATTGACAAATTTATTGAGCTGGCAAAAGAACTTGTGGAAAAGTCCCGAGCTGAGGAAGGAAATGTTTTCTATTCCATCAATCAGAGCGTGGAAAATAACTGCATCTTCGCCTTCATCGAGTGCTGGAAAGACCAGGCCGCGATCGACTTCCACAATGCAACCCCGCATTTTACCGGAATCGTACCGCAGCTGGGCAGTCTCTGCGAGAAGGCCTATGGAGCTGAACTTTTCAATGAGCTCTAAGCTCTGATGAACTCCAGTGAACTCAGCTGAGTTCTTATGAGCTCTAATAAACTCTGATAAGCTCTGATAAGACCGGGCAGACAAACGGTTTCAATTGTCAAAAGATCGAACTGACAAGAAAACAACGACCGGACGAACATTCACAGCCGGACAGAGGTCCCTCTCTGTCCGGCCTTTTGGCTTAACCATACTATTACTATTCTCCAGGGTTGATATTTTCGTGGGTCAGTTTGTATTCTCCACGATTGCAGAAACAGCGGGTAACCATCGGGAGACAAGGGACGGCTCCTTGTCTCCTTCCGAAAGTACTGGTGCGATTATGAAAAAAATCTTCTTCCTGTTTTCCATCCTTCTGTGCCTGTTTCTGTCTGCGGCCTGCAGCGCGGCGGATAAGCAGACAAATCCAGCTTCCGGGACTGATCCAGCAGCCGGTGGAAGCAGTAATGGTCAGGCTCAGGCTATAGCCGGATCCGCTTCTGGACCAGGAAAATCTGAAAGGGGCAAAAAAGGAAAAGGTACTGAATCTCATAGACCGGTATTTCCTGTACTATAACAGCGGATCGCTTGGGGATCATGCACAGGAATTGAAAGACGATGCTTCTTACAGCCTGATGATACAGGCTTTATGGAATTACAACTACGGCCCCTGGATGAAAGAAATGATAGAAACGACAAGGCACAGCGCCAGAGAACTGGAGATTATCTTTACGGGCGCCTCATGAATACCTACAAATTGTATGGCTCCCCGTGACCGGGGCAGATGCGGATACCTGCCGGGAGCGAACGCAGGAAGGGCTTCGTGATCTTTTCATAGCTTTCCGCGTCTCCGCCCGGAAAGCGCAGCAGCGGCTCCTCATCCGGAATCAGATAATCTCCGCTGAAGAACACGTCTTCATCCAGAAAGATTCCCCCGCTCCCCGGTGTGTGGCCTGGCAAAGGCACCAGACGAAGCAAGTGGCCGCGCCATTCCAGCTGCGCATCCCCGGCAATGATCTCATCTGCAGGCCTGCAGAAAAACGGTTCATAATGGATCCCGGGTTTTCCACGAAAATACATATATACTTCCATGATCCGTGACAAATTCAGGCGCAGGCTCTGAATGCCTGCATTACAGACCGCAGTCGCTGCAAAACACGCCTGCGGGTATTGATCCCGCAGGGCGTCCAGTCCTGCCATATGGTCACAGTGTTCATGGGTCAACAGGATCAGTTCCGGCTCCCATCCACAGTCTTTCAATTTACTCAGCAGCTTTACGTGTTCGCCGGGATCGATCACCAGGCACCTGTCGTTTTCCACGAGGATATAGCAATTGCTCTCTGTGAGAGGATCTACGGAAACTACTGTCTGTAACATGGAGTATTCTCCTGAAATAATCTTACGCTTTATTATCCTGGCAGGAGGGTTTATTTATGGAAGGATGATCTTCGTCAGCGGATTACTTTCACGGAAAGATTAATCTTTGTGGAAAGAATATTTCCGTATATGAACTGTTTTCGCAAAAGGTTTTTCTTCGCAAAAGGTTTTTCTTCGCAAAAGGATTTTCTTCGCAAAAGAATTTTCTTCGTCAAAGTTTTCTCTTCATTAAAGGCTTTTCACAGTACGGGACAAAAGTGCCTGCAGAACCTCATTCTGCTGAAAATATTCCATCGTAATGCCGCATTCGCCAATGTTTCTCGCTTTTGCCGGGTCCACTCCTTTTTTAAAATCAGCATGGTAATCGGAACCTCCGGAAATGACAGCGACGCGGTCAGTATAGCGCTCCCGGACTTCCCGCTCGATCTGGCCCTGCGTCAGGTTCCCTCCATAGCTGGTCTTTGCATAGGGGTAGCAGGCCTCAATTCCATCCAAGCCTGCCGCGATGAGGCGGTCGATATAAGCTGCCCTGTCCATCCTTCCTGCCGGAAGCAGGACCGGTTCGTTCACCAGATAGGGATGGGCCATGATAGCAATCCCTCCGCACCTGTGGACCTGGCGGATCACTTCAACCGAATCCGGCTTCTCACGGAGGATCTGATAGGCGGGGGTATTCTTGACCATGAGCTTCGCGGCGCTCCAGTCCTTCTGGTATCCTTTTCTTGCGATCAGTTCAAAGATCATCTTTTTCTGGATCTGATCCTCCTGCACAGGGTTTCCGCCATTGTCCAGGACTTCCTCCCATGTCATCTTCATGCCGTCCGCATTCAGACGTTTTACCAGTTCCCGGTAACTGCCGACTTTGGATTCCACCACAGATTTTTCGAGCCCGTCAAAAAAAGGATCCTTCCAGTCGCATCCCAGACAGACAATGTGGCAGTCTTCCGCCGTAGTCTCGCAGGAGATCTCTATCCCCCGGATCAAGTACAGCCCCTTAAACATGGCATATTCCACGGCATCCATCATGACCGGAACGGAATCTTTCCGGCTTTGATCTTCCTGAATCTGATCTATCTGGATTTTTTCCGGAGGCCGGATATCGTGGTCCGTGATCGCCAGCACTTTCATGCCGCGCGCGGCAGCGTTGTCGATCAGCTGTTTCGGAGTGTCCGCGCCGTCCGAACGGGTCGAATGGGTATGAAGATCCACCAGATAAGGTGGACGGCAACAGAAATCAATCCTTACTTGTTCGGATTTAATGACGTTTTTTTCCATATCAGATCCTGTCCTTTGTAAAAACTGTCATGTGCTCTTTTGCAGTCTCCCGGATCGCGCTGCTCAGATGCCGGTCAAAATCGATGGGATCTATTTTTTCCGGAAATTCCCCGAAGTATTCCCTGGCGGTATCCAGATAGGCGTGTTTGATCGCCGTGGAGACGTTGACCTTGGCGCCACCGCTGCAGATCAGGCGTCGGAAGGTTTCTTCGGACAGTCCTGTTCCTCCGTGAATCACAACAGGTGTGTCGACAGCCTCCTTCAGCTGAGCCGCGAGATCAAAATTGATCTTAGGTGTTCCCTTGTAAACACCGTGCGCTGTTCCGATCGCAGGAGCATAGGCATCGATCCCGGATTCCCTGACAAAATAGATGGAATCCTCCAGGCCGGCGAGCGAGGCGTCATCCGCGGAGACCTTCACTGCATCCTCGACACCGACGATCCTGCCGAGCTCGCCTTCTACCTGGACGCCTTTTCTGTGGGCGTAGGCGACCACCTCCCGGCAGCCGGCGATATTGTCCTCCATCGACAGTCTGGACCCGTCATACATGACCGAGTCCCAGCCCGCGTCGACACAGGCTTTTGCCAGTTCCACGTCCTGGCAGTGGTCCAGATGGATGAGCACGTTCACAGGAGCCTCCTCCGCGATCTGCCGCAGCATCGCGCCAAGCCCCACCGGTCCGAACTCTTTCACAGTTACCACGGATGTCTGCAGGATGACCGGAATATCAAGGTCCGCTGCCGCCTGTACAACCGCCCTTGCGGACAGGTGGTTGAAAATATTAAAGGCGCCCACCGCATATCGATGTGCTTTTGCCTCCAGAAGCTCCTCCAGAAATGTTTTCTTCTTCATCTAATTGATCCCCCTGTCTGTCTCCCCTTTTCTGGTCTTTCCTTATTTCGCAGCATATTTTCAAGATATACCCTTTTTCTTAAACCCTGTTCACCAACTTACACTCTTTTCACCGCCTCCGGAGGGATCATGGCATCATCACTGATCTCAACCTCTTTCCCGACAATCAGCTCAGTCAGGTTGGTGCAGCCGCTGAAGGCACCTGCATAAATCTTTTTCAAGCCGGATCCACAGACCACCTTGCGGAGGTTCCTGCAATCCTTAAATGCATGGGGTGGTATTGAAAAGATATTCTCCGGAAGGAAGATCTCCTCCACCTCACATCTCGCGAATGTCTGCCCCCAGAGATACTTCAGAGAGGCCGGCAGTTCTATATGCTTCAATGCGGTACATCCGTCAAAGACAAACTCCCCCAGATCCGTAACTGTATCCGGGAAACGGATGTCCACAATTTCCTTGTGTCCGGCAAACAGCTTGTCGTAGAGGACCGAGATCGGTTTTGCGCAATACTGCTCCGGTATCACAACATGAGCTTCATCGCCTTCATAAGACATGACTGCCATCGAAAGCCCGTCATCATTGGGTTTGAATGTGTAAGTCTGCATTAGGTCTCCCCCTTTATGACCAATATCAAAAACTACTCCCAGGCCATCACGATCAGATCCATCATGCTCCTTTTATAATTCCTCCGCCTGAGAATATTTCCTGTTGAGCAGCCAGTGAGACCAGCAGTTCACGCTGCAATAGACAGCCAGAACCAGCATGAGGATACGGATCGGGAATGTCAGCTCTTTCACTAACAGGGACTCCGCGAATATGGCGATTGCCAAAACCGCGAACAAAAGAGTAAATATCCTCGTCTTCCTCAATATCTTCTGATGGCAGAGGTTGATCGCCTTCTCCCACCGGGTCCGCTGCTCCGGCGTGCACTCTCTGGCATGCGCGGCGTATTCCCTGACGATCCAGGGCTCATACTCCTTGAGCAGGTCCTGCCAGGTTGTTTTTTTCAGAGCATCCTCATCCAACAGTTTTTTCTCGATATCAGAAAAATCGAAGCCGGAATCCGTTATTGCTGTCCTTTCCTCTAATTTCTCATTTGTTACCGTATCCATACAGTTTCCTCCTTTTATCTTATCAGGACTGTTTTCCATCAAAATGATTTTCCGTTGGGATTGTCTATCAGAATTGATTTCCTACGGGATCGTCCCGTCAGGATTGTTTCCCATCAGAATCGTTCCCCTTCGGAATCGTCCCATTAGTTTTTTTTCAGAATCATTCCCCTTCGGGATCGTCTCTGATTTTGAAACAACAATTCAACAATAATTCAACTCAGACAATTATACAGGAACAATCTGGAGTAATCCATATTATTAAGTTATAATGAAGTAACGTTTTTTGTAACGCTATTTGTAATAAATTTAGTAGTGGTCCAGGTATCTCCGAAGCGAAGAAAGGATGTGGCGCTGTGAAAAGAACCCTGTCGTTAGTCTTATCTGCAGTATTGATATTTCTGCTCCTGCCCCTTCCTGCCTTTGCTGAGAAGCCTGCCTCCGCTGAGAGATCTGCTTCCACTAAGAAATCTGCTTCCACTAAGAAATCTGCTTCCACTAAGAAATCTGCCTCCACTAAGAAATCTGCCTCCGCTGGGAAATCTGCCCCAACTGGAGAATCTGCCTCCGCTGAGAACCGCATTGTCCTGACGATCGGCGACAACGCCACACGTTCCGGGTCCCGTTATTATGAGAAACTTGGCATGTGGCAGTATATGGCGGATCTGGTGGGTGTGGAAATCCGGTATTCTTATATGACAGATGAGGAGTACGATGCGGGATTGGCCAGCGGCGATCTGCCGGACATTGTCGCCACCAGCAAAAATCTGTCCAGGATTCTGGAAAACGGCGTAGCTCTGAATGTCGATCCCTATCTGGAGGAGTATTGTCCGAATTTCCTCCAGGGGGAGGCGCGGCTGACTTATGATGTGTTCAAACAGCTGGGAGATGAAGAGGACGGATTCTACTTCTTCCCGGCTAAAATCGGCTACAACGGAGTCGGATTTTCCAAAGAAACCAGCACCCGCGGTTATGTTGTCCGCTGGGACTATTACAAAGAGCTGGGTTACCCGCCCATCAACAATGAGGATGATTATCTGAAGGTGCTCCAGCAGATGCACGAGAATCACCCTTTCACGGAGGAGGGGTATCCCACCTATCTGTACGGCACAGACAATTTCACCGGTTATGATACCGCTTTCCGCTCCGAACTGAGCCTTGATTATTGGGCGCCGTATAGGTATCAGAACAATATGTTCACAAACGAAGTCTATGACGGCTATACTGATCCGGCACATTCCATGTGGTGGGCATGCATGGAATGGCATAACAAACTCTACCGGGCAGGCAAGGCAGACGGCTCTTACGATTTGGATCTCTTCACCCAGACTCAGGAGCAATTCGACGCCAAATGTGCCCGCGGCCAGTATATGGGACGGCACAGCGTCTACAGGGGGTTATACAGTGAAAGCGTCAAAAAGGATCCGGACACGCTTACCGGATATAATATCGTTCCGACTGCTGCCACCACTTATTATACCAACGTCTATCAGCTGCTGGGCAACGGCCCCGGCTATATGTGGTTCATTTCAGCCAACAGCCCGCACAAGGAAGAAGCCCTGAAGCTCTTCAATTACATGTGCGATCCCGATTGCGTGCGGGAGCTTACTCTGGGCCGGCAGGGAGAGACCTGGGACTACGATAAGGACGGCGTTCCCCGGATGAACGAATACGGCCAGCAGCAGCTGGATGCCTACAAGGCAGGCAGTACTGATCCGGACAATTTTTATCAACAATGGGGAAGCTTTGATGTAATGCCCAGCAATTGGCCCCTCCTGCGCGATAATCTGACCCACCCGGACGGATATTCACTGGATTTTGCCACGATCACCCGTGAATACGAAGCAGCTACCATGACTAATAACATAGCCCGGGACATCTGTGAGCATTATGGAGTAAAACTGCCTACCGATGCTTTCTATAACGCCGGCGGGTTGGATTTCCGCAATGACTGCGGAGAGGCGATCTCGTCCTGTCTGAGCAGCCTCAACCGGAATCAGCTCCGCATCCTCTCAGAAGCGGATGCGCTCCTTGAGGACGTCATGGTGGATCTGATCCTTGCAGAAACCGACGAAAAATGGGAAGCGGTCCGGGACGATACAGTCCGAAAGCTGGTCGAGATGGACGAGCCGGCAGTGTTTAAAGCGTATCAGAAAAAATGGGATGAAGCGGCTGCTGTCATCGTTCCCATGGTCCGGGAGATACAGATCAAAAACGGTGTGGATCCCTATACCCCTGAACAATACGCAGATTACGGAAACGGGGCAAAGCAGAAACTCTTGATAATAGAGGATGATGCTAAAGATTCCGGGGCTGGATCGGAGGTGCAAGAGCCATGAAGCAAAAGCTGAAATCACTCCAGATTCATATGCTGCTGCCGGTGGTCGTCATGACCCTGTTCATTGTCACAATGCTGACCACGCTGTTTTCCCGCGCCTACATCAGCATGATCCTGCAGCAGGAGCAGGAAGTCAATGCTGCCAGCTTTGACACAATTTCCCGTTCGATCACACCGCTCATCGCTTCATCCATCGGTGAAGTCCGGAACATACTGTCGGACAGCCGGGTGTCGGACTACGCAAGACTGCAGTATACCTCGGAAGTGAACCTGATCCATGCGAGAATCAGCTGCCGGGATTATCTTCGAACAGAAATTGCCCGGCATGAAGGAATCTTCGGCCTGCTTTTCATGCGGAAAGACGGAAGCATTTTCGGGGCACTTCCGGAAGGAAACTTCTTTCTGGACGATCCGGAAGAAAACCCGCTTTCGGAGGACATGAAAGCCCAGATCCTGAATGCCCCCCGCGGCCAGATGATCTGGGCAGGTCCTGTTCCGGGAGCTGCCCTGTACGGATTTGAAAATGCTAAAACTCCGCAGAACATCATGATCGCCGCCTGGAAATCCGTGGATGTGAATTACGGCGAGTGCTACGTGATGGTACTGATGGACGAGACCATTTTTGAAAAACTGTTTGAGACAATGCAGGACGGAAAAAGTACCTGGCATCTTTTTACGGCAGAACAGACAGAAATCTATCACACGGGTCAGGATGCATGCTCGAATCCGGAGCGGCTCATCAGTGAAAGTAACAGCGAAACGGTCTTCAACGATGAGAACGGGAATCCTGTAAGTGCATTTTCCATGACAATGAAATCCCCCGCCTGGACCCTGGTCAGGGAAGTTCCCATGGAAAACTACGAGCAAGTGATCCGCCGCGTCCGCGGCGCGATCTGCCTCATAGCCATCGTAGTATTGTTGATCGCCCTGGCGATCTACCGCCTGTGGCTGAAAGGGTTCATGCGTCAGTTTAACCTGCTGCTGAAAGGAATCATCCGTATGGGAGAGGGCGAGCTGGAACCCATGGCGTCTGTCCCCTACACGATCCAGGAATTCGAAACAATGCAGCAGGAGATCGACCGGACCAGCCTGGCTCTGAACCAGCAGATGGATACTATCCGCCGGATGGAGCGGGAGCAGATGGAACAGGAAAATATGATCAAGGAACAGGAACGAATCGTCAAGGAGCTGAGCACAGCCAGGCAGATCCAGAAAAGTGTCCTGCCCCATATTTTCCCGCCCTTCCCGGATCGGGCGGAGATCGACCTGTTTGCGACCATGGATCCGGCAAAGGACGTAGGCGGGGATTTTTACGACTTCTACTTTATCGACGAAGACCATTTATGTCTGGTCATAGCAGATGTAAGCGGAAAGGGCATCCCGGCAGCCCTGTTCATGATGCTTTCCAAAAGGATCCTCGAAGATCTGGCAAGACAGGAACGCACCCCGTCCACTATCCTGGAAAAAGCCAACGACCTGCTCTGCGATAACAATCAGGCAGAAATGTTCGTGACCGTCTGGCTGGGCATTCTGGAAATATCCACCGGAAAACTGACTGCCGCAAACGCGGGCCACGAATTCCCGGCTATTTGTGAAAAAGGCGGTTCGTTCGAGCTTTACAAAGATACACACGGTTTCGTCGTAGGCGGAATGGAGGGTGTTCATTACAAAGGTTATGATCTCCAGTTAAACCCGGGAGACAAACTCTTTGTCTACACAGACGGTGTCCCGGAAGCAACTGACGGCAGCGGCGAAATGTTCGGCACGGACCACATGATCACGGCATTGAGATCCTGCACAGACAACACCCCCGAAGAAATCCTCCAGGGAGTGAAAAGCGCCGTGGATTCTTTCGTCGGGGATGCCGAACAGTTTGACGACCTGACTATGATGTGCCTGGAATATAAGGGGCCTTGAAACAGAGGGACGGTCCTTTTGGGTCTGTCCCCCTGTTTATCCACTCGAAATTGAGGGACGGTCCTTTTGGGTCTGTCCCCCTGTTTATCCACTAACGTAAACAAGGGGACGGACACAAAAGGACCGTCCCCGCAGTCTCCCCCGCAGACTTCTCAGTTCACTTTAATTACCTGCGCTTCATAAGGGCGAAGCGTTCCCGCGGCAGCTTCTGAATCTTCATAACTGCTCATGAGGATCTCAGGAGATGTATTATCCGACAGTCCGGCCTGTACCTGATCAAAAGTCACATTTTGTCCGGTGAAGTTTACGGCGATCAGGAGTTTGTCCGCGCCATCTTCACGCGTAAACGCATAAATCTCTTTGCTGTCCCTGAACAGTTCTTCATAGGCGCCTTCAATCAGCGCGGGGGTGTCTGCCCGAAGCTCAGCGAGCTTCCGGTACCAGGACAGAACAGAACCGGGATCTTCCTGCTCTGTTTCCGCGTTCACCTTCTCATAGTTCTCATGGACCGGCAGCCAGGGAGTCCCGGTAGTGAAGCCTGCCTGCTCACTGCTGCTCCACTGCATAGGCGTCCTGGCATTGTCCCGGCTGAAGCGATGGACAAATTCCATTGCCTCTTTCTCAGAATATCCCTCGGCCAGAGCTGTCTGATACTGGGAATAGGAATTCAGGTCATTGTACTGTTCAATGGTATCCCAATCCACATTCCTCATGCCCAGCTCCTGGCCCTGATAGATAAAAGGGGTCCCTCTGAGCGTCATTAAGACCGTTCCCATGGCCTTTCCTGCGAGAACCGGATCCGCATCTTCCGGGAAATAATGATCTATGGAACGGGGCTTATCATGATTTTCGAAGAATACAGGATACCATCCGTTGTTTTTTGTGGCCTCCTGACTGTCGGTCAGCGCCTTCTTCAGATCAGAAAGCGACCAGTCTTTTGCCTTGCACCAGACCTCAGCTCCCGAAAACTCCAGATTCACGTGGCTGAATTCAAAGATCATGTCAAACACGCCGTTTTCACCGACCCATTTCGACAACTGATCCGCAGCTACCCCGTTGGCCTCGCCTACGGTGAAGATATCTTTCCCCTCGGCCACCTTCTCCTTGAATTCATGCAGATAATCCAGGATCCCGTCCGTATTCGCGGTCATATCGTGGATACTCACCCTGCCGTCCTTATCGTCAGGCGTACCATCGGAGAAATCTGCCGGCTTCTTGATGTAGGGAATAGCATCCATGCGGAAACCGCCGACACCCTTGTCCAGCCAGAAATTGGCCACATCATAGAGCGCCTGTCTCACCTTTGGATTTTCCCAGTTCAGGTCCGGCTGCGCCGACGCAAAGGTATGCAGATAATACTGCTGCCGGGCTTCGCACCAGGTCCAGGCAGACCCGCCGAAGATACTCCTCCAGTTATTCGGCTCACTGCCATCCGGCTTCCCATCACGCCAGATATACCAGTCGCTGTAGTCATTCTCCTTCCCCTTTGCGGACTCCTTAAACCACTCGCACTGATCAGAAGTATGATTGAAGACCAGATCCATGACAATACGGACCCCCTTTTCACCCGCTTCACTGATCAGACGATCCATATCCTCCATACTTCCATAGCGCGGATTGATCTTATAATAATCCGCCACATCATAACCATTGTCCACCATAGGGGATTCATAAACCGGCGTAAGCCATACAGCACCCACGCCCAGCTTCTCCAGATGATCCAGCCTCTGACGGATCCCGTTCAGATCACCATAACCATCCCCATCCGAATCCTGAAAACTATTGACATAAACCTCATAAGCATTGACCTTCTGCCACCATGCCATTTCCTTCCCATCCGTATCTGACACCTGGCCCATTTCATCCCTTTCCGTACCTGACGTCTGGCCCGTTTCGTTTACCTCCGCTCCGCGGACGAACACAGGCACAGCAAGGATAACGGCCAGCAGAAGCGCTGTTATTCTTTTCCTCAACAATTCTTTTCCCTCCTGTTCAAATTGCCGGTCTTCCTTGTTCCCGAATCACTCTTCCGGATCATTGTCCCAGATCGGAAGCCGCCGGCAGTCCGTAAGCACTCTCCGAATTATACACTGAGCGGAGCAGGGCTTCGCTGACCACTTCAGCCGCCAGTGAACCTACAAGATCCTGGTCGGCATTGACGTTTCCGACAGAAACCGCGTAAATGCTGTCTCCGTCCGCAGACGTGTGGACCGGATTAATGGACCTTGCATATCCGTTGTGGGCCAGTCCGGCGATCTTGCAGAGCTGAGGCTTGGAAAACTCTGCGTTCGTAACTACGACCGCCAGCGTCGTATTCCCTGTAAATTTGTTCTCCCTGGCCTCAATGGAAGCACTCATGTAATCCATGGTACTGCGCAGGCCTGTTTTATCCTCTGTCAAAAGACCGGCGACCTGTTGGCCTGTCCTCCAGTCGTAAATATCTCCAAGCGCATTCACTACTACGATGGCTCCGATTTTCAGATCTCCGATCTGCACGGCATAGCTTCCGATGCCCGTCTTCATGGCGTAGTCCATTCCTGCTATCTTTCCGACAGAAGCCCCGCATCCAACACCGTAGTTTCCGTCCTGATAGTTTGGCGCTTCGAAAGCATATTTGGCTGCCTGATATCCCATATCCGCGTCAGGACGGACTGCCCCGTCTCCTACAGACAGATCAAAGATATCGGACTGGGCCACAAGAGGTACGAGCGCGACACCCGTATCATATCCAATTCCATGTTCCTCAAGATAGGACATGACACCGTTTGCCGTCCCGAGGCCATAAGCACTGCCCCCCGACAACACAATCGCATGAATAAACTGCGCTGAAGTGAGGGGATCAAGCAGCTGGCTTTCGCGCGATGCGGGCCCTCCGCCGCGGATATCCAGACCTGCTCTCATTCCATCCCTGCAGACCAGTACGGTGCATCCCGTCCCTGCTTCCTTATCTTCCATCTGCCCGATCATAAGAGGTTCAAGATCCGTGATCGGAATCTCCACACCTGCCACCGGAGTGCGCTCCTCTTCAGCCGCAGCAGTGGTCTCTATGACTGCAGATTCGCTTCCGGTGCTGCTCTGACTTGCCCCGAATGTCTCAGTAGACAACAGCAATGTTAACACTAATCCAATTGCGATTGCTCTTTTCATCGTGACATCCTCCCTTCCGTTATTGTTAAAAAACATACCCTGGTCTTTGCCTTATTAAAAAAACCATGCAGCTCCTAAAGGGAGATCCCATCATTTCAACAGTCTCCTGTGAAGCCTGCAGCCCCGCAAAATTGAAGCCTGCGGCCCCGTAAAAGTAAAGACTGCGTTCCCATAAAATCAGGTCATTTCGGCAATCTCTTCAGGGCTGTAACCAAGCGACTGCAGGATCTGCTCCGTGTGATAACCTTCCGGATATCCCGCATGGTCGTAGCGGGGAGGACAGGCTGAAAGATTCATGGGACACCCCATTTGTGTGATACGGATCCCGCCCGCTTCACCTGAACCGGATCCATCAGAAGCATTGGAGGCACCGCCTGAACAGGAACTATCGCTGGCACTGGATGAGGCATCGCCTGAACAGGAACTATCATTGGCACCGGATGAGGCAGAGGAGCCTGAGACCGGAACCTCAACAGACGGCCACATGCCGCGCTGCACCAGGTGTTCATCCTTTGAGACTTCCTCCAGATCCATGACGGGTTCAACACAGGCATCGAGGTCCTCGAAAACTGCTGTCCACTCGTCCCGTGTCTTTGTTTTAAAAACCTCGCGGAAAGTCTTTTTGACCATCCCGGTGTCTGTTTTCAGAATTTTCCCATCCTTCCACTCCGGATGCCCAAGTCCGACACAAAGAGCTGCGAAAAATTTGGGTTCCAGGGAGCCGACTCCCATAAACCTGCCGTCAGAGGTCTCGTAAAAATCATAGATGCCGCCGCCGTTCAGCATACCGCTTTCCCGCATGGGCATGGGGCCGCCCGCGAAATAACTCGCACCGTCCATGGAGTTAAAAGGAATAACACTGTCCTGCATGGAGACATCGATAAACTGTCCTTCACCTGTGCGTTCGCGATAAATGATGGCCGCGAGAATACCGGAAACTGCGTTCATGGAGCCGCCGGCCACGTCCGCGATCTGGAAGTTATAGAGACCGGGGCCGCCTGCCTTCCTTCCGGCAGCCCATGCGATGCCTGACCGGGACAGGTAGTTGATGTCGTGGCCTGCCTTCATCGCAAAGGGGCCGCTTTGTCCATAGCCTGTGATCGCACAGTAGATCAGACGGGGATTGACTTTGCGCAGCTCTTCATAGCCAACACCGAGCTTATCCATAACGCCGGGCCGGAACTGCTCGACGACAATGTCATATTCCATGACCAGTTTTTTGACCGCCTCCACAGCCGCAGGTTTTTTTAAATTCAGGAATATAGTCTTCTTGTTGCGGCCCAGCCAGGCCTGCGCGCCGGTCACCTGAGCGCTTTCGATCACAGGCGGCCAGTTGACCACCAGATCATATTTATCCCGCCCGCTCACCTTGAGAACCTCCGCCCCCAGATCTGCCAGCGTCATCGTGGCATAAGGCCCGGGAAGAAGGGTCGTAAAATCAAGTATTTTGAAGCCGTCTAAAGCGCCCATAAAAAATCTCCTTTCCGTCTTCCGCCATGCATTTACTTTTTCTTTGATCCGTGTACGTTTTCCACTGCACATGTGTGAAAGTATGAATAAACAGCGCATCCAGGCGTACCTCTGCCGGATCCGTCTTATTGTAATTCTCCATAGTGATATTTTTCTCCTTTATAAAAGATTATTAAAATAGTTTCATACCGCGGGTCCTGAATGAAAGTTCAACATCACTGTCAGCCGACGATGGATGATGATACAATAATTATGATGATAAAATAATAATGAATTTCATAGTCATTTTCAATATTCCTGCGGGTATTCTTCGCTTGCGAGTCCTGCAGGGTTTCTGTATAATTTTGTTGAGGAACTCTAAACCAGTAAGAGTAAGAAACGTTACACACAGGATCAGGCGCTGACAGAAGACTTTCAGTGCAGAATGTATGGTTTTTAAAAGCGCCGTTTGGTTTTAACCAGGAAAGTCAGGAAGGTGTCCCATGTATAAAAAAAATCTCTTTACTATCCTCGCAAGACCTCTTTTTACCAGAGTGATCATTCTGATGCTGCTGATCGTGCTGCCGGCTTCATTACTGTCCGGGGCTTTTTCGCTGTCTGTTTTCGCTGATGAAATCTCAGATGGATCGGAGGGCGGATTCCCTGAAGGATTTGATTATGAGTTTTCCGAAGGATCCGGGGATGAAAACGGCGATGTTTTCTCTGTTGGATCCGGGGATGAAAACGGTGATGTTTTCTCTGTTGAATCCGGGGATGAGAACAGCGATGTTTTCTCTGCTGAATCCGGGGATGAAAACATCAATGAGTTCTCTGGCGGATCAGAAGAGGATGTTTCTGATGAGTCCGTCTTCGAATCCGCAAAAGATGCGGGAAATGGCAGTGGTGAAGGTACCACCAGTACCGCGTCCGACGTTACAGCTGAAAATGCCGGGCATGTTGCTTCTCTGGCCAGTTATCTTATGAATACTACAGTAGATAAATCTGCGAGAAATGGTGGATTTCCGTGGGATTCAGAGCAAAAACAAAGGAGTTGGACCTATTATAACGGTATCATGATGGATGCCTTCCTGATGCTGGATTTCGATACCTATTTTGAAGATGTGAACAATTTCTATCAATACAACATAACCGAATCGGGGCAGGTGGATTCTACTGATGCCCTGGAAAACTCTTACAGAGAAGACGAACTTGATTCCATCCCGCCCGCACGGGCTCTTTTTGACCTGCTCCGTAATAAAGAGGGAGAGCTCCCGCCTGATTGCGACCAAAAATATAAGAAGCTGATCATCAATATTTACAATATCATGCGTAAATTCGAGACAATACCGGACGCAGGAAACAACTTTAAACATAAAATGGGAAACGAAAACTGGGAAACTTACCAGTTCGCCCTGGATGGTCTTTATATGGCTCTGCCGTTTTTTATGGAGGTTGCAAACGCCCTGGACAACGGTAATTTTCAGTCCGGGGACTTTGTGAACAGCTCCCCTCCTAATCCTCCTGACCAGAATCAAATCTACAAAGAAGTCGCCGAGCGCATGTTATGGGTAGGAGAAAATCTTTACGACTCGTACAGTTGCCTCTACTACCATGGCTGGGGGCCGCAAGCTGGACCGAATCAGCAGTACTGGCTCCGTGCCGTTGGCTGGTACGCTGCCGCGCTGGCGGATATCATAAGCATGATGCCTGATGGCGAAGATGACGGAAGTAACGAAGAGCTCCATTCGTATAAAAATTCGCTCATCGAAAACGAAAAAAAGCTCTTTGACGGCATGATGAAGTATCAGGATTCTGACACAGGAATGTGGTACAACGTCATCAACTTCGGTCGGGAGCTGACAGGCAGCACCGGCAACAAAAACAGGCTCGAGACCTCCGGTTCCGCGCTGATGGCCTATGCCATGATGAAGTCCTATGTCGAAGGTTATGTCGGCGATGAGTATGGTGAAGCCGGTCTCCGCGCCTTCAACGGTGTCGTAATGAACGATCTGGAAATAAGCGGCGGTGAGTATTTCCTTCATAATGTGTATCAATCCTCCGGTGTGGAAACAAGTCCGGAAGGATATCTGAAAAAACCTTATGTGGATAATGAAGCCAAGGGCGTCGGTCCTCTGATTATGGCCTCAACCTATGCCGAAGAAGCCGCCCGGATCCACAATAACCCTGAAAGTTATACGCTCTCCGGGACAGAGGACAAGACTCTTCTGCTGAATGAAGTGCCCGACTTTTCAAATGTTGAGCTTTCCCTTCATTTTGATAATGGATCAGATCGCCTGATCACAAAGGACGAACTCATCTTTGAAGAAAGTGAAGATTATGATCCTGCAGAGCCCGGCACCTATACAGTGACTGTGTCTTATAACGGCATAGAATACGGGACGATCAATGTGACCTTCGAACTGCCTCAGCCCACATTCGAAAGATTCGCAAGATTCGAAAGCCATTCCCTGGTCCTGACCGGTGAGATCGGCGTCAATTTCTATATGAACCTGCCTGGAGATCCGGCTTATTATGAGGACAGCTACATGACGTTCAGCTGCACCGGGCTGGATGCGGATCCTGTTCCTCTGAATCCAGACTATATGAATGACTCCGGATGGTATATTTTTACCTGTTACGTCAATACACTTCAGATGGCTGAAGAGATCACTGCTGTTTTCCACTACGGGGAAGACAATGCTAAGACAGTGGAGGATACCTACTCGGTACTGGAGTATCTAAATATGGCGAACGATTTATACGCGGAGGATGAGACTTCATTTCCACAGGAAGCGGCACAAGCTGCAAGTGCGCTAAAAGAATATGGTTATTTTGCGCAGCAGTATCTCTCCCGGATACATGGTTTTTCTTTGGGCGAAGGCGGTAAATACACAGAAATACCAGAGTTGGGCTATGCTCCCTATAATCAGAATGATCTAGATACTGCCCTGAATGGAAAAGAAGATCGCTTATGCACCGTGGAACCGGGAAAGAACGTTGAAGCCCTTGCCGGATTATCCTACTCTCTTGTGCTTGACTCCGACACAACAGTCAACATCTATTATCGCCTGAACGATGAAAATGAAGACTATCTTTCCTATTCTTTTCATGGGGAAAACTTCGAACCACAGGATTTCTCCGATACTGCAGAGAAGCTGTCCGACGGCAGATACCTGATCTCTGTCAGGAACATCCCTGCACACTTGCTTGATGATGGATTTTCAATAACAATCGGCGGTGATCTGGTCGAACTTCATTTAAGAGCTGTTTCCTATGCATTTGATGTTTTAAGCAAAGACAGTTATCCGAATGATATGAAATTTGCCATGCTTTCGATTATTAAATACTGTGAAGACGTTAAAAAATACAGGGATTTTCTTCAAAACTCCACGCATTAACATCTAAAGATTTATAATTGTCTCTATACACCAAAACACTAAGCGGAAGGTAAAAAAGTCCTGTGAAAAGCAGAAAACACAGAGTTTCCATAAACAGGCGGAAACTGACCCGAAAAAAAATATGTTTGCTCATATATCTGGCAGCAGTTCTCTTCGTCTTTATCCTTCTGGGTTTCCTCATTCGCAGGGACATTTCTGAAACAGCAAAGGCAGTGCCAGAAACGGAACCTGCAATATCCGCTGGTGCGAACCAGGCCGGATCCCGGGCTGCCGGAAATGAAAAAATCGAACCTTCAGAGCAGGGCGGCCCGGTGCAGGCTGCAGACCACCTCGCAGCGAGTGGTCCAGATGGGGGCGTTCCCGAAACCAGCAGAGCGGAACAGACTGGTGAACAGAGTAATGCCGGAACAGACGGAGCGGATCACGGAGCGGATCAGGCCGGAGGACAGGACAATGCCATAACCGGCGGAGCAGAACAGACCAAAGAACAGGAAGCAGCCCTAAGTGATGCCGGAACAGGCGGAGTCGAACAGATGGAAGGGCAGAACGATCCCGACAGCGATGAAGAAAGCCCATCTACGGATGAAGACATTTCCGAATATTACGAAATGCCACAGACAGCCCGGTATCAAGATCCTGTTAATGTTCCTGAAGAACCGGAACAGGCGGATGATCCACAAAGTGATGATATAGAAGGGGAACCACAGGCCCCCCCCGAAAACAATAGTGACATCGAATGGTCAGACAACATCAATAATAATGACACCAGGCCACATTTCTCAACGTGGGAGGAGCTGCTGGCTGATCTGGAGCTCCCGGATATCGAAATTCCGATTCCCTGGCTCCGCAGGGACACAGAGAATGGACAGGACGACACAAACGCTCCGGAAGCACAAAGCGGCGCCGGTCAGATAGAAGACACGCCGGACGGCAGTGATTCTTCAAATCAGTCTCAGAATCTCCCTGATCCGGGAGAGGACGCATGGGATGAGGGAGGACAGGGAAACGATTCGCAGGATTCCGATCCATCCCTGTGGCCGGACCTTCCATCCGATGAGGATCAGCAGTTCTCACAGGATCCCTCCGGGGATGATCAGACAGATCCCGGCGCAGACACGGAATTCAGCACAGACCAGGATTCCTCGGAAGATCCTTCAGTAAGCTTTGCGGATGATCCCTATGAGGAGACTCCCGGCGGATCAGACCAGGATCCCTCACAGGATCCTTCCGACAATGGAAGTATAGAACAGCCGTCGGAATCTGACGGAGATAATACCTCATATCCGAACAAATATAATGGTACCTTCCTTCCGGAAATACCGGAAATACCGTAAATACCGCAAATACCGTAAATACCGTAAATATCGTAAATGCAACACAAGGGGACTGCTGAAGTATGTCGGTTTTTGCCTGACACACTTCAGCAGTCCCCTGTATTAAGAGTGTTTTCGCAGTGACTGTTGGGGATTCTGCCGTTGAGCAGACTGCGGCTGCAGCAACCGGTTTTGAGGAAACAGAGCAGACCGGAAAAGGGATGGCAACAGTTGCTGGCATCCCGCTCTCTGGTAGCTGCGATTCCCTCCAGTTTTGTAGCAGTCTACACATTTCTGGGAGGGATAGAGACTTCGCCGCACAGGTTCAGCAGGAAGTATTCCCTTATTTCCAGAGGATTATCTGTCTGTCCCAGCACCCACATCAGCTTGGTCACTGCCGCCTCAGACGTCATATCATATGCCTGCAGTGCTCCTGCCTCAAGCGCGAGCCGGCCGGTCTCGTATACTTCGAGGCTGCTCCCCTCGAATCGGCATTGTGTACCGACGAGGACGGTGCAGCCCTGTTCTGTCAGTCTGCTGATCCCGCTGATGAAGTCATGTCGCAGAAAAGGCATGCCTCCCAATCCGAATGCTTCTATAAAAAAGGCTCGGTAGCCGTTTTCAGCATACATCTGGAGTACTTCCCTGTGAATGCCCGGAAACAGCTTGATCACCGCCACATCCGGACAGTAGCGGTCCTGCAGGCGGAAAATGCCGTTTTTCTTCGGCAGCATATGGGTATTGATCTTCATCCCGATGGAACTGATCTCCGCGACATTATCACAGTTAATACTGTCAAAAGCATCAAAACTCAGGGAACGCACCTTGGATGTCCTGCATCCCAGCATCACTTTTCTGTTAAAGGCCACAAATACTCCCGGGCATCCGCTCTGCGCCATGTAGATTGCGCATCGCAGGTTCTCCATCGCATCCGCTACCGGGTTGGAGATCGACAGCTGACTGCCGGTGATCACGATCGGAATGCGGATATTCTGGAGCATAAAGGACAGCATGGATGACGTATACGCCAGGGTGTCAGTGCCGTGAATTACAACCATCCCGTCATAGTTATCCCGCTGCTGGCTGATCACCTGTGCAAGCCGCACCCAGTCCTCCGGAAAAATATTGGCACTGTCCAGTGAAGAGAACTCCTGTGTGATCAGTTCCGCTTCTCCTGCCACCACGTGGAGCTCACGCAGCATGGAGTCCGTCGTAAGCCCCGGAGTCAGTCCATGCTCCTTTGCGACCGAAGACAGCGTACCTCCTGTATTGATAATCAAGACTTTTTTATTCACGACAATCACAACCCTCTTTCTTGCAGCACGTCTTCTCCTCCTTGATCCGCTCCCTATCTCTTATAATCTGCTGCGACATCCATAAATTGACGTTTTCCTGAAATATAGTCCTCAAAGGCGTACTCTGCATCATGACCATGAAAAACCTTGCACAGTCCGCACATATCGCAGTCCGCAATACAGGGGTATCTCTTTCTTATATATTCTCTCCGCTCTTCGACAGTTGAAAATGCAATATCAGGTGCATTAACCATTGATATTCCTCCCGGGAACCCCTGTGTGTCAAGATAGTTGTCATTGAAAATCGAAAATCGATTTTTGTAACAGCTTTCAAGAAATGCTGCTAACGATGCTGCAATGAATCCAGAACCCGGGACAGTATTTCTGTCGTTATCTGATATACCTCCGGACATTCGCTTGCTCTGGGGCCTCCCACACAAAGATCAAGGTTATCCGGCAATGTGTTCAGCCATGCAACAATCTCCGGCACATCTTCCAATCCCTGGGCAGTAAACATGGGCTTCTTCAACAGAATCCCCTCCTGTATCCCGACCTCGGTTCCTATGGACTCACCTGAGCCTTTCGGTATAATCGTCAGAATGGCATCTGTATACCGTATATTCCATTTGGTCCTCTGAGAGGTCTCGGAGGAAGGAGTTTCCCTGAGCTCCGGATATTTCTCTAAAAGCCCCGGCGGGGAAGGAAAATCCTCTGCCCAGCCTCCCAGAGGACACCAGCCGCAGATCCTGATTCCATATTTCCCTGCCATATCAAGAGCAGCCCTGTCAGCTCCGGTCTGCCCGCCGCTGCGGATGCATTTGATCTTATTCACTATACTATTATACGCTGCATCTCTTTCCTGAACAGATAATCTTTCCGGAACAGGAAAACTTTCCTGAATAGATAATCTTTCCGGAACAGGAAATAACATGGCAATATTGATGATGTGGGCGATGTTCTGTTCTCCGGCAAAGCGCTCCCGATTGGTAAAATCCTCTGTAAGCGGAAGCCAGAGCAGTGGATTCTTTTCTTCTCTCAACTCAACGTCATTCTCCAGTTTTCCCACAAACATTTCCAGTATAAAAGCCTGATGATAATAGGTGATATCCATCAAGCGGAACAGTCGAATCTCCTTTTGAGAGATTCCTGTTTCCTCCTCCAGTTCGCGGTAAGCCGCGTCTTCGGATGCTTCTCCCTCTTCCACCTTGCCGCCGACAAAATTAAGACGCCCGGCAAAAGGATCTTTCCTGCGTCTGCAGAAAAGGACCTTGTCCTTTGTCTTATTGAAAACAACAATGCAGTTCATGTGGAGGAAGCTGTCAACTTTCTTCATCTTTCGTGTTGTCCTTTTATTCGATTTGATCATGTGAACCACTGCAGAACCGTCCCCTTCGTATATTCAGAACCGTCCCCTTTGTAACCGTTGCTGTTACATTCCACACCCTCTCGAAGGAGTGGATATGTAACGTCTGAAATCAACTAAGATCGACAAATGCTTATTTTTCCCGGATCACTTCCAGTTTCATCCGGCGGAAAGGCTCCGTATACCTTTTCAAGCGCTCAAGATCCGGGTTGATTTTCATCTGTATCGTGAAAGCATCCCTGGCAGCTATTGTGCCCAGAAACGAGATCATCTGCAGTACCACTATATCCAGCAGTTTAGCCAGCCAAAACCCTAAAACACTGAGTGCTGCGCCGATGAGATAAGCAACGCGCATTCTCCTGCGGTTTGTCATAATCTGATAATCAATTCTTTTCTGTTCTCTGTCCACGGCATCAACAAGTGACTGTTTTGCTCTTTCCGCATCGAAGGGTTCGCTGCAGAGAATCTGAATCGTATCATGGAGCTCAGGCTGGGCCTCGATTTCAATGCAAAATGTCTTCAGATAAGCATATACATCTTCGCTTATTCTCATATTGGATGGATCCAGTGAATTATAAAAATCGGATTCCTTTTCTACCCGCAGTCTGATCATTCTGGTCTCCTTTAAATGTCATTTCTGATCAACTGATATTAAAGCCAAACCTGTATATTCTGTAGCATACAGGTCAACAGGCTGCTGCACTTGTTATCTGAACCGCATCATCCCTCTTGAATTCCAATGGATAAATTAGTCGTTAAGTAACAGAATTACGCTACAAGGAAAGTATATTTCTTCACGCTGTAGAGCGGAACAAAGGGAAGAAGGATCGGAACCGTTTTAATATATTTCAGATACTCAGAATCCAGTGCGTAGTTACGGTCCTGGCGGATTTCCAGGCGGCGGGTACCACTGAACATGATATAGACAATCAGAATAAAGCCCAAAACGGAAACAGCCCACTGAAGGGTCCCGTGCAGAGAGCCGATCCCGGAGACCAGAACACCAGCCCAGAGAATCAGTTCTCCCAGATAATTGGGGCAGCGCACGATCCGGTAAAGACCGGTGTCCACAAAGCGATATGGATTCTTTTTCTTGGCAGCGGATTTTTGCATGTCAGCAGCCATTTCCAGGCAAATGCCGAAGGCCATGATGATCAGCCCCGCGATAACAGTGCCGCTTGTGCCGTCCCCGTTTTTCAGACGGAAAAAGACCGGTGAGACCTCCAGGGTATAGAGCAGAGCGCAGCTGATCCAGATAGACACCTTGGGTACCATACCCATCTGCCGGCTGCGGGTCATCTCAGGATTGAGGACTTTTTTATAGGCCTGACTTTTCATCTCACGGATGAGCAGATAGCCGCCCAGACGGATGCCGTAGACCATAAAGAGCAGACACTGCAGCGCTGTTCCCCAGGTAAGTGATTCCCTGAACAGGAAGAGCATGACTGCACCAATCGCGGCAATCGAAAAGCCGTATCCCAATGAAAAAAAATAGATATACATGTAGAATCCGCAGGCACTAAAAATGATAGCTGTCAAAAGAATAATGAGATACTGCATCACGATGAATTCTCCTTTCTGTCAACTTTTCACCCAGTCTGTACGATTTATCAACTCAGATCATCACGGTTTTACCCACACCAGCAGTTGTCAATGTTATCATACCTAATTATATACTAATAGTAAGTGTGCTGTGTGAAAAATGGTTCGTATCCAACATCATGTCATCTCTTTTATATGATACGATCTCAAAGGTGATACAATCTCAAAGGAGTTAATCGCAGCATATCTCCAAATATCCCCTTTTGACTTTTCTACGTGTCACTGTAACACCTTTTCCTATGGGTATGTCTGGCTATGCATGTACAGGGCCATGGCCCCGCTCGCGCGGCAGGGGCGGCATGACCGAATCCCAGGCATCCCAGATCATATTATAGCTGATGTCAAGGGGCTGACAATTGGTTATTCATTCCCGTTCATCTTGAATTACTGCTTTCCGGATGTATAATTTTAAATAGATGCGATAGGGAAATGATATGACATAGAGGGCAGCTTGAAGACAGGCAGCATGCCTGCGGCGGAGCAGGCAGACAGCTATACAACAAGCGGTGTCATATCCATGATACAGGGACTGCATTATAAGCAGGTTAATGGAAGGGACGAGCCTATGCTTCAGAATAATAAACCCAATAATAAACTCAATAACAAACTCAATAATAAACTCAATAACAAACTCAATAATAAACTCAATAACAAACTCAATAATAAACTCAATAATAAACTCGATCTGAAAAAACGTTTATTCCCCATGCTGCTGGTGCTGGCGCTGCTGTCGGGATCTGTTCCCGGGGCTTTGCCCGCGGCCGCCGAAACACCTGACGGCAATGCGGCGTCTGATACCGCAGCCACGGAAACGCCTGACGGCAATGCGGCGTCTGAAACCGCTGCCGGGGAGGACACTGCCAGCCTCCCGCAGGTCGGACAGGTGGTAAAGGGGTTTGAAGCAGTGGAAACACGAGACTATCCTCTGATGGACGCCACAGCCGTACGATTTGTGCACCAAAAGACAGGGGCGGAGCTATACTACATCGCCAACGACGATACGAACCGGGTATTTGATCTGACGTTCTTTACAGAAACCCTTGATAAGACAGGCCTTCCGCATGTTTTTGAGCATGCCGTCCTGTCTGGTTCCGAGAAGTATCCATCCACGCAGCTGTTTTTCAATCTGAAGCACCAGACTTACAACACCTACATGAACGCTCTCACCTACTCGGGTTATACCACCTATCCGGTGGCGAGCCTGTCAGAGGCACAGCTTTTAAAATATGCGGATTTTTACGTCGACAGCTGCTTCCATCCGATTATATTGAAAAACGAAAAGATATTCCGTACCGAGGCCTGGCGCTATCGCCTGGATAACGCGGATGCCCCGCTTACGATCGAGGGTACTGTGTACACCGAGATGCTTGGAATGCGGACACTGGAGACAAATGCCTTTAACAATGCCGTGCGGGCAATGTTCCCCGGTTCAAAGACGTGCAATGAACAAGGAGGCGACCCGGATTTCATCCCCGATATGACCTGGGAGATGCTCAAGGATTACCATGCCAGATATTACCACCCCTCCAACTGCGCCGCTTACCTGTATGGCCGGTTTGAGGACTATGCCGCGTTCCTGGAGCTCCTTGACGGTTATTTTTCCGCCTATGAAAAGAAGGAATTCTCTTTTACAGACAGCAGCTATGACCCCATCACCGAACCGGTCGTCCTGTCGCTCCCCTTCCCCCTGGAACAGGGAAGCAATACCGAGAATGCCTCTGTCATCATCTATGGTTTTGTTTGTCCGGGCCTCAGAAATGACCTGGAACAGGAGCTGGTCATAAACACAATGACAGATCTTTTTGCCGACGGCGCGTCCGGCCTCCAGCAGTCCTTCCGTGATGCTCTGCCCTACGGGACTCTTGAATCTCACATTGTGACAATGGGACCGGAGGATGCTGTTACTTTCATTGCCAAAAATGTCAATCCCGAAGATGCGGAAGTATTCCGGGAAATTGTGGACAAAGCGATTGCCGATGTGGCTGAAAACGGATTTCCCGCCGATCAGGTGGACGCCGTGATGGCCTCTTTAGAAACATCGGCTCTGCTGACCCGGGAGTCCGGCGACCTTGTTGAAGATAAGATCCTGCCGATCATCGAATACAAAGTCTATTCCGGAGATCCCTGGAATTACCTGGATTACCAGGACGGTCTGTTCCAGATGGATAAGTGGAATGCGCAGGGACTGTATAAAAAAGCTGTCTGCGACTGGCTGGCTGACAGCCGGACAACTGCCCTGGTAACAACCTGGCCCGAGCCGGGTTCCAGGGAAATCAAAGACGCAGAGTCAGCTGAAAAACTGGCGGCTGTCAAAGAAGGAATGACTGAGGAAGAGATCGCCGAAATCGTGGCTTCTTCCAACGCAGCTCCCGAGACGGAGGATACCAGCGACATGGTCGCCGGCCTGCAGGCTGTAACGGTGGAGTCCCTGCCGGAAGACTGGAAGCTTTATGAAGTCAGCGACGAGACCGGCGAGGATGGGATCCGCCATATTGACGCTGCGGCAAACATAGAGGACATCGGGAAAGTCAACCTGCTCCTGGATACCTCTGGTTTTGGCCGGGAGGACATCCACTGGCTGACCCTGTACACCGACCTGGTCACTGCATTGGAGACAGATTCCCATTCGAAAGGGGATCTGGCGGGGATGATCAGCCGGTACTTATATAATTACAGAATCCTCGCATCCGCCTGGCAGGACGGCAAAGACGGCGTTCATCCCTGGCTGCAGCTTTCCTGGATTTCGATGGATGATGACCTGGAAGAGGGCTATGACCTTATGAGGGAGATCCTCTTTGGGACCAGGTTCGACGACCCCGTAAAGATTCTGGAGCAGGTCCGGGCTATCAGGGCGGGCATGAAGAGCGACATTGCCGACGACCCTGAAGAACTGATGCTTAACCGCGCATTCGCCCGCGATTCACAGCGCATGCGCTACAACTCCTTCGCACAGGGTCTGGAATATTATGAGTTTCTCGGCCGCACGCAAAAACAGCTTCAGGACGAGCCCGAAGCCGTGACAACGAAGCTGAAGGAGATCCAGAACAGGCTTAACAACAGGACAAATGCCGTGGCCATGTTTGCGGGAAACGAGAACAGCATCGCTCTGAACCGGCAGCTGGCGGACAGTTTCCTTGCTTCTCTGGATGCGCGTAAGATCGAGCAGGCCGAATACGATCTGCCGCTGCCCGAAATGAATGAGGCTCTGGTAATCGACAGCAGCGTGCAGTACAACATGCTGTCTGCCAGTTACAGAGCTTTAGGGCAGAATGGCCACGAGGGCGGAATGGACGTCCTGGCCGGCCTGGTGACGGATGTCATTCTGACTCCGTTGCTGCGCGACCAGTATGGCGTGTATTCACCCAATTGCACGGTTTACATCTCTGATGACGGGGGCATGTTCATTTATACCTATCGGGATCCGAATATCGCTGAGACATTCCGGGTACTTGACGGTTTACCCGAAATGATCGCCGGCAGCGGGATCGACCAGGAAACCCTGGACGGTTATATCCTCAAGTCTTATGCCTATTATGCCATGCCGCAAGGCGAACTCTCCGGCGCGGTCAACGCGGCGGAGGCAGTGCTGAAGGGCAGACCTCAGGATGAATCAGTAACCAGTATGCGCCAGCTCAAACAGCTTAACCTTGAGAAGCTGGCTGATTATACAGGGCTGCTTGAGAAGTTCTCCGAAACCGGAGCAGTCCGCACCGCTGGCGGCGCTGCTGCCATTAACGCCGAAGCGGGCAGGTACGACAAGATTTTAAACCCGTTTTAGGGCAAAACAGGGGAAACAGGGGGACGGTCCTTTCGGTTCTGTCCCCCTGTTCCCCCCGGTCTCCAACTAGACGTTTTAGGGGGACGGTCCTTTCAGTCCTGTCCCCCTGTTCCCCCGGTCTCCGGCAAGATCCGCAATTTCTTTTTCAAAATATTGTTTTAGTTCGGTATCGGTTATACCGCATAACCCCGCATACTGCTTTGAAAGGGAAATGTCCGTCAACTGGTTCAGATCACTGAAAATACTGACTTTATGGAACTTTGAGACTCCAGTGATAAAAATAAACTGTATATATTCATCGTAGCTCTTCAGTATACTGAAAACCCTGTAAAAACCTCCTTGTTATGTTCCTGCAGCTCCGGTTTTTCCACAACAGCCAAAAGCGGCTTATCATATTCATCTACAAGAATCACACAGCGAAGTCCGGTTTTCTCCCGGGCTGTTATTAAAAGCTTTTGAAATCTTTCTCCAGGAGTATTGTGATCATTAACAGATGCAAACTTCTCTTCCCATCTCTGAAGCTGAAACTCCAAAGCACGCTCCAGGGATCCTTTTTCCTGATAATTTACTCCGTTAAAATCAAAATAGAATACCGGATGAGCTTTCCAGGCATCTGCATTTCCTTCTTCCAGTTTTTCAATGGCAAGCCCCGAAAACAGATCTTTCTTTCCTTCCCAATATGCTTTCAATGTGTTCAAAAGAAGACTCTTTCCAAACCTTCTGGGCCTGCTCAGGAAAAAAGGTACATTATCGTGGACCAGCCGAAAAATATATTCTGTTTTATCTACATACAGGAAATTTTCTTCTCTGAGTTTCTGAAACCCCTGGATTCCAAGCGGAAGTTTTCTCCCCATTATCGACGTCTCCTTCAGTTCCCCTTTTTTTCAAGGTTTTTTTCTCCTGATACACAATGGGCAGCATCACGCAGGCACATGGACAGCCTGTATTTTTTATTTGAATCTTATCATAAAACAGTATCTTATCAAATGCTGGTGGTTTGATTAAGCCCCTCAGGAGCGTTGTTGTGTTTCCGCCTGAAGGCGGGGTATGTCAGCCCGCTGAATTCAGACAAAAATCCCCACGCAGAAAAATGGGACGGAAATAAAAAACCGTCCCCGAGAGTGGGCTCTCAGCCCACCAATTAGATCCTGAATGTTTTTATTATATCCGTATAGAATCTCTTTTCTAAATATTCATCATGGGAGGAAAAACAAATTATGAAAAAAAGAATATGTGCATCCCTGTGTATGCTGCTGATAGCTGCTGTGATTTTAACCGGCTGCGGAAAAGGCGGGGATTACAAGAAGGCCATGTCCATGTATGAGAACGGCCAGTTCGAAGAGGCTGCCGAAAAGTTCACAGAGCTGGGAGACTACGAAAACAGTCAGGACATGGTCATGACCTGCAGGTATGAAGCGGCCAGGACTTTGTTTGATGCCGGTAAGTATGAGGAGGCAAAAAAAGCCTTTGCAGAGCTGGGTGATTATGAAAACAGCGCAAATTACGTGAGCGAATGTGATTATAATACGGCATCCTCATTGCTCGAAGCAGGCGATTATGAGGGCGCAATTGCTATTTTCGAGTCAATCCCCGATTTTAAAGATTCTCAGGAAAAGATCCGTTCTGCCAATAAGGAGCTGATGATCCAGAAATATGGCCCTGTGCTGCAGGCACTCAATGGAAAGACTTGGCTTTTCAATGGAGGTTCCAATACGATTCTGAACAAAATCAGCTTTACAGACGAGGAAGCTGAAATTGCCCAGGTTTCTTATGACGGAAACGGAAAGCATGACAACGGAAGCAACACCTTCGCCTTTACTGTCGATGACAAAAAAATCCTCATCACCATGGCTGACGGTTCTGAGATGGAGATCCCTTACACACTGGAGGGGGACTCGATCAAACTTGAAAAAGACAAGTATTTCACCATTGAGGAAATCGATGAGGGGATTCAGGGCTACTGGAATGTTCGATCAACATTCAGAGACTTGTTAGGGAAGAATTCGTCCAGTGAGCACACCATCTATTTTAACGATGGTAAAGTAATATCCGAAAGTGCTACTGGAGCCACAGGAGGAGCCCCCGGCGAGTACAACTACTTTGGCCCCGAGACAGGCAGCTATACGCTTAACTTCGGCGGCATTAACACAGAAATGCGTCACGGTAACAATTGGTTTTTCAACATAATCGACGGAAAAGTGGCAACTCTGCACTATGACAAAGTCTGTTCTCCTTATGATCACTTGCCCGGAGAAAACGGATACAACTTCTAAGAACATGTTTTATACAGGGCATAATGTTAAGGGCTTATTAAAAAGGCTTATTGTAAAGGCTCATTGCAAGAAAGCTCTTTGAAAAAAACTCTTTAAAAAATGTTCTTTGAAAAAAACTCTTTAAAAAAATGCTCTTTGTAAAAATGCTCTTTGTAAAAATGAGGAGAAAAGAGAAGATGAAAAGGAAGGCACTCAAACTATTATCCCTTTGTGCTGTGATCATATTCCTCCTGACGGCATGCGGAAACAGTACGACAGGTAAAAACACAGCTTCCTCCGGCAGGCCTACTGCAGATTCACCAAACATTGAAGCAGAAGGCATTGGCAAAAATACATCAAATACATCATTTTCAGAGAATTCGCAGGATGCGCAGACAGATCCGGATGATCAGAAAGGCGCTGAAGGATATGACATTCTGGGCGGACAGCTGTGGGAAGTCAGCGGCGTGCTTGTCAGGAACAAAGTCGTTGACGTCCACGATAACAAAGACCTCGAGAGCTTCTATCGCGCAACTTATCTGAGCTTTGGCTCCGACGGACGCTTCATCTACCTGGACACGATCCCCAAAGGCGGTACTTATGCGCCGTATGAAACGGACGATGAATACGACTGTTTCCTGCTGAAAACAGACACAATCTATCAATATGATGCCGATAAGAATAAACTCGTCGAAATAGAATCCGGAACAAAAAAGCCCTACATTATCTACATCCTGGATGATAATACCTTTGAATTCGTTGAATTTGATCCTATGACCGGAAGAGCAAAAGCGAATGAGATCCCCTTATTTTTTGTGAAATCGCAGGAAGAAAGCCCCTACATCCAGAATCACAAAACAGAGATTGCCCATATCAGCGGAAACAGTGCAAACAGTGCAAACAGCACCGACAGCAGAAACGTAAGCGGTGCGAACAGCGCCGGCAACAACACTGACCTCGACAACAATGACCGCAGCAGCACTGACGGAGACAACAGTTCCTACCAGTCTATCCTTGATACATATACTGAAAAGATGGAAAAGGCAGTACCGGGTCTGGTAAGCCAATACCGCTCCGAAGCCTCCGGCGTTTCCGATATCGGAAAACTTGCTGAAATATGCAACGACAAAGTCGGAAAACTTGCCGAGATATGCAACGAGGGCGTCGGAAAAATGGCAGAACTCATGAACTCCAGAGGAGACTCCTACAGCACATATGAAGGCTGGGCCGGCAAGCTCATGGATAATTACTCCGATATCGCCCAGGAGATCCAGGATGCCTATCTGGACTCCGCCATGAATTAGCGCATTAGAGATGATCTGGTGCGGACAGGCAATGATCACATCAAAACTCTTCTTTGGGAAATCAATCTGCCTCCTGCCCCTCCAAACAGAGTCCTCTGTCAAAGATCTGCTTGTAAACACATCCGGATAGATGTCTCTGTACTTTGCATAATCCCCGGAAGTTCTTCCCCAGTCAAAAGCTTTTCCGGCATCGATCCTGCTGTCTGTTATCAACATGCTTATGCAATATTGATCAGCTTATTAATATCCAGTTCCGGCTGCTTCTATTTAGAAGCAGCCTTTGTTTTTGCTTTACCTGTGCCTGATTGTGATGACATAATCATCTCCCTTGTCTCAAAATCACTGATATTTGTATATTAATTCTGGATTCCTGTTTCTGTTCTTTCAATTCAGGATCTGTTTCCATAGTCAAGGCTTAAATGAATTGTTTTCATTGGAATGTCAACAACATCCCAAATCTCTCTCACTTTTTTCGAAGTACTGTCAATGCTGCATAATGCAGCACTTCAAACTCTTCCGGCGCAATCTTATCCAGCAACGCCCTGTGCTCTTCATCCCATTTTTCCAGTTCTTCCTCATCTAAAGATGCACCCACTCCCCTGCACGCTTTCATCCGTCCATGCCAGGATTCCTTAGTGAATTGTACCATTATGTCATATTCCTCATGATCAGCCATTTCGAAGTACTCATAAGTAATATTGGGGATCCGGATAGGGTGCCTTGTCTCTCCGGCACCTGACCAGTCAGGGCTGTATTTTAATACAAGCTTCTCGCTTTTCCCGGCGATTTCATCTTCAAATGGCAACCAGGCCATATACAGGATCAACAGCCTGCCCTCCGGTTTTAATATCTCTGCGAGTTTTGGCACTACCTTTTCATGATCAAAGTACCAGAAACACTGGCAGGCAGTGATCACATCAAAACACTCCTTTGGGAAATCAATCTGCTCTGCAGGAATCGCCATGAAATCAATCTTCATATTCCCTGCTTCTGCCAAACGCCTTGCTGCTTCGATCTGTTCCGGAGAAATATCTGTTCCTGTCCAGTGCGCTCCATACCGATACATATTGCGGGGAAGAACACCGGTACCTGTTCCCAGGTCCAGGACCTCCTGTCCCTCTACACAGAGACCTCTGTCAACGATCTTCTTGTAAAACACATCCGGATAGATGTCTCTGTACTTTGCATAATCCCCGGAAGTTCTTCCCCAGTCAAAAGCTTTTCCGGCATCGATCCTGCTGTCTGTTATTAACATGCTTCCTCTCCATGGCTGACTGTTCATAAATCACATTTATCAGTTAAGCGAAAGAATATGTTGCTATCTTTTTACTTTCCTGACATTTTTCCTGAAGTACAATGCACCCTCTGGTATTCTCCATATTACCGTCAGGGTACGTCCCCTGTCCTGCGTTCACGCGCCCCTGATAAAGGCGGCAATATCTCCGATCACCTCTTCCGGGATATGCCGCTCGACCTTGTACTCTTTGGAGGCTTTCAGGATATCATCGTAGATTCCCTTGACGAAAAGATGGTTCAGGGCAGGATACAGTTTGAATCGAGTATTGGCCCTGCCGGCCAGGAGTTTTTTGAACATCCGGTAGTCCCGCCCGGCGAGCACCTGGAAATCCTTTCCACCCTGCAGGATTAAGGCCGGCTTTTCACTTGCCAGAAGATAATCGGCTGCTGTTCTCTGGCCCATCTCCTTGAAATAATAGAGTGTCAGATTTCCCGCGAACTTCTTTTTCTTTGCCTCTTCGTCGCTCAACTCGTAGAGTCCCCGGAATTTTTTGCGGTAAAACCTGTATTCCATCCTGATGATCCGTTTCAGGATCGATCTTCCGCGCCCGGCCTGTTTCAGCTGCCTGAGCACAATATCTTCCAGACGATAAGGTGTCCCGGCAATCATGATAAGGCCCTTTACGTCCGCGCCCTCCGCGTCGATCCTGGGTGCCAGCATGGCGCCCATGCTGTGGCCGAGAATGAAAATACGATTGCAGTCGATCCTGGGGTCGTTCTTTAACATATTAATGGCCAGAAGCGCATCTTCAATCGTCTCTTCCTTTACTGTGACCGTGAAGTTTTTCTGACGGATCAGTTTGAACCCATGCGCATAGGTGCGCTTATCGTAGCGGAGGGAAGCGACACCGTGCCCCGCGAGACCTTCCGCAAGATCCTTAAAGGGTTTCAGCTTCATCACCTTTTCGTCCATGTTGCTGGCACCGGAACCATGAACCATTACGACAGCCGGCACCGGCCCTGAAAGATCATCCGGAAGCGTCAGAAGGCCTTTCAGGGGATAGTCTGTTCCCGCCCCGACGGTTATTTTTTCACTATACATCGATCACCTCCAGATGACTTCCGGAATTCCTGTCAGATGCTTCCCCTTCATAATAAAAAAGTCTGGCCTAACTTATTCGCCTGTTTGAAACGCTTGTAATCAAAGACATCTATTACAGTTTTTCCTACACCCGCAAATGTCAAGGGCTGACGAGTACTTCCTCGATGCGGAAACATGGGGACAGAAACAAAAGGACCGTCCCTTGTTTTCACCTTGTTTTCAGGGAGGTCAGTCTCTCTGCGGCATTGCCTCGGGGCGTTCAAATGTAGTATTCACTTGTACGTACCGTTTTTCCTTTGCTGAGATCAGGATAGCTTCGCTGACCTCGAGCATGTGCAGGGCCATGGCTCCGCTCGCGCGGCAGGGACGGCCCTCCTCGATCGCATGCACGATGTCGATCAGACCGATCCCGCGGTCATTTGTAACGAAGCTGGTCGCAGCAAAGTCATGCTTTACCTCGGCGATCTCCCAGGGAATGTCCTCGTCGCCTTCATGCCGCGGCATGTTTTTCCAGCGGTAGGTCTCCGCATTCTTTACCAGAGTATCTCCGCCGAAAATATTGGGGCCCTGGTTAGGGTCCTCGTCAGCCATGACCAGCGTTGCCTTTGTACCATAGAGCTCCAGGCGCGGCATGACCGAATCCCAGGCATCCCAGATCATATTATAGCTGATGACCGCGCCGCTCCTGAATTTCAGGACTGCGGACAGGGAGGTCATAATATCCTGATCCACCTGCAGCATCTGTCCTTTCATGGGCTCGGAATAGATCATACGCTCCCTTTGCGGCTGGACGCCCATGGCACAGACAGATTCGACCGGCCCCAGCAGGGAGAGAAGGGCTGTCATATAATAAGGGCCGATATCCAGCACAGGACCGGCACCCTTCTGATAAAAGAAGGCCGGGCTCGGGTGATACCACTCCCAGCCATGCGAAACACAGTTAGCAGTTCCCGCAACGATCTGGCCGGTGACGCCTTCATCCATCAGTCTGCGGAAGGTCTGCAGGCGGGCACCCATAAAAGTGTCCGGCGCACAGCCCACATACAAGCCCTTTTCCGCTGCTGCTTTCATGATCTCCTGCCCTTCCGCAAACGTCGCGGCGAGCGGCTTCTCAGAATAAACATGCTTTCCGGCGCGCAGGGCGGTAATATTGTAGGAATAATGCGCCGCCGGAGTCGTGAGATTCAATACGAGATCCACCTCAGGATCCTGCAGGAGTTCGTCACCGGTCGCATAAGCTTTTCGGAAGCCGTACTCTTCCTTTTTGGCCTGTGCCTTCGCCGGCGTGCGGCAGGCACAGGCGTACAACTCCACGGCGTCCGGATACTTCTGCAGGTTTGATAAATAAGCGTGGGCAATATCTCCCAGACCGATCACTCCGATTCGCAATGCTTTCATCAGTAATATTTCCTCTCTCTACTTTTAAGTTAATAGCTGTCTTGCTGCCAGCCTCGCCATAGCCGTTCACACCGCCGCAGGTGCAGTCACATCTCCAGCGGTCTTATGGCAGTTCTTCAACACCCTGCTGCAGATGGAAGGGAAGTGATGATCTGTTTTCGCGTTTTTGCCGAATTATATTGATCCCTGAACGTTTTTTTGATACCGCCTCCAAACGAAAGCGGCATTGACGAGACCAGCCCGTCGGAAATGATGATCCCTCGATAGGGCAGGAGTGTGGCAACAATCATGATAGGGGGCTGCATGTAGAAGAACATTTCTTCCCAGCTGGACTTGATGCCTCGAACCTGATAAACGGTATTATCTTCAATGGAAATCAGGATCGATCCCTTTTTCAGGTGTCTTTCAAGAACAAATCGCCCGGAGACGCAGTTCTTCCATCCGGAAACAATACTCTTGTGTTCCGGGGAAAGTCCCGCACCGGGACCTGCCAGATACTCATCAATGAGAGTGACATCAGCCCAGAGTGCATCGGCAATATCCTTAACCTCTGCAGGATCCAGTTCCGGCTGCTGGTGCAGATCACGGAGCTCGTTAATATGACATCTTTCATTTACAAAATCAAGCAGGGGAAACCACAGATCATAATAGAGTGTGACGTCCTCCTCCGGCAGAACTGGCGCAGAATCGGTCAGAGGCGCCAGTACACTATCCGCATATTCTTTCACAGAAGAGGAAACAGCCTCTTCACTACCGGCAGAAGATGCAGAAAGCCAGCGCATTTCCCTCAATTCTTTTTCCAGCTGGTCAAAAAACCATTGCTCTTCCAGATTATAGCCTTTCACTGCATTTTCCAAACGGCCGCGGAACTGATCCGCAAGCAGGGTTCCTTCCTCAGAATCATCAATATTCTGGAAAACTTTGCCAATAGATTGGAGCATGCGGTCGGTACTACTGAACAAAGAGCTGGGAAGGCGGGTGTAATTGTTGATGATATCTATCCCATATTCCAGGCAGCAGAGCCTCAGATCTATAATGCCCTGTAAACTCGGTCCAGCCTTTTCAAAATCACTGATCACTTCTTTTGCGCGCGGCAGGTTCAACTTTGCTTTCCCCCTTTTTGTGTAGAAGCAATCTCGAAGGTTCTCTTTTACTTCTTTCAGAAGGGCTGATTCAAAGTCTGTGCCTTTTATTCGGATATTGAAATAATTGGCAGCTTCCGGGGAAGTAGTATACACACCCTCCAGAAGGGATGAGAGATCTTCTCTCGTATAACTTCGCAGTTCTTTTCGAAATTGCGCAGCAGTCAGTCTTTTCACCTTTATTGTTTTACCCATATCCACCTTTTTCCTTCAAAAATAGTTTATTTCCTGACATTTCCCCTGAAGTACAATGCAGCCTCAAACATGGGGGTCAAACATGGGGACGGTCCTTTTGTATCTGTCCACTTGCTCAATGAAACATGGCACAAACATGGGGACGGTCCTTTTGTTTCCGTCCCCTTGTTCATTCGAAAGGGATAACACCAAGGATCTTTTCTAATGATACTAACTACGTCATGAAATACATATAAATCATTAAACTATATACAAATATTTTAATATAATATGTATCCTTCACTGTTCAATGGAGATCACACCACATTTACCACAGCCGGGTGTAACGCGCACCCTCTATCCCATTGTA
>NZ_FNFZ01000008.1:46067-153697 GCF_900101015.1 Sarcina sp. DSM 11001 | reverse complement strand
ATCCGGCGCGGGCGTAGGATGTTTGAGGGGAGCTGCCCTTAGTACGAGAGGACCGGGGTGGACGGGCCGCTGGTGTATCTGCTGCGCCGCCAGGCGCAAGAGGCAGGGTAGCCAAGCCCGGCAGGGATAAACGCTGAAGGCATCTAAGCGTGAAGCCCCCCCCAAGATGAGACATCACAAGACCCCTTGAAGACCACGAGGTGGATAGGCGCGAGGTGGAAGTGCGGCAACGCATGGAGCTGACGCGTACTAATAGGTCGGCTGCTTATCCTCAGTTCTGGCACCGCCGCGAAGCGGAGGATGCCGGTCCTGCAGGCAGCAAGTGCTCGACAGTGAGATGTGCGCTTTCTCTTATTCAGTTTTGAAGGTATGAAATTCATCGTTCCTGAAACAGAGTTTGGATTGTAAAGAAGCTGACTTTCGGCTTCTTAATCTATATAATCAGGAATTTCAACGACATGATCATATCTTCTCTTTGATCCATTTTGCCTTGATAGCTCAATGGTAGAGCACGCGGCTGTTAACCGCGGTGTTGCAGGTTCGAGCCCTGCTCGAGGCGCTAAGCGGTTCCGCTGGTAATCAGGCTCCGTGGTCAAGCGGTTAAGACATCGCCCTTTCACGGCGGTAACACGGGTTCGATTCCCGTCGGAGTCATTCATAACTGAATATGGTGCCATAGCCAAGCGGTAAGGCAAAGGTCTGCAACACCTTGATCACCAGTTCAAATCTGGTTGGCACCTCGCGTAAGGTTCCCTGGAACCCTTGTAAATCAAGGGTTCTGGGGGATTTTTTAGTTGCGCAGAAAGGGTGTAAGTCTGCGTAACTAAGGGACCTGCAGCATGATGATCTGACAAAAAAATCGTTATTTTGATATATTTCTTGATCAGATCCTGCAGTTCCCTCCCATACTAAAAGTGAAGCTCTACATTCTACTCATTCGATTACAACCGATTATCCAATTAGATTATCCGATTACATTTAAATTTCCAGTGTACTGTTCGGTCATCGCGACCTGACGATGGCCGAGGAATGCTTTGACTAAAAGCAGGTCATTGGTTTCATGATACTTGTTGCACGCGGCTGTGGCCCGGAGAGAATGTGCGTGATAATTGGTCGGATCCTTTCCGAGGTGCTCTGCGAGCGCCTTTATTTTATCATTAAGTGTTTTCTTTCGTAAATACTCTGCTTCAACAGGGAATACATATTCAGACTGGATGCCGAGCTCTTCCTGGTGTTGTCTGACTTCCCGGAGCAGCTCGCAGGTCTCCTCCGGCATGCGTAGACGACGGGTGGATTCACCGCTCTTCATGTGAGAGTAGCGCTGGTTGTGGTGGACCTTAAAGTCCATACGGTCTCCTTCCAGTTCCACGACCTCGACAGTGTCCAGCATCTGACCGCAGACATAGACTGAGCGCTCATCGAAATTGATATCAGACCACCGGATCGCGGCGAGCTCTCCGAACCGAAGCCCCATCCGGACATTAAACAGGATGATATAGTAATACTGTTTCTTGACCCGGGGCTTCTCCATTTCGCTCCTGCACCATTTTTCAATCGCATCCATCTCAGAGGGCTGAAAAGGCTCAGCCTTGATGGCATTTCGGATTCCTGTCTCTGTAAAAGGCATTCTGCGGTTGATTACATTTGCGACAACATTGACCTCGACGATTTCCTCCTCGATTGCATACTCGTAGAGCTGCCGCATAAGAGATTTGACATTGATGAAACACTTCTGGCTCATATGCCTTTCCTTTACAAGCTTTTTGTAGAAAGCAGTCCAGTCTTTCAGTTTTAGTTTTCTGATATCCTCCTTTACTATATCGGTGTCTTTGTAATAGGTTCTCCAGTTCTGCTCCCGGATCTGAATTGTCTTTCCGGTCACATTTTCCTCTGATTTCCACTTCAGGTATTTTGGATACAGAGCTTCGATAGTGTACTGCTTCTGCCCCCTGGCAGAGAGAGGTGCCCCCGTATAGTAGTTGTAGAGCTTCTCATAGAGACCTTCTTCAGTCGTAGATGTGAGCTGAAGACGGTCCGGGAGATAAGCTACGTACAGCGTGTACGGAGTCCCGTTCTTCTGCTTCCGATGCTGGAAATTGAAATGCTTAATTTCCCTGTCCGCGAAGTACTGCATATTCACAAATCTCTTGATTTTTTTATTAATCATATCGTCTATTGCGGCACTGGATAAACCAAGAATATCATATGTCCCTGTTTCCTGTCCCGCACGCAGCTTATTGATTTCCTCAACAAGAGGCTGTAAATCGCTTCGATACATTTTCCTGTGTTCCGGTTCCTGTTCCTGTAATGAATAAAATGATTGTCCGGCAGCCCACGAGAGGACTTCGTGAGTTGACAATTTCAAACCATCCAGAATAGCAGTTTTCCAAATGATTTTTAGAAGAAACCTATTTCCCCCTTCATTCCTTTTGCCAATCGCAAACAGCCAAAATACCACAAACAAAAGTCGAACAAACTATTAAATTTTTATAAAAAACAGACATATATTTAAAATATTATGTAATGACAGAATATTAAATTAAAATACGAGAATTATGGCACAAATAAATGGCTTATTTGATATTTTGCCATTGGCTTTTCTGCATGCTTATTTGCAAACGTAATAGTCTGAAAAGAGCTGATTAATGATTTGGTTTGTCATTTCATAACTCAGGTCCTCTGTTCCTGGATCGGGGTTTTCGGGGTACATTCCTGTCTTCTGAGATTTTCTTGGAATTGTGCTCGCGGGTAGTTTCACTGTATCCGAGGATGATCTTGATGTTTTGTGAAGCGATTGAAAGCTGATCCAGTGCTTTATTATTTTCCTGGCAGGTTTTCTCCTGTTCAGCCAGCTTAGAAGTCAGTTCTGTCTTCTTCTCCTGAAGGGAACGGAGAGAAGGGAACTTTCCTTTTGGGGTATATCTGCGAAGAATATCTCTTGCCTCCTCATAACTGCGGATTTCTTTCTCATGTTCACGTCGGTATTTCCCCTTGTTTATTACCTTTGTCATTTTTCTAAAAGTATCCTTATAGTCCAGGAACTGGCCGGTGTAATGGGTCCGTCTGTTGATTTCCTTCAGTTCCTTCTGTGTCTGCAGGAGAGCAGTTTCTGAGTCTGCCGCAAGTGAGGCGGCAGCGCGTTTACGATTTTCTAATTCATCAAGGTCACTGATGTTATTCATCTGAACAAATGCAACTGTACGGGCTTCTTCCTGAAGAGTTGAGAGTAGGATCTTACGCTCATTAACGTGGCTGTACTTTTCTTTGATGGATTTCTGGAGGTCCGGGACCAGACGAAGATCTGATTCGATAAAAAGAACCTCCAGAATCGGATGGGTCTCAAGATCAAACCCGGCAAAGGATATGGGAACCCTTGTCTGCATCTCCCGTTCCTGACAGTTCTGTAGAAACTTTTCAAGCAGAGCTTCTTTCTCATATGCGGCTCCCAGCGCTCTGGCACGGATGTTTTTATTTCGATCCGGATGCAGGTAACTGAAACGTCCCCGGGTTTCTATAACCTTGACTTTGTAGCGGTCAGAAAGAAGGTAATAGAATTCGTCAAAAGTTGTTGCATCTTTGGCACACTCATCAATCGCATCACGAAGATATTGTTTCTGGGTCTGGAAGCGGGTTTTCTGCGGAATTGATCCTGCGTCGGCTGTTGCTAAATCTTTTTGGTCCTCCGTGGTTTCTTTATCCAGACGATCCTGTCCACGCAGAACTGCGTAATACTCCCGATCTGAAATGTTCTGTTCAGCTCTGGCGAGTAGATCGACTTGATGCAGTCCTTTCTCCCGGCACATATTCATCACATCCTGCTTGAGATGCTGCAGATATTTTTTCGTGACGTGGTGTTTGTAACCGGCTCGTGAATCGATAGCCCGTTCTGACCACTCAGATGCTTCTACATCGATCTTCCGGAGACTGTTAAGGAAGATATGCACGTGGATATTTCCGGAGCGTCTGGAGCCGTCTGCGTGTGTACAGACAATCATCTGGTGCCCCGGAAAGTTTCGTTTAGCGAAAGCAAGTCCCAGTGACTGTGCCTTTTCACCGGTGAGACCGCAGGTCTTAACATCTTTCGGATCAAAGCTCAGGATGTAGTGGTGGGATTTGATTTCTTCCGGTTTCTGGTTTTTGTTGTACTGATTATTCAGTGTTTTGCATTCCTGCGCATAGAGGAAAGGGTCACAGTTGACCCCATCGAGCCAGTAGGATCTTCGCAGGATTCGATTTCCGTTCGCGTCCCGCAGGACCTTTCCACTTTTTTCATCGTGATCGAACAGTACATAGTCGAGGGAGGCTCCATAGTTGCTGCTCTTACTTGCAAAATGTTTTAAGATCGCCATACCCGCTCTCCGAGATTTTTTCTAACAGAGACTTGGCCGAAAAAATCACTTCGATTGCTTCATTGATTTTCTCTGTCACTTCTTTGGACCGGATTCCACCGGTATTAAAGTATTTTGCAATCTGGTTCAGATTTCCTGTGGCATTTGCCATGAGCCGGGCAACTTCCCGAACTTCCGGAATATCTGCAGAAATAGAGTATTTGAGTTCGATTTTTCCATGAGTGATCAGCCGCCGGCAGCATTCTGCTAAGGGGATTTTCATATAGTCTGCCAGTGTGCGGATTAAATCGTACTGTGTCTGTGTCAGACGCAGCATGATACAGTGAGAAAGTTGTTCATTCGGTGGGGTCTTAGGTCTTGCCATTTACATTTGCTCCTTTCTGAAATCTTCAATTTCATAAAACATAAGCTTCGCTTAGCTGCTCATCTGAGCCAAAATTCAAATTTTTAAATGACAGCGTTTGAGAGAATTTGAAAAACCGAGGGTATGGGGAAGCGGAATCCCCATCAAGTTTGCCTGAGCAGGGAAGGAGGGGACCTCATTTCCCGTTACGACAGGCGAAACTTGCAGTACTCTGATTGCCTCTCAATAGATAGGTCTTGGGGGAAGTGGAAATTTACCTTTTTGAAAAATATTAAAAATAAATTTTTTCCAGAGCCGCAAAATATCATTTTTGAAAAATTAGAAATATTTAAAGATCTGAAAAAGAAAAAAATTAGAAATATTTAAAGATCTGAAAAAGAAAATTTGCATCTTCGTCATTTGTGGAAATATGACGAAAATGGCCATTGACTTTGAATATTCAAAGAGATATATTTCAGTTAAGTCAAAATTCCAAAAATGACGAAGCAAATGCTTAATTTGGAGAATCAAGCATGAGAAATTATGATTATAGAGAAAAATGGAAAAAGCTGCTGACTCCCGATATACTATCTCTGCTCACAACGATCCATGAGTATAAAGGAGAACAGCGGCTGATTGCTGACCGTTATGCAGATGTCCTGACGAATCTGGTTGATATTGCCAAAATCCAAAGTGCGGAAAGTTCTAACAAAATTGAAGGTATTTATACGTCAGATGAACGGCTTAAGAAAATAGTCCTGGATAAGACCATGCCCCAAAACTGCAACGAGCAGGAAATCGCCGGATACAGGGATGTTTTGAACACAATCCATGAGTTTTATGAGTATATTCCGATTCGTTCGACACATCTGCTTCAGCTTCACAGGGATCTCTACAAATTTCAGGGATCTGGTTTCGGTGGGGCTTTCAAGAATGTCGATAATGCGATTGAAGAGACCGATGAATACGGGGAAACAAGAGTCAGATTCCAGCCGGTTGCGGCCTGGGAGACGCCGGAGTCTGTGGACCGGCTGTGTGCTGCCTATGATCAGGTGCTGAAAGAACCCAATGTAGATCCACTTTTGATTATGCCCATGTTTATATTGGATTTTCTCTGTATTCATCCTTTTCGGGATGGCAACGGCAGGATGAGCCGCCTTCTAACCCTTCTCCTTCTTTATCAGGGCGGATATTTTGTTGGCAAGTATATCAGTCTTGAAAAACTGATTGAACGAACCAAAGAATCCTATTATGAAGAGCTTCAGGCAAGTTCTACAGACTGGCATGAGGAAGAAAACGACTACGCTCCTTTTGTAAAATACCTTCTCGGTGTTGTGGCCGCAGCATACCGTGAATTCTTTGAACGGACAAAGCTGATTACAGGAGTCAAGAGATCTAAACCGGAGCGGATTGCAGAGGAAATACGAAATCATATAGGAACAATTACAAAGGCTGAACTTGTTGAACAGGTGCCGGATGTCAGCCAGACAACGGTGCAGAGGACGCTTACCGAGTTAACGAAGCAGGGAAAGATCATCAAGCTCGGCGCAGGCCGGTATATTAAATACAGGTGGAACTGGGACCAGGAGGATGAACAAAAATGATTACAGGAGAATTGAAAAACAAGATTGACAGTATTTGGGAAATCTTCTGGACTGGCGGACTTACCAATCCGCTGGATGTAATAGAGCAGATGACCTATTTGATGTTTATCCATGACCTTGATGGTTCTGATAACCTTAGGGCAAAAGAGGCTGCCATGCTGGGGCTTCCTTATGCAAGCATATTTGCAGATGAAGTACGGATCGGAGACCGGACGATTGCAGGGAATCAGCTTAAGTGGAGCATTTTTCACGATTTTCCTGCCACGAAAATGTACAGCGTGGTCCAGGAATGGGTGTTTCCCTTCATCAAGAACCTCCACGGAGATAAGGATAGTGCTTATGCCAGGTATATGGGGGACGCCATTTTCAAGATTCCTACTCCTTTGATGTTGGATAAGATCGTCACATCCATGGACACCATGTATGACCAGATGGCCCAGGTTAAATCCTCAGATATTCGAGGAGATGTTTATGAGTATCTTCTCTCGAAACTTTCTACGGCCGGCGTAAACGGCCAGTTCCGTACTCCCAGACATATCATCCGCATGATGGTGGATTTGATGGAACCGGCTCCGGATGAAGTGATCTGCGAAAGCAAGACGCAAAATTTGATACAAATTAACGATTGCCCTCTCAGGGGTGTCGCATAGGACTTAGGGGTGTCGGTTTTACAGACCGGCGCGTTTTTGTATATAGGGGATGTAGTTATGGCGACGATTACAAAGAAACAGATGGAAGAATATGAACGTCTGCGCCGGGATCGGGACAATGGCCGTTTACTTACACCAGACGGTCTGCGGCTCATCTGTGCGGCGTACGAAAATGATCCTGAGAAGATCGGCATCCACATGTTAGAAATGCTGGCGAAGTTCAGGAATGAAGGTATAATTGACTAAATCGGAATTTTACGCACAGTTTGATAGAGGATAATGAGAACAGCCAATTCTTCGAGAAACTAAGTGATTATTCCGGCCCTCCCAGAGCCACCTGTCCGGACTTTGAGAGCCACCATTCCGGAGAATGAGAGCCACTGATTCCGGAGTTTTGGAGCCACCTTGCGGCCACTGAATCATATATTCCTTTATACTGTACGTGCACGCCTTCAGCGTGACTACAGATAAAGGAGGGTCAAATCTATGACCAAGTATCGTGAGATCCTTCGGCTAAAAAACCAGGGATCATACAGCACTCTGGCATCTCAGGATGATATGGATCGATTCTAGAAGGGATAATCGTACCTTGTTGTGACTATTGAAATTACAACGAAAATGATTTAAGATAGAGTCGATGGAGGTGTCAGAATGCAGATTTCAAGCAGATTTACAATAGCGGTTCATGTGCTTATAGCAATTGAAACATTTAAGAATGACCATAAAATCACCAGTGAATTTCTTGCGTCCAGCGCAAATGTAAATCCGACGGTAATCAGAAGACTCTTGCAGCAGCTGAAGAAGGCGGAGATTGTAACAGTGAAGCGGGGAAGCGGCGGTGCCGATATAGAGAAATCCTTGACGGAGATAACGCTTCTGGATGTTTACAATGCCGTGGAGCCTGTCGAAAATGGACAGTTGTTTCATTTCCATGAGAATCCGAATGAGTTATGCCCTGTGGGACGGAACATTCACAGGATCATGGATCACAGGCTTGAAGAAATACAGAATGCCATGGAAGATAAAATGCGGCGAATAACCATAGCTGATGTAATGGCGGATGCGAACAAGCTGATAGAATCTTAAAAAGTTTTGTTGTAACACTTGACATCACAACAGGGCGGTGGTACACTTCTGTTGTATCAATCAATATCACAACAAATGGAGGTATCAGAAATGTCTAACTATAGTAAGGTAAGTGTTGCAAACGATCCGAGAACTGAACTTCATGATCAGCTGGGACTTACAGGGGCTGAGATCAGCATCAACCATCTTCCGGCAGGTGCGAGTGTTCCTTTTGTTCATTATCATAAGACCAATGAAGAGATTTACATCATTCTTTCCGGCAAGGGAAAAGCGGTAGTTGACGGTAAGGATATAGAGCTTTCTGCCGGTGATATCGTGCGTATTGCGCCGGATGGGAAAAGACAGTTCTTCGCGGCAGATGATTCTGAGATCAGCTATGCCTGTATCCAGGTGAAGGCAGGTTCTCTTGAAGCGTATACCGCCGACGATGCAGTAATCGAGTAAGTATGAGTTTTAAAGTTGTGGGCATTTCTGCAAGCAGATGTCCATAACTTTTTATGTGGAGAGCTATGAGTGTTTGTATAAAAGACAATATCCAGAATATGAACCTTGTCATCGGCTGCACGGTAGGCTGCGATTATTGCTATGCGCGGAATAATGTGAAGCGGTGGCATACGATACCGGATTTCAGTAAGCCTGAATTTTTTGAAGGCAAGCTTAAAATGATGGACAAGGCAAGACCGCAGAATTTCCTTCTGACCGGTATGAGTGATCTTGCGGGATGGAAAGAAGAATGGCGAGAAGAGGTGTTTGAAAAGATCCGGAAAAATCCGCAGCATCAGTTTTTATTTTTGTCAAAAAGGCCTGATCTCCTGGATTTTGAAACGGATCTTGAGAACGCCTGGTTTGGGGTGACGGTTACCAGAAGATCAGAACTCTGGCGCATTGAAGCATTGAGGAATCATGTAAGGGCAAAGCATTATCATGTGACCTTTGAGCCGCTTTTTGATGATCCTGGAGAGGTCGATCTTTCTGGTATTGATTGGATCGTTGTAGGAACCATGACAGGCGCTCAGAGCAGAAAAATCCGTACTGAGCCGGAATGGGCATGGTCGCTTACGGATCAGGCGCATCAAAGGAATATACCTGTTTTTATGAAGGAAGATCTTGAATCAATCATAGGCGATGGAAATATGGTGCAGGAATTTCCTGAAGCATTTGAGAAGGTATTGGAGGTACAGCGGGCATGGAAGAAGTGAGAACGGAAGATATCCTGATAAGGGATGTGGAAACCAAAAATATCATGACAAAGTCAAACTTGCCGGTGGGAGGGTATTCTGTGAATCCGTATGTCGGATGCACGCACGCCTGCAAGTATTGTTACGCTTCTTTCATGAAAAGGTTTACAGGACATACGGAAGAGTGGGGAACATTTCTTGATATCAAGCACTGGCCTGAAATCAAGCACCCTGAGAAATATGCCGGACAGCGCGTTGTGATCGGCTCCGTGACAGACGGGTATAATCCGCAGGAAAAAGAGTTCGGAAACACAAGGAAACTGCTTGAACAGCTGCGGGGGAGCGGAGCAGATATTCTGATCTGCACAAAATCCGACCTTGTGGTGAGAGATATTGACCTGCTAAAAGAGCTCGGACAGGTAACAGTATCGTGGTCGATCAATACGCTGGACGAGAAGTTCAAGGACGATATGGATGCAGCGGTTTCCATTGAACGAAGGATTGCTGCGATGAAGCAGATATATGACGCCGGTATCAGGACAGTATGCTTTGTATCCCCGGTATTTCCGGGCATTACGGATTTTGAGGCTATCTTTGAACGTGTAAAAGACCAATGTGATCTGTTTTGGCTGGAGAATCTTAATCTGAGAGGCGGATTTAAGAATACCGTTATGGACTATATCGCTGAAGAGTATCCTGATTTAGTGCCGCTCTATGATGAGATTTATAACAAGCATAACAGAAGCTATTTCGAGGCTCTGGAAAACAAAGCCGAGAAACTTGCCGAGAAGTATGATTGCCCGTTTGTGGATAATGAAATGCCTTATGGAAGGGTTCCGCAGGGGCATCCGGTAATCGTGGATTATTTTTATCATGAAGAAATCCGCGGATCCGATAATACAGGAAAAAGAAAGCGCAAATAGCGCGTATAAACAAAGTGAAATGTTTTTGAGAAGAATCGGGAGACCGGTTCTTTTCTTTTCTCACCCCAGAAGACGATGTTGAACTTACAGACTATGATGGTTCAGAAGAAAAGTTTAAAGAATGGGTTTTTCGCTGGGAAGACAGGGAGCCGAAAGATACAGAATAAACCTTTTAACGATTACCCGAACCTTTTAACGTTTCCATACTTTTTAACGATAGCGGAAAGGGGTGTCGTTTTTAAACACAGCAGTGGCTACAGCATATGATTGTCGTGCTGTATGGCACCCTGTCCGGCATGCCCGAAAAAGCAGAAATGCCCAGAAAGTGCGCGGTTTCCGGGCCTCCGGCACATATGGGCATTGTATCAAAGATCACGTCTTGATAGAAAGCAAGACGTGGTATTGGATACAATTTAACGATAGCCCTCTCAGGGGTGTCGCTTAGGCATTAGGGGTGTCGGTTTTTGCCGTAGGGGTGTCGGTTTTCAGGAACTGGCTGTTTTTTTGTTTACAAATAATACATGCATAAAATAGATGATGCTGGGGTTTTCCAGCATTTTTTGTTTTTGTGGGCACAAAAACATTGACAAAGCTTTGGTGTGGGTTTATATTTTACGCATAGTTATTGTGGCCACATAAACGGAGGTGCGACATGGCGAGACCTAAAAAGGATGATGCCCGCGATATTGTATATAAAGTGCGGCTCAATGAGGAGGAAGATCGGATTTTAACTGAAGCAAGTGAGTGGACTGAGCAGGCGAAATCTGAAGTCTTCCGTAAGGCTCTCCTTGATTATTATAAAGCAGTTAAAGTGAGCAAATATATCTCAGATTCCGATATGGAAGCATCGGGATGGGCTTTTGATCACATCTCTCAGCAGAGAATCATTACCTGTCCTTATGCTGACTGCGAAGATGATTTTGCTGTAGACTTTTCTGATTACAGTGAAGAACAGGATTCCGAAGGGCCGATGGGATACCGTTGTGAACATATCTTCGATACCAGTGAGATTGAATGCCCGTCCTGTGGGCGTATGATTCATGCGTCAGGAGTCATTTCCGAGTACCCGCTTGGAGCCTATGAGTATGAGAATATAAAGATAGAGATGGAGGAAGAATAAATGGCACGTGAACCCCTTTATAGAAGAATTCCGGAAGACGGGAAACATCCTGCAAATTCCAAAAAGAATCCAGGTGCAATTAGCGGCGCAGCTCTTGATGATAAGACCAATAAACCCTCTGGCGCATCAGATTTTATGCCGGTGGAAATAAGTGAGGAAGAATATCTCCGAGCTCAAAAGAAGGCTGTGTTCTGGGGAAATCTGGCAGAGATGGGCATGGATTATGTTTCTGTCAGATTTCAATATTGGTGGAGAACAAAAGCTCTGCCCAAAATTGTGTATGATATTATCCCATCTACAAAGATAAAAGTAGTCAACTGGGGTAAGCGTACTTTTGGAAAAGAAGGAAAAAAGGCGGAGCAGACGGGGCAAAGCGTCAGGATGACTGTTCCTCCCAAAAAGGAAAGTACAACAATTGCACTTACCGCCGATCTTGAAAGTGCGTATCAGAACTACACAGTGAATATGAGTAGTGAGGAAGCTCAGAAGGAGCTTTTTGAGGCTTTTGTCCTTCAATATCTCAGCATGAAGAAGCTGCAGAAGCTGTCTAACGCGAGGATTGTCGATGCAGAAGGAAATGTTATTGATGGCGCAGATGTTGTCAATAAACTTTCAAATCCTTCAGTCATAAGAAGTATAAATCTGCTGTTATCTCAGAATCCGTCATTATTAAATGAATGGCAGGCAAAAGCACTGGCAGAGACTTTGGGAAGGGAATTGATTCAGGCTGATCATTATGTACCAATTAGAAGATCAGAACTGCTTAGGCAAATTAGCAGGGCGGAAGATTAGAAGAAGACAATCAATAATTTAACTCCCGGTCATCAGTTGCGGAAAATGCGATGCTATATTTGAAAAGATCACAGTCGGCGGGAGGAGCAGTACATTCTGCTCAATTTGCCAGAGGAGGCCCAAATAAAGCAGATATCGAATAAAGAATATGAGAAATACCAGCAGTACCAGACCGACAAGCTGCATGGACGTATCCTGACCCCGGATGGCCTCCGCGTCATCTGCGCCGGTCTGGATAATGATCCTGAGAAGATCGGCATCCACATGCTTGAGATGCTGGCCAAGTTCAAAAATGAAGGAATTGTGAAATGAAGGGTTTTACAAGAAATAATCCATATCTCTCCCTTTGCGGGCTGAACTGCAAACTGTGTTCGATGAACCTCTCAGGGCATTGTGGTGGCTGTGGATTTGGGAATCAATCTTGTCCGATTGCCAGATGCAGTCTGGAACACGGGAATCAGGAGTATTGTTTCCAGTGCTCGGAATACCCGTGTGAGCGATATGCGCATATCGATGAGGCAGACTCTTTCATCACGCACATGAACCAGAAGACTGATCTGGAGAAAATGCAGAAAATCGGTGAGGAGGCCTATAATGCAGAACAGGTGGAGAAACGCAATATACTTGACCGGCTTCTCGCGGAATACAATGATGGCCGGAAAAAGACGCTGTTCTGTCTTGCCGTCAATCTGTTGCCGCTGGAGGATCTTAGGACTGTGTTTGCAGATGGTGATATGGATTTGTCGATAAAAGACAGAGCTAAACTGATGGAAAAGCGGCTGAAGGAAAAAAGCAGCGTCGAATTGAAACTGCGAAAGAAGAAATAATTGTATAACGATAGTATGGAAAAACCGAATTTTTCTCTTGACCTTCACGTTGCGTGAAGCCCTATAGTATTGACATCAGGGACAGGAGGCGATTTGCATGATGACAATTAAGGAAATGTCGGAGCTGTCTGGTGTCAGTGCACGGACACTCAGATACTATGACGAGATAGGGCTGTTCCATCCCACCGGAAAGAGTGAAGCCGGATACAGGCTTTACGATGACGATGCTTTGGAAGCGCTTCGGTACATTCTTTATTTTCGGGAGATGGATATACCGCTCAGCACAATAAAGGAAATCATCAGCAACCCTGCTCTTGATAAGAATCATATTTTGGAAATGCAGAAAAAGATGCTGGAGGCAGAAAGAGATCGCATTAACCGGCTGATTGACAGTATCGATGCTGCATTGAAAGGAGCAGAGATGGACTTTACAGTTTTTTCAAGAGAAGAGTCAGAAGAATTATTTGCGGCTATGTATGAGCATATGCCGGAAGAAATGAGAAAGGCTGCAGAGGCGGAGTTCGGATCGATCGAGAAGTGGCGAGAGCACTATTTAAAAGCAGTCGGTACAGAAAAGGTTCAAAAACAATACGCTAAAGTTGTTGAGTGGTATGGTGGGAAAGACGCGTATGCGGACTCCGTAAAGAATCCGCTTAGCAAGGAAATCAGGGAAAGCTATCAGAGGCGTATAGAAGCAGTGTTGGAAAAACTGAGCCGGAAGCAGGATCTTGATGTGAATTGTTTTGAGATCCGGGAATTGATCGGAGAATATGGTTTCGTACTTAAGCAGCTGCTTCAATTGAAAGAGGAAAAGGGCATGATGCTAAGTCAGGCGAGTATCTATCTGGATAAGCAGGTGCAAGAAACTACAGATGAAAAGTACGGAGAAGGTTTTGCAGCTTTTTTGAATAAAGCAATAACGAGCTTCTACATGAGATAAGAAGGGCTCCCGACCATCAGGATGATCTGGTGATCGGGAGCTTGATTCATCCTTGATTCCAGTAGTCGATCATGCCCTGCTCATGACCGCGCTCACAGGACAGACGCTCATCGCGTCCAACATAGATCGCGGAATATGCCTCTCCGGCCTTGTTGTTGAACCGGTGGAGATTTGCGTTTTTGATCAGGGCTGCATCGTAGACCATGTGCGGCGTGGAATCCGTAGCTGCTGGTCTGGGATAAAAATCCTCAGCGGGTATGGTCTCAAGATAGTAGTATTCCGGTATATCAACAGCGTCGTCGACCAGGGAAGTGACGGGTAGATAGAAAACATCCGCCAGTCTTTTGATTTCTGTAACGGGCGGTGTGTTCTTATCAACCTCCCATTTTTGCACTGTAGACTCTGAGACAGACAGCGCTTCAGCCAGCTGGGCTTGCGTCCATTCCCTGTTTTTCCGTAGTATCCGTATTTTTTCTGAAAAAGTACTCATAAGAAATCGCCTCCTCGTGCATAGACTATCACTGGGAGGCGATATTTGCACCCGATGAATAATCGGGCTGTCAGGCTTTGACTTCCTGACCGTTTTTGAAGGTGAAGCGGATGTCATCCTTGGCGTAGACCGTGGCGTAATCAACCAGTCCGTGCCAGTTGTCCAGCGTGAATTCCGTCAGAGTGTCGGGCAGCTTTTCAAAGGCGGTGAGGAATGCTTCGTAAGCAGCCCGCTGCGTCTGCCTCTGACTGATTTCTTCCATGACAGTCTCAAGGCGGGCCTTGGCCTTGTCGAAGCGCTGCGTCAGAGCGTCGTACCGTTTCTGGTATTCGGTCTGGTCGAGGGCGACGTGGGCGTTTTCGTAAATGCACTGCTGCACCATATCGGAAACCACCTGTGTCTCCTGAAGGAGATGGTCCTGTTCGGATTCCAGATCCTTGGTATCGAAGAGGACATCCATCATGGCACGTCCGTTGCCAATGACCTCTTCCTTTGTGGAGAGCAGCTTATTTGCAGCGAGGAGGAACGCTGCCTGAACCTCCTCATCCGTCAGGTGCGGAGTGCGGCAGGTATGATCACCATCGTACTTGTGGTTACAGCGCCAGATGGTCTTTTTGTATTTGCTGGTGGAGTGCCAGACCTTGGAGCCATACCAGCAGCCGCATTCACCACATTTGATTTTGCTGGAGAAGGCGTGGACTCCGCTGTGGTATTTCTTTCCCTTGCCGCGCCGTTCGATCTCGCGCTGCACCATCTCAAACACGTCCGGGTCAATGATGGCCTCGTGATTTCCTTCCACGTAGTACTGTGGAATCTCGCCTTCGTTGACCTTTGTCTTTTTGGTCAGGAAATCCACGGTATAAGACTTCTGCAGCAGGGCATCGCCCTTGTACTTCTCGTTCCGGAGGATGCTTTTTACTGTGGAGATGCTCCACTTGGTTTTCCCGCCGGGCGTCAGCACCTTATCCTCGGTGAGCTCCTGCGCGATGCTATGGTAAGTTATCCCCTGAAGGAACATCTGGTAGATCCGCTTAATTGTCACCGCCTGTTCCTGATTGACAATCAGATTTCCGTCCGGGCCTTTGTCGTAGCCGAGGAAACGCTTATAGGCAACGGACACCTTGCCGTCTGCAAACCGCTTTCTCTGACCCCAGGTGCAGTTCTCGGAAATGCTCCGGCTTTCCTCCTGTGCCAGTGAAGACATGATCGTCAACAGCAGTTCTCCCTTGCCGTCAAACGTCCAGATGTTTTCCTTCTCGAAATAGACCTCGATGCCTTTTTCCTTGAGCTGGCGAATGGTGGTCAGGCTGTCGACCGTGTTACGGGCAAATCGGCTGACTGACTTTGTGACGATGAGGTCGATCTTGCCGTCCAGCGCATCAGCGACCATTGTCCGGAAGCCTTCGCGCCGCTTGGTGCTGGTGCCGGTGATGCCTTCGTCGGTATAGACCTGAACAAACTCCCAATCGTCCCGGCTCTTGATGTATTTGGTGTAGTAATCGATCTGCGCCTCGTAGCTCGTGAACTGATCGTCGTGATCGGTCGAGACACGGGCGTAACCGGCTACCCGGCGCTTTTTCTGCTCAGTGATCGGAGCAGAGGTGAAGCGCGTCAGGGTTGCTGGGATCGTTTTGACTTTCCTGTGCTGTGCCAATATCTCTCCCTCCTTACCTTCTTCATGGTTTCGCTCATTCTCTGCCGCCGTTCTTCTGTAAAGGAAGCGCTGATGGCGTCACCCTGTTTTTTCCTGCGTTCTTCCGTCCACTTGGGCATCCGGCGCTTTGTGCTGTAGGTCATTGCCTTGCAGGTGCCGTTCTTCAAAAAGAAGGTGATGTGGCCTCCGGGTGCGATGTCTACGTGGTCGACCAGATCCGTGAAGGCGGCGTCGTCAAATGCGGAAAGGCCAAGCGCCTCGGCTGCCAGCCCCTTCAGGACATCCTCGTGGATGCAGTTGTTGCTGCATTCCTTGGTGGTCGCGCAGGCAAATAGGTAATATTTCTCTCCGGTGCTTCTCTTGCGAGTCTGCCGCCTGTAGTTGTTTCCGCATTCTGCACACTTGATCTTGGCAGTGAAGCAGGAGGCTCCCTTCGGATTCGTACCGTTCTTCCTGCGCTGCTCGGAAACCTTGTCCCGGTATTCCTGTGTCCAGCAGTCCTGATGGCCGGTTGGCGTGCAGTCCTTCGGTATGACCCTGCCGTCCTTCAAGTGGATCTCGATCTGGTAGCGTTTGGGAACTTCGATGTGTTCTACCTGCGCGAGGAAGGCGGTCTCATCAAACTCGTCTAAGCCGAGGGCGTCCGCGCAGGCCATCCTCAGCTTGTCGTCCCGGATGCCGCCTCTGACCGGGCAGCGGCCATCCTTCTTCTTGGTAGTGCCGCACTTCCAGTAATTCTCGGTGCCGTTCTTGCGTTTGCGGATGTGGTGCATGTAGCTGAAGCCGCAGTAGGGGCATTTGATCTTGCCGGTGAAGCAGCAGGTGTTCAGGCTCTTGTTGGCAAGGGCACCGAGCTTGCGGCGTCTGGCCATCTCGTCCTGCACATATTGGAAGGTCTCCATGTCGATGATCGCCTCATGGGTGTTCTCCACAAAGTACTGCGGAAGCTCGCCCTTGTTCTTCCGGCGCTTCTTCGTGATGGGATCTTCGATGTACTCCTTCTGCAGAAGCAGGTTCCCGGTGTAGGTGATGTTGGAGAGAACAACCTTGATGTTGGAATCGCACCATTTGCATCCGGCCTTTGTGGTGATGCCCTCGCCGTTCAGCTCGCGCTCCGTTTCCAGACGTGACTTGCCGTCAAGGAAATTCTGGAAGATGCGCTTTACGATGGCCGCTTCCTCCGGAACCACCACAAGATGGTCGTCCTCCCATAACTATAACACCCTTACATATGAAGATACATTGCTGGTCCGGAGTGAACTGGCTCCATTAATCGAACCGGAGCCAGATGATGCAACGGCCCTTCGTTTTGATGCCTTGATGTACGGAATCGAACTGGCATTCCTTGCAGGAAAGAAATATGTAAGAGCCAGACATGATTTGATGACCAAGGTTGCCGGAATAGCAAGTGTCGCAAACATTCCGGAGATTATGGCTCAGTCAGAATTGATTGATAAGATACTTCATACCGATTACGTAGAGAATGCCGGAATCAATGAGTTTGAACACATCCGCGAAAACCTTCGTGACCTGATGAAATATCTGCCGAAAAAAAGGGTACGGTACGATACGGATTTTGATGACCAGATTCTGTCCATGGAATGGAAAGAGTCAGAATTGGAAAATGACGACCTGAAGAACTATAAGGCAAAAGCAGAGTATTATATCCGTCAGCACCAGGATAAGGGCGTGATCCATAAGCTGAAGACCAACAGGCCGTTGACATCTGACGATGTAAAGGCATTGGAGGAGATCCTCTGGAGCGAGGTCGGCACCAAAGAGGACTATGAAGCAGAATATGGTAGCAAGCCTCTGGGTGAGTTCGTCCGTGAGATTGTCGGACTGGATATGAATGCAGCCAAGGAAGCTTTTGCTGAATATTTGAACGATACCAGCCTGGACAGCCGGCAGATTTATTTTGTGAACCAGATCGTAGAATTTATCGTCCATAACGGCATGATGAAGGATCTTTCCGTACTGCAGGAACCTCCCTTTAATGCCATGGGAAGCGTTGTCGAGGTCTTCACAGATACCAGCATCTGGATGGGTATAAAGAGTGCAATAGAAAGAGTTAATGCAAATGCATTAGCGGCATGACCTTTATGTGAAGATAAAGGCCAAAAACCTTAATAGCAAAAGGATTTGTCAGTTTTACTAAAAACACCCCTTTCAGTATTTTACTGAAACCTGCTGTAACGGTGAAACCTGCTTGCTGCATGGTATGTTCTGCAAGTATCAGGTACTTGAAAAACGCAATGGTCATATTATGGCTCTTCTCCATACAGGTCTGCATTGACCTCCGCAGATATAAAGTTGCTGACAGTATTGACCGCATTGTAGAGGGCAGTCCGCAGGTAGGCGTGCATGTTCCTGATGCGGCTGGTGGTGTGGTCCATGGATTCAAGGACATAGCGGATGCAGGAGTAGTCCAGCTTCATGTACTGGGCGTGAATCAGGGCAGGCGGAACAGTCAGATCGCCGATATGCAGACTCCGGCTGGGAAAGGCGATTGCTTCGGTAATCAGGTTGACGATTTCATCGATATTGTCCTTGCGGCCCGGATAATCCTGGATCAGGCGTTCGTACGAGATGTTTTCCCTGACCATGGCATGAGTCAGATAGTAGTCCTCGAGTTGATCGATCTGCTGATCGATTGGGCTGGTCATGTCCGGATTTCGGTCGTCAACAGGTTGGCTGAGCGTTTGCTTTGGGTTCAGTGCCTTTTGATTCTTATTTGAGGTAGATTTATGGCTGCCTTTATCCATCCCATCCATCTTTTGATTTGTCGCAGGAGCAGGAGAGGGCACAGAGCAGGGAGTTGTCTCTGCTGATGGATAGATAGGATTAATAATATTAGTCTTTATAGAGTTATTCTTAATACATTCCGATTTTCGGAATTCTTGAATTCGGCTTTTCGGAATCCTTGAATTCCGATTTTCAGAATTCTGATTTTCAGAATTCTGGTTTTGGCATGAAAAATCCTGTTTAGAAACAGAGTCACACTCAGTGGAAGCTAATTCAGAAACCGCATAAGGACGCGGAAAATCGACGATATTATCTGCTGATTCGGGCTCTTCGGAAGGGACTTTCCTGAATTCGGGTTCCGGCAGGAGGCAAGAGAGGTCTTTATTCATAGGGGCGGGACTGAGAGCAGAGCTTCCGGAAGTCATGGGAGAGGCATCTGTGTTTATCGGAGCATGGTTTGCAGCCATGGCAGGGAGGCCTTGTCCATGGCAGATGGCGCTTTCTTTAGAGATGTTATAGGGGACATTACCGGGTAAAGAACCGAATCCTATGCCTATATTCCCTTGACTATTATCACTCTGGGAATGTGGTGAGCAGCCGGGAGAATTTACAGGATGTCCGGCAGGCATACTTTGGTGTCCGGAAAACTGCTGGGAATACCCGGCGGGCATGCTCTGATACCTGTCAGAAGACGAAGTGGGTGCGCCGGACTGGAAATAAGGGGAATAGGGAACTGTATTTGTATTTCCGAAAGATGACATATTCGGTACTTTGTCGGGATCTTCATGGTCTCCGGCGAGTTTTCGGACAGGATCATTCTCATCTGTGTTTTCGACGTAGAAGTCTTTCACGTAGATGATGGTGGATTTTCCCTGGCCCTGGCGCTTCTTGTGAATGAGGCCGATGCCGTTTCCGGTGTCGTCCAGCTCGCGTAGGAGCTTGACAGCTTTTTCGTTTCCGCAGTTCATGGTTCGGCGGATCTTCTCGATGGAGAGGCGGACATAGACGTAGCCGTTCTCGTCTACCCAGCTGTTCTCGCGGGAGAGACGGGTCAGATCCAGCAGGATGGCATAGAGGATCTTGGCGTCGGCGGAAACATTCTTGAAGTAGTCCTCTGTGACGAGGTTTTTGGGCAGCATAAAATAGGAGTAGCGCTCTGCCTCCCGGATGTTCATGTAGCTGAAATGGACTTTACGCATGAGCGGCCTCCTTTCCGGAAGCCTCCGATTTTTTTCTGCAGGGCTTGCAGTTTTGGATTTGAACGGCTACAATGCCGTCATAGACGTGATGTGTGCTGATTCTTTTTTGTTTCATTGGGCCTCCCGATCAATTTGACCGGAAGTAATCAAATTGTAGGTAGTTTTCTGAAAATTCAGTAAATTTGCGTGAGTATTTGCGTGACAAATGTCCAGTGCCGCAAAACCTCCTATTCTTACTGTAATTTCGAAAATTCTGGAGTCTTCAAATCTGGTTGGCACCTCTGAACATAGCCGTATGAGCAGTTTGCTCATACGGTTTTTTGTATATTGCATGCTTATTTGTGTATAATAGTTCTGACATGATTTTGTTGACATGTCTTTGAAAAACAAGACATGTCAACCCGCATTCTGCGCGCAAGACTCGCGAGCGAGTCTTGAAAGATCTCGGGAGGGATATATTCCGGCATGACTAAAAATACTACAAGGGAAAAGCTGTTCAGGATGGTTTCTGTCGGCGTGATCGACGAACCGGTGAATCAGGCTTACGATATCATCAGTACCGGTGCGCTGCTTCTGAATCTTGCGGCGAGTATTCTGCTGACTTTTGAACATATCAGTAAGTGTTATGGAGGTCTTCTTCTTTTACTGGAGTCAGCAACCGTTCTTTTTTTCGGAATTGATTACGTTCTCAGACTCATCACTGCAAACTATTTGTACCCTGATTCAAATGAGAGGGATTCCCTGATCAGGTATGTTTTTTCAGCAGCAGGGATCATAGATCTTCTTTCCTTCCTGCCGTATTATCTGCCTGTCTTTTTTCCGGCAGGGCTGGCTGTTTTCAGAATGTTCCGCGTAGTCAGGATCTTCCGACTTTTCAGGATCAATGCCTACTATGATTCTCTCAATGTGATCACAGAAGTCATTGTCAGCAAGAAACAGCAGCTCTTGTCCTCGGTTTTCATTATCCTTACCCTGATGCTGGCTTCCAGCCTGTGTATGTACAGCCTGGAGCATGAGGCGCAGCCGGATGTTTTCAGGAATGCTTTTTCCGGAATCTGGTGGTCCGCGGCTACACTGTTCACTGTAGGTTATGGTGATATATATCCGGTGACCACCCTGGGAAAAGTGTTCAGCATTGCCATCACCTTCCTTGGAGTTGGTATGGTAGCGATTCCGACCGGTATTATTTCTGCCGGTTTTGTTGAACAGTATTCTCAGTTTAAACGAATCGGGGATTATGGGATTGAACAGGATCTGCGCTTTATCCGGTTCTCTCTGTCAAGGCAGGACCGCTGGATCGGCCGTTCCATCGAGAGTCTCGGGCTCCCGCAGGGATGCATCATCTCCGCCATTCAAAGGGGGACAGAGATCATTGTCCCGTCAGGTGATGTCGTTCTCACACCGGGGGATATCGTGACCATCGGGGCAGAACCGGCAGGAAGCGAAGTTCCATTAAACATCAGGGAAATCACCCTTCGCAAAAATCATCCATGGGCAGGAAGCACCCTGAACGATCTGGACATTTCCCGTCAATCCTTCGTTATCCTGATAAAACGGGGCGGAGCTTCCGTGAAGCCCCGCCCTGATCTCACCCTTCAGGAGGGTGACCGTGTGTTCCTTCTTTCGAAGGGAAAAATAGGCAAACTTGAGTTTTGAGGTGATCAATACTCCTCGGGACTGAAGAGGCTGTTGAAAATCAATACTCCTCGGGACCGAAGAGGCTGTTAAAATCAATACTCCTCGGGACTGAAGAGACTGTTGAAAATCAATACTCCTCGGGGCTGAAGAGGCCGTTAAAAACGGACCAGTCCATGGTGTCGAGGCGGTCCCGGTCCTCTCTGGAGATGTTCGGGTCGCTGTAGTCGGGCAGAGTGTCATGATCGAGGGAATCCACCCAGACAGCATTGTCTTTCAGGAAAGCAATGGTATGGCTGAAGGAAGAATATACTTCACAGTTCATTTCATAGTTTTCCAGTTCAGGATCCTGCAGACCGGCCCTGTCTGCCTGACTCCCGATCCGGGTTTCGGGTGTCGGCATTCCTGAAGCGGGACCGGTCCTGCACGTCTGGATCCTGATGCAGATCCGTCCGACAGGGCGTTCGCTGCGGGCAAAAGAGTAGGAGAACTGCTCAAGGTCGAGCAGATAAGCTTTCCGAAAAGCTTCATAGGTTTCTTTGTTTAAGCGGAGAGTTCCGGGAGACTCTTCTCCGTTCGTATAATCCAGGGTCAGAAATTCGGCATTGCTCCTGGCGATATCATCATGGCAGATGCTGAAGGTGCCTTCTCTGAAAGCCTGCGTGCCTGTGACGGCATCCATCATGGCCGGATCGGCGGAGGAGGGGACCGAGAACTGGCGGGAGATGGTTTTCCCGTTTTTCATCCTGTATACGGCTGTAAACAAGAAGTCCTGGTTCGGTTTATTCTCTGAGAGGATCTCATAGGAACCCATATCGATGGTCTGAACAGATGAGGTGCCTGTGGTATCTGTGCTTCCATCTCCCGAAGAAGCGGTTTCATCCCCTGAAGAAGCGCGGTAAAACGGATTGTGTTCAGAGCGCCTGCGTGTGTATTCCTGCCCCAGTTCTGCGATGGTGATCACATCCTCAACATTTTTCAGGTGCATGAAACGATTTCCAAAGGTCACGGGATCCAGATAGTGGCCTTTCTCATCGTACAGGGGACTGTCGTTATTGCGGCAGATCAGTGCTGCATCCTCAACCTTATCGGGATCCGGAAGATAGCGGTCGTATCCTGCGATATCGAAGAGGAAGCCCAGGAAGACAGCAAGGGTAATGACCAGGGACAGGGCGATTTCCAGTGGATGCCGGAAAAGGGCCCGGAAATCATAGTCATAGATGATCTGCATGATGCAGGCTGTCAGCAGGGTAAACAGGACCATCCACAGAACAGCCAGGGGAGTGCTGTTCTGGATCGAGGCAAGGAGCAGACCGATAAAGAGGCCGGCCATGACCGCGGTCGCGACGCGGACCACTGACCTGACAGGGCCGAAGACAACAGCAGTGCCGGCGCATTCGTTTCGGCGCAGCCTGTAGCAGAGGAATGCGAGCAGAAAATACAGGGCAGCCAGTGCCAGGAGACGGCCAATGCACTCCGCAGTCGAGCCCACGGAATAGTGGTACAGAGGGGTAAAGATATTCTCGACCAGAATACCGGGCTTATTGCCGTCATAGGTCGCCAGAAATTCGCTGCAGTATCCGGCCAGGATCATTTTGAGCTCCAATTCATAAAACATAAGGACGAGGAAAGCCAGCCCGGCCACGATGATGTTTCCAGTCAGCATGGCGGAAAGGACGCCCAGGCCGTACACACATACAAACAGGGCGATGACCCGCAGGGTCTGCACCGCGGCTTCGATAACGATCCCGCGCGTGAGTCCTCCCATCGCTCCGGCGATGACCAGACCGATCTCCAGCGTGATCAAATAAGAAAACAGAAAATACAGGAAGCTGGAGACGCAGATGTCCCAAAAGCGTTTCGCCCGGGAAACCGGCTGGCTCTCGTAAAAATCCACCTCCCGCCGGTTGTCCATCCAGGCAAATCCTTCGATCGCAAGGACTGCGGCCAGGAATGGCACCAGCATCCAGCTGAATATGGAATTATAACCCATCACTCCCGAGATTCCTTCCCCGAGCGCGGAGAGACGCTCTGCGGCTGTGAAGCCCCGGCCTCCCGCAGAAGCTTCCAGGTCCTGAAGAATGTTTGAAAGAACGGTCGCCGTTCCGGCCACATGATAGAGCAGATAGGATACGAAGGTCAGCGCTGCCGGCCAGAGCCTGCGCCGGAACAGCTCCCGCTGCCGTCTGATGAAGCCGGCAGTGCTTCTATTGTCAATTGAGGATGAAGTTCTTGATGTCATAACCGACTACCTCCGTTTCACTTATGAAGATTTCTTCCAGGGTGAGAGGAAGGATCTCAAAAAAGACCGTGTCGATACTTTCAAAACGCGCTTCCATCTCTTCCCGGGGAGCGCGTACTGTGATCATGTGGAGCTTGCCGCGGGTGGAGTGATCGAGGACTTCCAGGCCGCCGAGCACTTTTTCAGTGTCTGCCTCGTCAGAAAAGACGCACTGCACCTTGGACAGACCAAGCTTCATGGAAGCAAGATCCCGGGACAGAAGAAGCCCTCCGCTGTGCAGCAGACCGACATGGTCGCAGATGTCCTCCAGCTCACGCAGGTTGTGGGAGGCGATGACCGGCGTCAGGCCCCGCTCGGACATATCATTGGCAAAAATACTCTTGACAGCCTGGCGCATCACCGGATCCAGACCGTCGAAGGTTTCGTCGCACAACAGATACTGCGCATTGGAGCACAGCCCGCACAGGACAGCGAGCTGTTTTTTCATGCCTCTGGAATAATGCTGGATCCTCCGTTTTGGATCCAGACTGAAATCCCCCAGCAGCCTGTCGAACCTCACCGCGTCAAACGCGGGATAGACAGTCTGATAATATCTGCTCATGTCGCGGGCGTTTCCATTCCTGAAAAAATAGGGATCATCCGGGATAAAGAAAATCTGTTCCTTCACGTCCGGATGGTCGTAGACCGGCTGCCCGGATACCTCGATCTTCCCGGCATCCTGACGAAGGATCCCGCTTATCAGCCGCAGGAGCGTGCTCTTGCCCGCGCCGTTGGTCCCGACCAGCCCGAATACCTGCCGGTCTTCAATATCCAGGGATACGTCGTTTACCGCAGTGACCGCCCCGAATCTTTTTTTGACATTTTTTATCTGAATCATTGCACATATTCTCCTGTTTCATATAAGTTTCCTGAAAATACTTCATTCCGGAAAAGGCCAGCCGGCCTCCCGCAGAAGCCCTTCCGGATCTATGCCGACCTCCCGGGCCTCCTTCAGCAGAGCGCAGAGCTCGTCCCTCAGCTCTTCGCGCTTTTTATCCTGAAGCACACCGGCGCTGCTGCTGACGAAACTTCCCCGGCCCCGCACGGAATACAGAAAACCCTGCCGCTCCAGTTCCATATAAGCCCGCTGAACGGTGTTGGGGTTGGTCGAAAGCTCCATCGCGAGCTTGCGGACAGACGGCATCTGTTCGTCGGGAGACAGGACCTCCTTCAGAATCAGCATTTTGTAGCGTTCAACGATCTGCTCATAGATCGGCCGGCTGTCCTGATAATTGATGAAATTCAAACCGGACCTCCTTCCAGGGAATATTTCCACACTTCAGTGCCATGGGCAAGTGCCCGCAAACATGTATGATGAAAACTACGCGCTGCTTCGCGCGTCCCGCGCTCCCACATCGGTCCAAACATTCGCACCTCACCCCGCTGCGGCCGCCTTGGCGGCCTTGCGTTGCTCTGTGCTCATGTTTGGACGCTCGTCAAATGTCCGATAATGCTCGAGCGGGCTCGGCATTTGCGGCCGCTTGACTCGCTGTTTTCATCATGCTGTATTAACTGTATTAAGAATACTAGTACAGTTGGGCGGGGCTGTCAATATGCTCGATATAAAAATGGGATACAAAAATGGGATATAAAAATGCAGGTTTCACACTACCAAAGAAAATGCAAATAGTGTTATACTGATTACATCAATGATCCAGCCAAAACGCAGGAGGTTAGATATGCTCAAAAACCCTGAAAAGACAAAAGAAAAAATTGTGCAGTGGATTCGTGATTATTTCGCAGCAAACGGGCCGTCCTGCAGTGCCGTGATCGGTATTTCAGGAGGTAAGGACTCGAGCGTGGCGGCGGCGCTTTGCGCGGAGGCGCTCGGGAAGGACAGGGTCGTCGGTGTCCTGATGCCGCGCGGCGTACAGCCGGACATTTCCGACAGCCAGCTGCTGGTGGACACACTCGGCATACCATATGTGGAGATCAATATCGGTGCAGCTGCAGACGCCCTGGAGAAGACGCTGGAGGAAAACGCGAAGCTCCAGCAGATCTGCGGAAGAGAAGAGATGGCGAGGGAGGCCAAGATCAATCTGCCGCCCAGGATCCGCATGGCGACGCTCTATGCCGTCGCTCAGAACCTGCCCAATGGCGGCCGTGTGGTCAACACCTGCAACGCGTCTGAGGATTATGTCGGCTATTCCACGAAATACGGGGATGCCGCCGGTGATTTCAGCCCGCTCTCCGAGCTGCTGGTGCATGAAGTGCTCCAGGTCGGTGATACACTGGGCCTGCCTGAGCAGCTGGTCCGCAAGACTCCTTCTGACGGTCTGAGCGGAATGAGCGATGAGGACAAGCTCGGGTTTACCTACAGCATGCTGGACCACTATGTACTCACGGGAGACTGCCCTGATCCGGATAAAAAAGCCCGCATCGACAGGCTGCACGTGCTCAATCTCCATAAACTGAGACTGATGCCCAAATTTGAGCTCGAAGAGGCAGACAGGTCATAGGCCGTATCAGAGAGCCTTTTACTTTTCGACAAAAAACGGGAAATGACAGCGGTCCTGCAGATGGAGTTATTTCCAAATGGAGCTCTTTCCAAATTGAGCTTCTGCTGATGGAGCTTCTGCTGATGGAGCTTCTGCTGATGGAGCTTCTGCCGATGGAGTTCCTGCCGATGGAGCTTCTGCTGATGGAGTTCCTGCCGATGCAGTTTCTGCCAGGGAATGTTGTCTGTGGGACCTGTGGAGGTAGATGCGTTTTTTCAGGCTGTACACCGGTAAAATGTAATGGTATACTAAAGAGTACCGCTGAAGAAAGCGAATTAGCACCTTGCTTTGACGGTTTTTTAGACACGCCTTGTTTTATACTTCTGATAAGTGGATAAAAGGGCGGGGTCCGGCATTTTGAGGACGGATCAGAAAGGACGCGTGAATGAGCACGGAAAAAAACAGTAATAAGCAGGCATCCTTTGGCAAACTCTTTGGAAGCGCAAAAAAATCCTCAAAGGGCAAGTCGAGCAGCGGACGCAACTCTGAAGAGGATATCAGGAAACTGACAAGAACGGAGCTCCTTGAGCTTCTGATCGATGAGACAAAAGAGGCGGACCGCCTTCGGGCAGAGAACGAGCGCCTTTCGGAAGAACTGCAGAAATGCCACGATGACCTTGACCGCGTAGCTTCTTTTGAGGCAGTGATCGCGCGTCTGGAGTCGATCGTGAACGGAAAATGATGAGGGAAAAGAATGAGCGGAACTGAGAACAGAGAGACCGCAGGAGCTGAGCTTCAAAATGACGGGACCATACAGCAGAATATGGAAAAGAGCGCAGAGACTGTGAAAGCCGGAGACAGGGCGGGAAGAAGGAAGAAAAGCGGTTCATCCGCAAAAACGCCTGTCAAACGTCCGCCGCTCAAGGATCTCGAGGGAGAACTGCAGCGTGAGCGCTATAAATCGCGTTACAGGCGTGTCCTCAGGAGCACGGTGTTTACGCTGGTCACAGTCGCAGCGGCAGCTATCCTTGTCGCGACGCTCTGGATGCCGGTACTGCAGATTTACGGCGCCTCCATGACCCCCACCCTTACAGACGGCGACATCGTGATCTCGCGCAAGGTCAGAAATCTGAAACAGGGTGACATTGTCGCCTTCTATTACAACAACCGTATTCTGGTCAAGAGATATATTGCCAATGCCGGCGACTGGGTGGACATCGATGAGGACGGCAATGTGTATGTCAACGGTGAGCTCCTGGATGAACCTTATGTTTATGAAAAAGCACTGGGAGAGTGCAACATAGAACTGCCCTACCAGGTTCCGGAAAACCGTATTTTTGTGCTGGGAGACCATCGAAGCGTCTCAATTGATTCGAGAAGCTCTTCAGTCGGCTGTGTTGCGGAGGATCAGATCGTAGGAGAACTCGTCTTCTGCGTATGGCCCTTCAGCAATCTGGGAATCATCAGGTAGCGATCGCCGGACATAGAACGCGGAGCAGGAACCTGCAGGAAGCGATCCCCGCACAGAGAACGCGGAGCGGGAACCTGCAGGCAGGAGATTGCGGAGCAGAGACCGGCAGGCAGCGATTTATTTAGTGTAAAGGGAAGGACAGGATTAGTCAGATCCCACAAATTGAATAAACCCGATTGTGATCTACAGCCGTCATATACAGCCTTTGGGCAGTGCATGGCGGCTGTAGTTATTAAAAAATACCTTTTCTGTATGAAGGGTTTTATGTTATAATGGCTTTCGTGCGTGACGCTCAGGGCGGTTTACAGCGCTAAAGAAAGAATAAGTAAGAGCAGGTATAAGTAAAAGAAGTAAGTAAAAAACAGAAAAACAGCGGAGGAAGAGGCAGAGATGTCCAACACAGTTAAAATCAAGAACAGGAAGAAAAAGAGTGAGATAAAGGTCAATTACAAACTTTTGGCAATCATCTTTGGTATATTTGTGGCAGTGATCGTCGGACTGTCAGTCTGGGCGTCCTTTCACTGGGGAGTCGGCATGGGAACGATCGGTGTGCGCCCTGTAACGCCGGAGGAGCCTGCCGTGGCAGCAACCGGAGCGACTGTCGATGCCGCCTCTGAGTTTTCTACGGACAACGTGATCACAGTGACCCCTGAGCAGCTCGAAAAGATGGGCATTAACGTGAACGGAGCAGCGGCAGAGGGTGCTGAGGCAGTTGAGGAAGCTGCTGAAGAAGCCGGAGCTGATGCGGCCGCAGCGGACCAGGAGGCTCAGGAAGCAGAGAAGTAAGAGATTTCTTTTCGGAGACAGTATTCCGGAATGAAATACTACTGCCGGGAGAGGGTGATGTAGTATTATCCCGGAGCAAGCTGTGCGTATACATGTACATGAATATAAATGAATATGCTTGAACATGGATGAACATGGATGAACATGTATGTGTATGAATGTATGTGTATGAAAAGAAAGGATGAATATAGCAGCCTGTCTTGAGAAGGATAGAGGAGGCAGATTATGGCAATATGTGCGAATTGTGGAAAAGAAATTGATGAAGGCGCGAAATTCTGCACCAACTGCGGCGCTCCTGTACAGCATATGCAGGCGCCCGCTCAGGCAGAACCCCTTGTACCCCAGGACTCTCCGTCCCAGAACATAAACGATTCAAATTTATTTGATAACAACGTGACAGGTGAGACAGGTGCCGCAGGTTCTTTCGGGTCAGCTCCTGATTCCGGTTCCGATACTTTCGGGACTTCTGCCGGGTCTGGTTCTGATTTTTCCGGAACCTCTTCAGATTCTGCCGGGACAACTTATGGATCCGGAACCGCTTCTTACGGGACAGCTCCTGAAAATGCAGCTGTCTATGCAGCAGGAACAGCCGGCAGTTTTACTATAGTTCCGAAACCTTCCTTTATTGAAGCAGTAACGACCTGCTTTAAAAAATACGCGACCTTCAGTGGACGCGCCCGCAGAAGCGAGTACTGGTATTTTGCGCTGTTTATTGTGATCTGCCAGGCACTGCTCTCTGCGATCGGGAATGCCATCTTAGGGGTTCCGGATGACGGAGGAACTAACATTCTGCAGACTATCTTTAATTTTGCGGTTCTTATTCCCCAGATTTCGGTATTCTGGCGCCGTATGCACGACATAGGTAAAAAAGGAACCTGGTTTTTCCTTGCCCTTATCCCCGTGATCGGCTGGATCATCATTCTGATCTGGGAATGCAAAGACAGCGAACCCGGTGAGAACGAGTATGGAATGAGCCCCAAATACCCGACGGTACAATAATGATCACTGATCATAATGCACACTGATTATATTGTATTGATATAAGCCTGGTTTTGATTATAAACAGAAAAGCAGACTGCCCTGTACATTCAGTCGGGGCAGTCTGCTTTTTTACAAGTTGAGTTACAAGTAGTGTTAACAAGTAGAGTTAACAAGTTGAGTTTATTAGTTGAGTTTATAAGTTGAAATTACAAATTGAATTTACAGTTGAGACTGGCGTTATGGAAATGAAATCAGGATAACCATTTATACTGTATCCATAACTGTAGAGACGAAAGATTCCCGGCCCCGTATTTTATTTCCACTCAAATACGCCACGGTTGAGGACGGGCTTGCCCGTGGTCTGGTTCATGAAGCGGAAGTAGGCCTTGTGGTCGTCGATCTTCCAGACCTGGAGCTGGACGGGAGTGCCGGGCAGGAGCGGACTGCTCATCTGGGCGGCCATGCGGGCTGCTCTCTCGGGCTCGCCGGGGATCAGATATCCGACCAGCATGCGGCAGGAGAACCCAAAGGAGCACAGGCCCTGGATGATGGGCTCGTCGAACTTCATGTTTTTCGCGTAGTCCGGATCCACATGGATCAGGTTGGTGTCACCGGTCAGGCGGTACAGCAGGTTCTGGGTCTCACTGATGTAATCGTCCTCGGTGTAGTCCGGCTCGCGGTCCGGGATGACGATATCGCTCTTGGGCATGGGCTTGCCGCCGAAGCCGCCGGCCTCATGGAAGAAGGTCGTGGAGTAGTTGGTGCAGACAGCCTGACCGGCCTCGTCGCGGACCAGGACCTTGGTCTTGACGACGGCGCCTTTGCCTTCGCCCCTGTCGTAGACATCAGTGATCTCATCCTGCCACTGGAAGGTGCCCTTAATGGGATCGATCGGTTTATGCCAGATGATCTCATGGTCCATGTTCAGAAACGCGATCGTGGGCTTGATGATCTCATCCGCCAGCATGGAAGCGGGCAGCGGCATCCACTGATAAGGCTTGACATTTACGGTTCCCCAGTAAGGGATGGTTCCATAAGTCGGGATTGCCTTGAGGTATTTCTCATAGGTGTACATCAGGTCTTTTTTCTTTGCTCCGACTGCCAGAGCATAGAGAGCGATGTCCCGCCAGTTATATTCCATATAGCGGGGCTCCATTTTCTTTCCAACGAGAAGTTCATCAAGTTTCGGGACTGCCATGATTCTGTCTCCTTTCCAAAATGCGTTAAAAATACCTGAGAAATACGTTATAATCAAACAGGTGTATCTAGTTATTTTCGTTATTTCGTCCGTTGCGGTGTTTTGTATTGCATTTGTACATTTATTATTGTACTCCTGAAAGAACAATAAAGCAAAGGCTGTGCATAAAATACCCCGGATTTTAGATTATGTGTTACAGTACAGACCGGTACGAAATTCGAGGCGTTTTTCGCGCTTTTTGCGAAAAACCCGAGTTTTACGACTATGTCTCAGGAGGTGAGCGTTTCATGAACGCCTCTACAGCGAAAACGGAAAGGATCCGTCCTGAAGAAATAAATGACGGGCCAGTCAGGACTCGTAGTGCAAAAGCAAACAACGCACCGGTCAGGATCCGTCCTGCAGAAGTAAATGATGCGGGACGTCTGCTGGATATTTATGCTTATTATGTGACGAATACTGCTGTTTCCTTTGAGTGCGCGGTTCCCTCGTTGGCTGAATTCCGCTCCCGTATAGAGAAAACGCTCGCGAAATACCCCTATCTGGTTCTGGAAGAGAACAGTGTAGTCAGGGGGTACGCATACGCGGGTGTGTTTAAAGACCGGGAGGCGTATGACTATTCCTGTGAGATGACGATCTACCTGGAACATGGAGCAGAAGGCAGGGGATATGGGCGCATGCTGTATGAAGCTCTGGAAAAGGAGTTAAAGGATCGTGGAATTTTGAATCTCTACGCCTGCATAGGAGACCCCCTGAGGGAAGATGAATATCTGACAAAAAACAGTGAGCGGTTCCACAGGCATATGGGGTACCGGAAGGTTGGAGAGTTCCACAAATGCGGCTATAAATTTAATCGCTGGTATAACATGATCTGGATGGAAAAAATGATTGGGGAACATCCCTGACAGCTTTAGGTGAAAACAATGAATTCAGGGCAGAGGAGGTATGAATTGATATGCGTTTATTTGTAGCTATTCAACTGTCAGATGAAATAAAGAAAAACATCACTGGAACGCTTCATGACCTGAAGCAGAAGGGGGTAAAGGGGAACTACGTACCGATGCAGAATCTGCATCTGACTCTGGCCTTTATAGGAGAAACAAAGGACCCGGGGGCTGTAAAAGACGCATTGAAAAAAGTGTCCTTTAAGCCGTTTAAACTGTCTCTTTCCGAACTGGGAACCTTTGGAAGTCTGATCTGGGTCGGCATGAAAGGCAACCAGGGACTGTCGGCAGCGGCGAAATCCGTGCGTGAGGCTCTGGACGCGGCCGGCATCGAGTATGACCGGAAGGAATTCACACCGCATATTACTCTGATCCGCAAAGCTTCCGGCAGCTGGAAGCAGGTCACCGCGCCGAAGGGGCAGATGATGGTGAAAAAGATATCACTCATGAAAACCACATTCAAAGACGGCAGGCCGGTCTATTCGGAAGTGGATTCGTTTTGATTACAAAGGCAGTAATTGTGAAGGCAGTAATTGTGAAGGCAGTAATTGCGAAGGCTGTAATTTAAAAGACTGTGATTTCAATTACAGTGAATCCAGATACAGCGATTTCAAAAAAGTAACTAATAAAAGAAAAAGCAGGCATGGCACGCCTGCTTTTTCCTTTCGATAAAAACTATTAACAATATCTTCTGTTGACCGCGGTAATCTGAAGAAAACCGGAATTCTTTAATCCCGAAAATCTGAGGAGGATGGATCTCATCATTCCCAGTGAACTGCTAAAATCCAGAATCCTTCATACCCGGAGATTTGTCAGAACTAAGCGAGTCTTGAACAATTACAGGGACTTGCCGAATTCTTCTGCTTTAGCGAGGGCTGCTTCGGTCTTGTTCTCAGCGCCGGCACATGTGATGATACCTGCATCTTCGCCGCCGCAAAGGCTGATGACACTCTTATACTGTGTCTCGATGGCTGCGTAGACATTCGGAGAACCGGAGCTGAGGATCAGCCCGTATTTGGCCGCCTTGGCAGGCTTCATTCCGGCATAGAAGCGGGACAGTGTGCACTCCATCTGGCCGGTGAATCCGAAATAGTGGACGGAGGAGGCAAAGACCACCATGTCGGCGGAATTCAGTTCCGGATATACCTTCTGCATGTCGTCCTTCTGGATGCAGGTGCCTTCGCCCTTTGTATGGCAGTACTCACAGCCAAGACATCCCTTGATATTCATGGTGCCGACGGGACATACGACCACTTCATGGCCGGCTGCCTGTGCGCCCTTCTGGAATGCGCTGACCAGAGCGGTTGTGTTTCCATCCTTGTGGGGGCTGCCGTTTAAAACAAGAATTTTCATGAGTTCTCCTTTCTCATTCTGAGGTAGGCATACAGGCGGAAAACAAGATATTCCTGCCTGTATAGAACCTGCTATAGATACAGTTTTCTTATTTACTCCTGATTGCTTATTTGCTACAATTCAATTATAGGAAGCTTCTTTTTTTCTGTCAATTACGAAGAAAAAGAGGAGTATGTAAGGAAAATCCCCATGCCTGTAAGGAGGCTTTCCCATGTCTGAACAATACCAGTGCCCATGCACAGATATCTGCCCTCTCCAGAGGGCGATGCGGTCCATCGGAGGAAAATGGAAGATCCCTGTTCTCTGCGCGCTTGCCTCGGGAGAAACCTGTCCCGACAAGACGGATTCCCCGTCCCATCGATACAATGATATCCTGAAAAAAGTTCCCGGCATTTCCAACACTATGCTGGCCAAATCTCTGAAAGAACTGGAAACGGACGGGCTGATCATCAGGCATGAATACCTGGAGATCCCGATCCGGGTGGAATACTCCCTCACGGGAAAAGCCCTTGCTCTGCAGCCGATCCTTGCGGATCTTGCCAGGTGGCAGATGGAGCAGGAGGAGCTGTAGAAGGAACTGTAGAAGGAACTGTAGAAGAAACTGTAGAAGAAACTGTAGAAGAAACTGTAGAAGGAGATGCAGGAGGAACAGTACTTTTGCTGCTTGCCCGCAATTATGGCATCATGTAGTGTATGGCCTATACTGTATCTTTTACTGTAAAAAGAGAAGAAAATGAATCGCCCCGACGCGGAATGGAGACAAGATAATCATGAAAATCTGGCTGACCAGACACGGGCAGACAAATCTGAATAAAAAGCGGCTGATGCAGGGACTGACAGATGAGCCCCTCAATGAAACCGGCATCGCCCAGGCAAAAGCGGCCCGGGAGAGGATCGGGGACGTGCATTTTGATGCCGTCTATGCGAGCCCGCTGCAGCGGGCCATCATGACCGGTGCCATCATTGGCGGAGTGAGCCCTGAGGAAGTCCTTATTGACAAAAGGCTGATTGAGACGGATTTCGGCAGGTATGAGCAGCGGCCGTTTTACAGGATGGGCCCCTTCATGACTCTTTACTGGACGCTGCCGGAAGTTTTTCCCGCTCCGGCTACCGTTGAGACGGTTGCCTCTATGGTGGAGCGAAGCAGTTCCTTTCTCAGGGAGCTGGAGGAGAAGGAGTACGAAAATGTTCTGGTCGCCTGTCACGGCGGCATCATCCGCTCGCTCCGCGGCTATCTCGAAGATCGCAAAAACGGGATCCGCTGGCGGCCCAGGCCGGGTAACTGCGAGATCCGCGTCTATGAATGCAGGAACGGTCGGCACACGTTTGTGAAGGCTTTTTAATACAGGAAACTGCGGGAGACACAGAACCGTCCCCTCTCTCTGATTGGCTTACTGGTTTTCGGGAAGCCTGTCTCTGTCTGCCCTGTCAGGGCAGACTTTTTTTGCTGCTATTTTTGCGGAGCGTTGAAAACGTACCGGTCAAGCCGGTCCATGGCCTCCTGGATGCGGGAGAGGGGCAGTGCCAGGTTGATGCGCAGGTGGCAGGGGCCGTGGAACATCTTACCGTCCTGCAGGGCGACGCCCGCCTGCCAGCACAGATGCTCGAGCTCCTGAAGGGTTTTGCCGTGGTCCCGGCACCATTGTGTGCAGTCCGCAAAGAGCATGTAGGTGCCCTCCGGCTCAGCCAAAGTGACTCCCTTAAAGTGCGTGCGGATATATTCTGTCGCATAGTGCACGTTGCCGGTCAGGACCGTGCGGAGTTCATCGACCCACTCCATTCCTTCTGTCGTGTAGGCTCCAAGCAGGGCGTACATGGAGAGTACGTTCATCTCATTGTAATGGCAGAGGGAGGCCTCCTTGCGGATCCGTTCCCGCAGGGTCCGGTTGTAAATGATGTGGTAGCTTCCGACGAGGCCGGCTAGGTTGAAGGTCTTGGACGGGGCGTAGAGTGCGACGGTGTTTTCTCTGGCGTACTGGCTGACACTCTGGACAGGGATATGTCTGTGACCGTTGAGAATGATGTCCGACCAGATTTCATCGCTGATGACCTTTACATCGTATTTTTCAAAAATAGCGAAAGCTTTTTCAAGCTCTTCCCGGTTCCAGACCCGTCCGCAGGGATTGTGGGGGGAGCAGAAGATGGCGGCATGAATGTGGTGGCGGCGGATCTTGTTTTCCATGTCCTCATAGTCCATGCGCCAGTGATACCGTTCTCCGACCTGCTCTTTGGATGCGGACTGACCGTTCGCTTTCTCATGACCGTTTTCTTCCGCACTGTTTTCCGCACCGTTTTTCAGATTGTTTATTGCACCGCTTTTCAGACTGTTTATTGCACCATTTTTCGGATTGTTTATTGCACCATTTTTCAGACTGTTTATTGCGCCGTTTTTCAGACTGCTTTCTGCACCGCTTTTCAGACTGTTTTCTGTCTGACAGCATGAAGGATCTTCCTTTTCAGCTTCAGCGGTGCAGGGCTCATAGATCAGCGGGCTGTGGACGATGTGATAGCCGTTGTTTTTCAGTGTATTTGTAAAACCGATATAGGTCGGGCTGTGAACGAGGACGCTGTCCCCGCGGGAGCAAAAGACGTTCAAGGCGCTGACAACGCCCCCCAGGACACCGTTCTCATACCCGATGCAGTCTTTGGTGAGAGGCATCGGAACAACTTCAATCTCGTCTTTTACACATGATTTCTCACCAGACTCCGGAGAGTAAGACTGAGAGCAAAACTGAGAGTCAGCCTGAGAAAAAGACTGAGAGAAAGACTGAGAGAAAGACTGAGAGTCAGCCTGACCGGAACCTGCGGAGGAGGAATCGTCCCCGGCAGTCCCTATGCCGTGCCGCTCCCTCTGCCAGCGGATGATCGAGTCATAGTATTCCTCACGGGGCTGAAAATATCCGAAAGCGGGGTGTGTGGTGCGGTCCATGATCGCTTTAATGATTCCCGGAGCTGTGGGAAAGTTCATGTCCGCGACCCACATGGGGATCACGTCGAAGCCCGGGGCGGGAGCCTCCGGCGCAAAGCCGCCCGGCTGGCCGATCATATCTACCGCGATCGCATCACGGCCTTTTCTGTCCATAATGGAAGTAAAATCGTATTTCATGAAAACCGCCTCTCTTTTATGCTTTTTTTCATCGGGTAATAGATTTGATTTTTGTTATGGGGGCGCGCAAAAAGGAATAGTCCGTTTATCTTTACAAGGATATCCTTTTACAAGTCTGTTCATCTACTAGCTTGTTCATTTACAAACCTGTTCTTTTACCAGGGCATGAAAAAGCTGACGACCGGCAGAATGATGTAGAGGATGACAGCCCAGTGGGGCTGGAACCAGGAGATCAGCATGAGGACGGCGCTGATCCCGAGTAGAAAGCCCATCCGGGACAGGATCATGATAAAGAAGAGTCCGATATTGTCGCGGAAACGTTTTCTCAGAGCCGAGTAATACAGGAATTGCAGAAGAATGGAAGTCAGCATGTAGATGGCCCCGAAATGGACGGTGGAATACCGGTTTTCTTCATGCATGATCCACTTGGTCGCGACCGGAATCAGGGCCAGGGAGGCAAGGAACAGGAAATTCGCTACGATCACCAGATGGTCAGCCTCTTTAACTGCCTCGAAAATCTGTTTGCTGTCATACCAGAAATCCGCGACAATAAAAAAACTTACCAGAAACACCAGGACTGACCAGACGAAATCCCAGTAGGTCCTTTCCGAGGTCGGGAAAGGAATTTCCAGCATCATCACTGTGATAAAAATTGCAATGACACCGTCATTGAGCGTGGAAAGATGGCTGATCATACTTGTCCTGAGTCTTTTCTCCCCTTCTGCTCTTTTCTGCAGCATGTGCTTATATTTGCGATTGTCCTCTTCGCTCATATGCCGTCTGACGAATGCGGACTTGATCTTCTGTTTCAAAGCTGTACCTCCACGCAGTGTTTCTTTGTTGTCTTTTCAGTGTTCCTATGTTGTATTTTCGTTTGTATTTTCATAAGGAAATGCCATGTCTGAGGAAACAGTCCTTCAGACAAATGATAATATAACATGGAGAATAAGTCTGCTCAATAATCTGATCTGTTTTCATCCACTTCCTCTTTTTCCCGGTTGCTTCGAAGCTGCTGCGGGCGCTCTCTCGAGAGAGGAAGCAATGTATCACGTGGACAATGCTTTGTATAGACGCCTACTGCGAAGATGGGCGCCTTCTGCGAAGACCCAGGGCTTGTGCCGGCTTGAACAGCAGTTTTAAACAGCAGTATTGAACAGCAGCATTGAACAGCAGTTTTAAACAGCAGTTTTGAACAGCAGTATTGGTCAATAGTATTAAACAGCAATACTGGTCAACAGTAATGAACAACAGCATTTCATATCTGCAGGTCCAGGCAGCATTGACGGAGGCGGGGATCAGCATCTAAAATGTACTTTATCTCAGGGGGAGGTACTTTGAAAATGGATAATCGTATAAATCGAATAAAACCAGATAAAGAAGTGAACCGGGACTGGCAGGAGACAGTGTCGACAATATCAGCTGTCCAGGAGGGAGCTGTGCCGGAAAACGGGGAGGAAAAGAACAAATATCTCTTTGAAAAAATGCCTGTTCCTCAGGCGCTGGCTGCCATGGCCGTACCGACAGTGATCTCGCAGCTGATCGTGCTGATCTACAATATGGCAGATACTTTCTATATAGGGCGCACCAACAACCCCTATATGGTGGCGGGGGCGGCGCTGATCCTGCCTATTTTTAATGTCTGCATTGCCTTCTCCAGCATTGCCGGCGCCGGAGGAGGGACGCTGATCGCCAGGCTCATGGGCGCCGGGCAGACGGAAAAAGCGCGCAGGGTCGCCTCCTTCAGCATATGGTTTTCCGTTTTTACCGCTCTGTTTTTTGCGATTATGACGGCACTTTTTATGCGGCCTCTCCTCACCTTCCTGGGCGCCAGCGCTCAGACCTTTGAGTATGCCCGGCAGTATTGCTCCTGCGTGATCATGGTGGGAGCCGTTCCCACGATCACAGCCATGACAATGGGAAATCTTCTGCGCAATGTCGGCTGTTCAAAGCAGGCGGGGTTCTTTATTTCCCTGGGCGGCATCCTCAACATTATTCTGGATCCGATCTTCATGTTTGTCCTGCTGCCTCCGGGCCACGAGATCCTGGGGGCCGGCATTGCCACCACCCTCTGCAACACGATCACCTGCATGAATTTTCTGTTCCTGATCAAGAGACTCCACAATCCGATCCTCCACTTTTCTCTGCGCGAGGGACTGCCGGATCTGAGCCTTCTTGCCTCTTTTTTCGGAGTAGGGCTTCCGGCTGCCATGGGACCCTTTCTCTTTGATCTCGATTATATCGTCCTGGACCGCCTTATGGCTTCCCACAGCGATATAGCCCTTGCTGCCATCGGCATCGTCCTCAAAGCGGAGCGTCTGCCCCTGAATGTCGGCATCGGTCTCTGCCTGGGCATGGTCCCTCTGGCCGCTTATAATTATTCGGCGGGAAATCTTCCCCGCATGAGGGATGTCCTGCATACGACCCGCACCGTCGGCCTCGTCTTCTGCATGGGGAGCATTGCCCTCTATGAACTTTTTGCCCCGTTCCTCGTCCGCATTTTCATCAGCGACCCGCCGACGGTGGCGCTGGGCACTGATTTCCTCAGGATGCGCGCCCTGGCGACCGTCATGATGTTTCTGAGTTTCATTTATGTCTATTTCTTTCAGGCTCTGGGAAAGGGAAAGCAGGCCACCATCCTGGTCGTCATGCGCTGGCTGGTCATCAATATCCCCATGCTGTTCATTCTTGACGGACTGTTCGGCATGTACGGCTGTGCCTGGTCCCAGCTGGTCAGCGATACCATCGTGGCTTTTCTTTCCTGGCTGATCTATCGCCATTACACCAGAAAACTGCCGGGGCTGTCCGAGGCTGTGTGATGTACAGGGGCTGCGGTACAGCTTCGGCATGAGATCCCGCGGGGCAAAATTATTTAAAAAAATTAGCACTCACCCCTTGACAGTGCTAACAATAAGTGTTATAACACGTATAGAACAAAGGAAACAGATAAAACTTCAGAGATGGAGCAAAAGAACTGTGGACCGGTTAAAAGAGCCCAGCGCCCGGTTGACCGGCTGCAGATTTCAGAATAAAAGGAGGTAAAGATCATGTTATATCCTAGTCTTTTTGGTGAGAATCTTTTTGATGATTTTATGGATTTCAGCTTCCCGACATTCAGGGGGCTCGAGGATGTGGACAGAAAGCTCTACGGTAAGCATGCACCCCGTCTGATGAAGACAGACGTACATGAGAAGGACGAGCAGTATGAGATCGACATCGATCTCCCCGGATTTAAGAAGGATGAGATCACCCTGACCCTGGAGAAGGGTACCCTTACGGTAGCCGCTTCCAAAGGCCTGGACAAGGACGAGAAGAACGACAAGGGCAGAGTTATCCGTCAGGAACGCTATGCCGGCTCCATGCAGAGGAGCTTCTTCGTCGGCCGCAATGTGACGGAAGACGAGATCAAGGCTAAATTCGAAGACGGAGTCCTGAAGCTGACTGTTCCCAAGAAGGAGGCAGCAAAGGTCCCGGAGAAGAAGACCATCATGATCGAAGGCTGAGAACTGAGGGCTAAGGCTTGAGGTTTGAGGTTAAAGGCTTAAGGGCTAAGGCTTTAGGTCTGAGGACTGAAGTCCGAGGCCTGTATCAAAGGATTCTTTCCTGGAAACAGGGAACTGCTTTCCGGATCAATAGCCGGAAGTTCCTGAGATAGTACAGTTCCTGGAAACAGGGAACTGCTTTCCGGACCAATAGCCGGAAGTTCCTGAGATAATACAGTAAATAACAGTTAATACCTGCGCCTGCACAGAGGGTCCCACGCGGGACCGCCTGGGCAGGCGCTTTTTATGTCCGTCCCCTGGTCCACGCCGTAACCTGAACGTGACCTGAAATAGTTGAAATTGTTGAAATCGTCTAAACTGCCGAAATCGTCGAAATTGCCTAAACTGCTTTCGATTGTCGAAATCGTCGAAATTGTCTGAACTGCCTTATATTGCCGAAATTACTTAAATTGAAGTGTACCCTTTGTCAAGTGACAACTTTGATTTTTAGGGGTGTCTGATTGACCGGACGTGAATCAAGCCTAAATTATCTCAAATTAATCGGACATAAAAAGAAGTTCTTCATTCTCTATGGAAAAAGGTGTATACTAATCAGAAGTGTGCTCGTTTTCAGGCACTTTAAGGATTGCCGTCTGCATGGCGGTCTGTCCTGATGCCGCAGATGTACAGGTAAAAGGGGAAAGGCCGGAGCTGGACCCGGGGTTATGATATGGCAGTAAGAAGAGATGTAAGAAGAAGGGCGAATACATATTTTTTCGGAAAGGTGCTGGCTAATGCGTTGCTGCTCGTCATAGGTGTGATTCTGATCTCTACGTTTTTGAGGCGGGTCCAGGAAAGCACAGCGATCTCCAGGCAGCTGCATAACAGTGAGCAGTCCCTCGCGGAGGCTTTTTCGATTCTTGAGAAGAATGAGGAGGGGGCGAAGGAGCTGACGCGGGTCTTTCATGACGGAAATCAGGACATGGCGGATGATCTGCTCGAGCTCATGAACAGCGGGCTGTTCAGTTCCCTTGTCAATTCTGACCATGATGCCCAGGCGGAAGTTTTCACCGATATCATTGACCGTTCGGGAGTGGAGTATCTCTTTGTAATGAGCACGGACGGGAGGATCCTGTTTTCACCGGTTCAGGAGTATAACGGAAAAAACCCGGTGGACCTGGGACTTTTGACGGAAGAAAACGTCGGGAAGCTGGTCGCGGGGACAAGGGGGGAGAACGGCACCGTTACTCCCGTCAGAGAAGACAATTCCTTTGGAAATTTTTATTTTTATTCCACCCGCGGCTACTACAGGCGGCAGGACTTTGCCCTGGTCCTCGGGGCGGACGTTTCGACGCTGGACAGTCAGACCAGTAGTCTCAGAGACATTCCTTTTGTCCTTGACCGGTCTCCTGTCGGCAACGGCGGTTTTATGTTCGCGGTGGATACCGCCAAAAATGTCTTTTTGTATTATAAAAACGGAGAAGAGATCATGACAGGCCGGAGTGCCCTGGAGACAGGACTCTCAGAGGCAGCCTTTGAAGACGGATATTCCGGGATCGAAACGATCAGGGGCACGTCCTACTATTGTGTATCCAAAAAATTCGGACCGGACACGGTGATCTGCGCCGCGGCAAAGACCCAGGATGTTTTCAGGGATGACAAGTATGTACTGTTCTGGTCGACCATTGGATTTGTCATCGTAATGATCCTCTGCCTGCTCTATGCGGTTATCATCAGAAATGATTTTGTCCGCAGGGCGTTTAAAACGGAAAAGAAAGTTCTGTATAAAAGTAAAGATCTGACCCTGATGTTTGACAGGTCGATCTTCGAAAAGATCTACCCGCTGATGATCGTCGGTGTGATGCTTATCTTCGGTATCTCCTATTATACACAGACCCTGCTGGAGATTTCCCAGACCGCCGAAGAATCCCGGGTCGCCCTGGAGGAGGTGGCAGGCCGATACGATGAGAGCAGCGAGAACCGGAAGGTGATCCGGGAATACTACAACAACCGTTTCCTCTCCAAGGCAAAGCTGATCGCCTACCTGATCGAAGAGGATCCGTCTGTCCTGAATGAGCCGACCAGTTTCGTTCACTACGACTATGTGGAGGACGAAAAAGTCTATCAGATCGATGACGAAGGAAACCGGCTGAAGTCCGTCGGGTCTTCTGAAAAGCTGCTGGACCTGTGCGAGAGAAATGATCTCGAGTCGATCTATATTTTTGATGAACACGGCAATACGATCGCGACGAGCACTCCCAACTGGTTCTTTTACCTCAGCCATGATGAGGAAGCCCAGTCCAGTCCCTTCTACGATGTGATCGACGGCAAGAAGGACACTCTGGTGCAGGAGCCTATGACCAGCGATATGGGGGAAGAGAGTCAGTACATCGGAGTCGTCTTCCATTATTATACGACAAAAGACAGCCGGGGAAGGACTGTGTATGTTTCCCGGTATGATTATGAGTCGTCTCTGGAAAAGGGGAAAAAAGGCAATAAAAAAGCTGCCGCGGAATCGGAAGCAGAAGCAGAAGAGGAAGAGCAGGGGATCACCGAACACCGCTCTCTCCTGCAGATCGGCATGAAAGGAGAGCTGACGGACAGTCTTCTGGAGCCGACAGAATTGAGTTATATTTTTTCGACCAGCACGCTCAAGGGGGGACATATGATCCTGTTTGACGCGAGCGAAGAACAGGTATGCAGATACGCCCCTAATGAAACCTGGATCGGGATGACGGCAGAGGAACTGGAAGTACCCGCCGAAGCCCTCAAAGGAGAGGAGTATTACGGGTTTACCAGGGTGTCGGGAATTCCTTATTTCCAGTTCTACCGGTATATGGACGGCTATTATGTGGGGGCGATGATTCCCGAGTCGGAAATGTTCCAGTCGAGGATGAAAAATTCCCTGATCGCCGCGTTAACAAGTCTGATTCTTCTCATCTTCCTTTCTGCCACGGTCACCCTGACCTCAGCAGAAGAGGAAAAGCTCTTTGCCTCCGCCGACAAGAAGTCCGGCAGCAGGCTGGACGCTGCTATCTTCAATATCATTCTTCCTTCCGGAAGTACAGTATCTACCGTCAGTGCATCCGCCAGGTGGGACAACCGCAGCATCCCCTGGAGGGAAAAGGCTCCTGAACAGAAGCTTCTGACCATGGTAAGCGCAATATTCATTGTCCTGATCCTGTATATCCTGGTGTCGATCCGTTTCGCGAATTCGGCCTTCAGGGAGGACGGAGTGGTCATGTATATCCTGAGCGGGCGCTGGGAGAGAGGGCTGAACATCTTTGCCTTCAGCGCTGCTATGCTGGTGGCGGTCACTACCATGATTCTGCTCGAAGTGATCCGCTTCCCTCTGAGGGTCCTGACTTCCCTTCTGGGAGCGAGGGGAGAGACGATTGGTCACCTGATGATCTCCGTAATGAAATACGGCGGAGTCCTCGGAGTCATCTTTTACTGTCTGCATCTGTTCGGAGTGGATTCTACCAGTCTGCTGGCCAGCGCCGGGATCCTGTCCCTGATCATTGGTCTCGGGGCGCAGAGCCTGATCAAGGACATCATCGCGGGTATCTTTATCGTCTTTGAGGGAGAATTCCGTGTGGGGGACATCGTCACGATCCACGATTACCGCGGCAAGGTCATGGACATAGGTCTGCGGACGACCAAGATTCTGGGATCGGACGGGAATGTCAAGATCTATAACAACAGTGAGATCTCCGGAGTCCTCAACATGACAAAGGATGCGTCCTATTCTCTCTGTTATATTGATATTGAGTACGGACAGGATATCGAATATGTGGAGGAAGTGCTCAACAGGGAGCTTCCTGAACTGAAAAAGAAGAACAATCTGATCCTGGACGGACCGACCTTTGCGGGTGTCAATGCCCTGGGAGCCAGCGGGGTCACGCTGCTGATTTTATGCAAATGCAATGAAGAGGACATCCTGGGGGTCAACCGTTATCTGAAGAGGGGCGTACTTCAGATCTTCTACAGGAACAATATCAGAGTTCCCTTCCCCAACCTGACCATCTCCAGCCTGGAACCGCCGGAGAAAAGGGAGGAGGAGAAAAAGAAGAGAGAAGAGGAGGAAGAAGAGGAAGCCCGCAGGAAGGACGACGGAATCTTCGAAAGCTGAGCGCCCGGGCGCTTATCGATCATTTTTTTACAAACGGCAGGAGATTAAAGGAGACAGGTTATTATAAATGACTGAAAGAATGGAAAAATACCGGAGTTCCCGTATAGCCCGGTGGCTCGAACTGTTTAACCCCGGGGATCTGTTCGGGACAGGAGACGGAAAAGGCGGCAATGGCCGCGGGAACCGGGGAAAAGGCAAAGGCGGCAGCGACAACGGCGGCAATGGCAGCGGAGACGGCGGCGACGGAAACGGGAACGGAAACGGACAGCCGCCGCGGCAGAGTCTGTTTCTCCTGCTGCTTCTGACCGTGGTCCTTTTTGCCTGCATCAGCTATTTCATGCGGGACAACGGAGAGTCCCGCAAGATCTCCTACAATGAATTCATCAAGTATATCCAGCAGGAAAAGGTCACTGAGGTCGACATGAAGTCGGACCGCCTGGAGATCCACCTGAAGGATTCTGATGCCGTCCTGTACACGGGTATTGCGGAGTCGGAGGACGCTCTTACCCAGCGCCTGATGGACGCTAAGATCACCTACAATCCTTATGTGCCGGACAGCTCCGGAATGGTGGTCTCTTTTCTGCTGTCCTATGTGCTCCCCATCCTGCTGATGTGGGGGCTGCTCAGCATACTGTTCAAGAGGATGGGCGGCCGCGGCGGTATTATGGGCGTTGGCAAGAGCACGGCCAAGGAATATGTCCAGCAGGAGACCGGGGTCACCTTCAAGGATGTCGCAGGAGAGGATGAGGCCAAGGAGTCCCTGGTCGAGGTCGTCGATTTCCTGCACAATCCGGGCCGGTATGTCAAGATCGGCGCAAAACTTCCCAAGGGAGCCCTTCTCGTGGGGCCTCCCGGAACAGGCAAGACCCTGCTCGCCAAGGCTGTCGCCGGAGAGGCGCATGTGCCTTTCTTTTCCCTGACAGGCTCGGATTTCATCGAGCTCTATGTCGGCGTGGGCGCTTCCCGAGTGCGTGATCTGTTCAAGGAAGCCAATAAGAATGCACCTTGTATCATTTTTATCGATGAGATCGACGCCATCGGCCGAAGCCGTGACTCCCGGTATGGAGGGGGCAACGAGGAGAGGGAGCAGACTCTCAACCAGCTGCTCTCTGAGATGGACGGCTTTGAGGCCTCCAAGGGTATCCTGATCATCGGGGCCACCAACCGGCCCGAGATCCTGGACAAGGCCCTGCTGCGCCCCGGCCGCTTTGACCGGCGCATCATCGTCGACAGGCCGGACCTCAAGGGACGCATCGCCATCCTCAAGGTCCACGCGAAAGATGTCAAAATGGATGAAACGGTGGATCTGGAGGAGATCGCTCTGGCCACGAGCGGAGCTGTGGGTTCCGACCTGGCCAATATGATCAATGAAGCCGCCATCAACGCGGTCAAGGCCCACCGCCAGTATGTCAGCCAGAAGGACCTCTTCGAAGCTGTCGAGCAGGTCCTGGTCGGCAAGGAGAAAAAGGACCGCATCATGAGCAAGGAGGAGAGGCGCATCGTGTCCTATCACGAGGTCGGCCATGCCCTGATCAGTGCGGTGCAGAAAAACTCCGAGCCGGTCCAGAAGATCACCATCGTCCCTCGCACCATGGGAGCGCTCGGCTATGTCATGCAGGTCCCTGAAGAGGAAAAATATCTCAACAGCAAAGCTGAGCTGGAAGCCATGATCGTCGGCTTCCTGGGCGGCCGCGCGGCCGAGGAGCTGAAATTTGAAAGTGTCACGACCGGGGCTGCCAATGATATCGAGCGCGCCACTGCGCTGGCAAGGAATATGGTCACCCAGTACGGTATGAGCGACCGCTTCGGCCTCATGGGCCTGGCCACGGTCGAGAGCCAGTATCTTGACGGCCGTCCTGTCCTCAACTGCAGCGATGTCACTGCCGCGGCGGTGGACGAGGAGGTCCGCCGGATCCTGGAGGAAAGCTATAAAGAAGCCAAGCGGATCCTTTCGGAAAATATGGATGCCCTGGATGTGATCGCGGATTTCCTGATCCGTCAGGAGACCATCACCGGCAAGGAATTCATGAAGATGTTTGATACGGTCCGCGCGGCCCGCAAGGCTTCGGAGGGCGGAACTCCGTCCCCTGAAGAGGAAAACCCGGAAGTTTCGGACAGGGAAGCTGTGCCTGCAGAGGGAGCTGCAGGCGGCGCATCCGTCCCTGCAGAGGAAAATAAAGCCGGCGCATCTGCCCCGGCAGAAGAAAAAGAGGACAGTCAGAGCAGCCCGGAAAGGGATCCCTTCACCGGGAGGCCTGTCCGCAGAGACAGGACCGGCAAGGGAAGATATTCCCAGGTTTCCCTGGAGGATCTTGACCTTTTTGACAAATGAGCGGAATCCGAGTGCTTGGAGCGGGCTGGGAGCGTGTAAGCGCGACAGCACGCGCAGTTTTCATCATATATGTTTGTAAACAGTAGGTCATGGCACTGAACTATGAAGGATTTTTCCGAAGACCTCAAAAAGCTGCCGGCTCAGCCCGGCGTCTATATCATGCATGATGAGCAGGATGCGATCATTTATGTGGGCAAGGCAGTCAACCTCCACAATCGCGTCCGCTCTTATTTTCGAAAAATCGTGGGGCGGGGTCCGCAGATCGACCGCATGGTGAAGCAGATCAACCGTTTTGAGTATATCGTGACGGACTCCGAGCTGGAGGCCCTGATCCTGGAGAATAATCTGATCAAGGAGCACCGGCCCAAATACAACACGATGCTCAAGGACGACAAGACCTATCCCTGGATCAAGGTCACTGTGGGCGAACCCTATCCTCGGATCCTTTTTTCGAGACAGATGAAAAAGGATAAGGCGAAATATTTCGGCCCTTTTTCCAGCGCGCAGGCGGTACGGCAGACGATCGAGCTGATCAACCGCATGTACGGGCTGAGGGACTGCAGCCGCGTCCTGCCCCGGGATTTCGGGAAGGAACGTCCCTGCCTGAATTTCCATATGGACCGGTGCTGCGGGCCCTGCAGCGGGAATGTCCCGGAGGAGGAGTACCGCGGGAAGATCGACATGGCGCTGGAGTTTCTGGCCGGAAACTACAAGCCTGTTATCCGGGATCTCACGGCAAAAATGGAGAAGGCCTCGGAGGAAATGAAATTTGAAGAGGCGATCCGCTGGAGAGACCTGCTCCAGAGTGTGCAGCAGGTCGCCCAGAAGCAGAAGATGTCGGAGGGAGTCGGCGAAAACCGCGATATCCTCGGGATCGCCGTCGAAAAGGAGAACGCGGATGCCGACGGCGTCGTTCAGGTCTTTTTCGTCCGGGACGGAAAGCTGATGGGCCGTGAGCACCATTATATGACCCATGTCGGCGGACAGACCCCGAACGCGATCCTGGCCGAATTCATCAAGCAGTTCTACGCCGCTACGCCTTTTGTCCCCAGGGAGATCTTTCTTCCGATGGAACCCGATGATCACCGGCTGCTGGAGGAATGGCTCAGCGCCCGCCGGGGCAGCAGGGTGACGCTTTTTGTCCCTAAAAAAGGAAAAAAAGAAAAGCTGGTCGAGCTGGCGGGGGAAAACGCCGCCCTCATCCTGCAGAAGGACAGGGAGCGGCTGCGCCGCGAGGAGGGCCGCACCATCGGCGCGGTGAAGGAGATCGCTCAGCTGCTGGGGCTCCCGGCGGTCCGCCGCATGGAAGCCTATGACATCTCCGATATCAGCGGTTTCGCCAACGTCGGCTCCATGGTCGTCTACGAAAACGGGAAGCCCAAGAGGAGTGATTATCGTAAGTTCCGCATCAAATCCGTCGCCGGTCCCAATGATTATGCCTGTATGCGCGAGGTGCTCACACGCCGTTTCCGCCACGGGCTGGAGGAACAGCGCGAGATGGAGGAAAAGAATCTGGACGCGGAGCTGGGGAGCTTTACCAGGTTTCCGGATCTGATCATGATGGACGGAGGCAGAGGGCAGGTGAATATCGCATCCGCCGTTCTGCGGGAGCTGGATCTCGACATTCCAGTCTGCGGCATGGTCAAGGATGACAATCACCGGACGCGGGGCCTGTACTTTAATAATGAGGAACTTCCCATCGATACAGCGGGGGAGGGCTTCAAGCTCATCACCCGCATTCAGGACGAGGCCCACCGCTTCGCGATCGAGTACCACCGGTCCCTGCGGAGCAAGGCTCAGGTGACTTCCCGCCTCGACGCCATCCCGGGCGTGGGACCCGCCCGCAAAAAGGCGCTGATGCGCCGCTTCCGTTCTATTGAGGACATCATGGCCGCGACGAAGGAGGAACTCGCCGCTGTTCCCGAGATTCCGGAGCGGCAGGCGGAGGCGATCTGGGAATACTTCCACAAAAACAGCGACAATACGGAGTGACAGCTCAGCTGCTGCGGCTTCCGGGAAAACATCCCTGGCCTGCGCGTGCCCCTGCTGCCTGAGAGAAAGGAAAAATACTCATGTCTTGTGTCAAATTAAAGGAAGTCGTTGAGAAGATGAGGCTGGTGACGCTGACGCCTCAGATCGATATTTCACGCAGAAATGTCTATCAGACGGAGGTCAACCGGCCGGCTCTGGAGCTGACGGGGTATTTTGATCATTTTGCCGCGGGCAGGATCCAGATCATCGGGCTGGTGGAGCACTCCTATATAGACCAGATGGACGACGAGGACAAGAGACGTGTCTTCAGGCAGCTCTTTTCCCTGGACGTTCCCGCGGTTGTTTTCACACGAGACCTGCCTCCGGACCAGGTGATCCTGGAAACTGCCCTGGAAGCCGGGATGCCGATGTTCCTGACCAGTCAGGCGACCAGCCCTTTTATGGCGGAGATGATCCGCTGGCTCAATGTCCGGCTGGCACCCTCTATTTCCATCCACGGAGTTCTTGTGGACGTCTACGGGATCGGGCTCCTGCTCACAGGGGACAGCGGCGTAGGTAAATCCGAGGCCGCGCTGGAACTGATCAAAAGAGGGCACCGCCTTGTGTCTGACGATGTCGTGGAGATCCGGAAGGTCAGTGAGGTGACCCTGATCGGGACGGCGCCCGAGATCACCAAGCATTTTATTGAATTGAGAGGGATCGGCATCATTGATGTCAAGACCCTGTTCGGTGTTTCCAGCGTCAGGGAGAGCCAGAGTATCGATCTGGAGATCCATCTTGAGGAATGGGACAAAAACCGTGAATATGACCGCATGGGCATCGAGGAGCATTATTCTGAATACCTGGGCAACAAGGTGGTGTGCCACAGGGTGCCGGTGCGTCCGGGTAGAAATGTCGCCATCATCTGTGAATCTGCCGCGGCCAATCACCGCCAGAAGCTGATGGGCTACAATGCCGCGCAGGAGCTCTATATGCGCGTGCAGAAAAACCTTATGCGCATGCAGAAACAGGACGACGAGGAGGAGACGTGATCCGCAAAAACATACAGGAAGAACTCGGGAGGATCCTTTCTCCCGGACAGATCAGATATCAGGAGCCGATGGACCGGCACTGCTCCTTCCGCACGGGTGGACCCGCGGACGCCATGGTATTTGTCAGGACCCGGCAGGAGCTGGCTGATGTTCTGCGGCTGCTGACCAGCGAGGGAGAGGAATGGTTTATCCTGGGCCGGGGAACGAACCTGCTGGTCGGGGACGGCGGATACAGAGGCGTCATTGTCACTGCGGTCTCTTCCGCCGGGGAGGAGGAAACAGCGCACAGACCAGGGGAGGACGCGCCGCGTCAGGATGACCGGCCGGTCCGCCTGGATGAAGTGCGTGTGGAAAAAAATATGATCACCGCCGGTGCCGGCGCGACGCTCCACGAGGTCTCCCTGGCAGCTGCGGAGCACGGACTGGCGGGAATGGAATTTGCAGCCGGGATCCCCGGCACCGTAGGAGGCGGTCTCGTGATGAATGCCGGCGCCTACGGGGGAGAGATGAAACAGGTCGTAAGGTCGGTCCACCTGCTGTCGGCAGATATCAGGGAGCGGGAGCTTGGACCTGAAGAGATGCAGTTCGGTTACAGGACCAGCCTGCTGCGGCAGATTTCCGCGGTCGCTCTCTCAGCGCAGTTTGAACTGACTCCGGACGACCCGGTAAAGATCCGGCAGAAGATCGCGGATCTCGCGGCGCAGCGGCGCGAAAAACAGCCGCTGGAATATCCCAGCGCGGGCAGTACCTTCAAGCGCCCGGAGGGATATTTTGCCGGCAAGCTGATCATGGATGCCGGACTTCGCGGCTACAGTGTGGGCGGCGCCCAGGTCTCGGAAAAGCACTGCGGGTTTGTGATCAACCGGGGAGGAGCGCTCTCCGCCCAGATCCGGGCCCTGATCGAGGATGTGCAGGAGAGGGTGTTCCGGAACTCCGGAGTGATGCTCGAGCGCGAAGTGATCTATCTGGGAGAGTTCTGAGAGAGCAGGCCGGCGGGGACATTTTGCTGCAGATCACTCGTTGACCAGCCTCGGGTCGTTTTCGCATTTCACGGTCACACCCTGATCAAAGTGTGACCGGAAACAGCTTTTTCAGTCAGGAGGGGGAAATGCGTTTTGTTGTTGTGACCGGAATGAGCGGAGGCGGAAAGGCAACTGCCATCAATATTCTGGAGGATGAAGGGTTTTATTGTGTCGATAATCTCCCCGTGAGGCTGATCGACAAGTTCATGGAGCTGGTCTTTATGCCCGGCAGCAACGTGGACAAGGTTGTCCTCGGTCTGGATGTCCGGGCGGACCGGCCGTTCGTTTATGTGGAAGAGGTGTTGTCCACACTGAGAGAGAAGGGGTATTCCTACGAGATCCTCTTTATGGACGCGGACGACGAGACGCTGATCAAGCGGTACAAGGAGACGCGCCGGGCTCATCCCTGTGAGCCGCAGGGCCGCGTGGAAGACGGGATCCGGAAGGAAAGGGAGATCCTGCGGCATATCAAGTCCAAGGCGGATTATGTCTTTGATACTTCTCACCTTCTGGTGAGAGAACTCAGAGAGGAACTGTACCGCATCTTTGTCGGAGGTGAAAACTACAATTCCCTCATTGTCTCTGTCATGTCCTTCGGGTTCAAAAACGGGATCCCCAGGGATGCGGACCTGGTCTTTGATGTCCGCTTCCTGCCCAATCCTTTTTACATTGACAGGCTTAAACCTCTGACAGGAAACGACAGCCCGGTATCTGAGTATGTCCTCTCCTTCCCTCAGACTACGCAGTTCAGGGAAAAGCTCGCGGATATGATCCGCTTCCTGATCCCCTATTATGTCCAGGAAGGAAAAAACCAGCTTGTGATCGCGATCGGATGTACCGGCGGCCAGCACAGGAGCGTCACCATCGCCAACTGCCTCTATGAAGACCTGAAGGGAGAGGGCAGTTACGGACTGAAGATCTATCACCGGGATGTGGAGAGAAAAAAATCTGACACTGAATAAAAACCCGGCACTGAATAAAAAAAACGGGAGCCCGGTAAAAGTTCCGGCTACATCCTGATCAGTTTATTTTGAACGGATTATCCTGACAGGATAATAACAGTAACGGATGATCCCATACATGGAGTAAATAGTAAATAATGTCATTTTCCGGAGACTTGAAGGCTGAGCTCGAGAGGATACTTCCTTCCGGGAGGACAGCGGCGGAGACAGCGCTGGCTGTTCTGCTGACAAATACGGCCGGCCTTTCAGATGCGGGCAGCGGCTCTGTGCGGGTCTGTTTTTTGCCCGGGATCCGCGCAGCCCTGAAAAAACGCTTTACATTGATATTGAAAACCGTTAATATAAGCACTGATTGTTGTCTTGCCCGGGAAAACGGGAAAACAGAGGAAGAGGACGCGGACGGCTTTGTCATGCCGCCCCGGTTCACTGACCTGCTGAGAGATCTCCGGATCATCCGGGAGGATGGAACAGTCGGCGAGAATGACGGTACCCTTTACAGGGCGCTGCTGGACGGCAGACGGAGCAGGTGGTATCTGCGGGAGATGTTTCTCTGCACCGGATTTATGAATGACCCGAAACAGAGATATCACGTGGAGTTCAGATGCTTTTCGGAGCCCCAGGCCGGACAGCTCAGGGATGTGCTCGCTGAGAACGGGATCCGGGCGGGGATCACCCGGAGAAAAAAGTATTATGTCGTCTATGTAAAGGACTCGGAGGACATCGTCCTCCTCCTGCATCTGATGGAGGCTTCTGTCAGTCTGATGGCCACGGAGAACGCCCGGATCTACAAGGAAGTGCGCAACACCGTGAACCGGAGGGTCAACTGTGAGACGGCCAATATCGGGAAGACAATTGAATCTGCCGCGCGTCAGATGGAGGAGATCCGTCTGCTGCGCGAGTCAGGTATCCTGCAGACGCTCCCGCCGCAGCTGCGCGAGGCGGCGAATCTGAGGGAAAACAATCCGGGGGCTTCTCTTACGGAGCTTGGGGCTCTTGCAGTGCCGCCGGTCAGCCGGTCCGGGATGAACCACCGGCTGAGAAAAATCGCAGTGCTTGCCCGGAAGGCGCGCGAAGATATTAGTGTGACGTCTCAATCATAATTAGAATTAAAATCACCATCTCGTCGCCGCCCGCGTCGTTGTCGTCAGTCGCCGATGGGTTCACATCGACTCCTTCCTCCGCCTCGCGGGAACGACGACGATCTGGCAATTTTAACTTCAAAAATGATTGAGACGGCACACTGGATGACCAGATTGGTAAGTGATTTTCTGTTTGAGCGGCTCTGCCGCAGGATAGGAGTAATGGTATGCTGAGAAAATCGGTTGTGATCAATCGTCCGCAGGGGCTTGGCGCCCGTCCGATTGCGGAACTGGTACAAGTAGCAAGCAAGTATGAGAGCCGCGTGTATCTGGAACATGGCAGGAGAAAGGTTAATGCCAAGAGTATTATGGGGATGATGTCTCTCGAAGCATCTGTCGGGGACAGCATTGAAGTGATGATTGACGGAATCGATGAAGAAAACGCGATGCAGGAGATCACAGCTTACCTGCTCACAGGCCGCATGAAAGTATCTGAGGCTGTCTGATCCGAATATAATCGGCTGTCTGATCCGAATATCATCCGCTCCGCCGGAAACTGCAGAATACCGGCGAAAATATAAGGAAAAAATAAAACGCGTCGGGGGACTGGTTCCCTGCGACGCGTTGTTTTTTATAAGTCACGGCGGTTGCTGAAACAAAGCCGGGACGCAATTTTTCCCCTGAAAAGGGAGGATGCCAGGTACCTGGAGGTACCTGGCAAAGTTATGAAAAAGTTATTCGTAAGCCTGCTGCATTGGCGACTGTTTATCAGCTGCCGGCTGTTTTTCTGCCGTTCAGCTTATGGTATGAGTATAGGAAGGAAAAATGGACGGACGATGAGGTCAAGTTTAAGAAACATTAAATAAAATATGAACATTTTTTTAACGTGAGAGGGAACGTGCGAGGGAAGCTGAAAAGCATCCCGTTCCTGCAAGTCCGGCCTGCATTCCGTACATTCCGTATAACCTATATTTCTTCTTTTATTTTTCATTTCCAATCGTTATAATGATACAGTGGCTTCAGCCGCCGGCCGGGCAGGTTTTGGGATCATGCGTATCTGTGGGCGGCACTGGCTGAATGTGTGTAAGCGCGGCAGCACGCGTAGTTCATTCATACCTGACTGTGAACACGAGACTATGGCAAAATATGCTGAAGGCAATTTATTTTATTAAAAGTAAAGCGGAGGGCCGGGAGGCCGCCGGATCCGGAAACAGGGAACCAGCTGAAAAATCTTTTCAAAAACCTTTTCAAGATCCTTTTCAGGTTTCTTTCCGTATACCTTCTCAGATTCCTTTTCTGACTGCTGAGTCTGAGCGCGCTGTGCAGATCTTCCGCTCGGAGGGACTCGGGAGCGGGATTCTGGAGATGGAGGAAGGAGAGGCTTCGCCGCGGCTCCCGGAGGGAGTGGAGCCGGAGGATGTCCTTTTTCTGTGTGATGACGGATCTCTGCTCAGGCGATTGCGCGAAGGCGGTCTGTATGCCGCCGGCTATCTGCATTCCGGAAATGCCGGAGAGAAATTCCCGGGCGCGGATTATATCATTCAGGAACCGGACCTCGTCGATCCGGACAGTTATGTCAAGATCTATGAGCGGGAGGCCGGCCTGCCCTGGACGATCCTGCGGACGCCCCGTCTTCTGGTGAGGGAATTTACGGAGGATGACCTGGACAGCATTTATTCCCTTTACGACGAGCTGGCAGGGAGATTTCTGGAGCCGCCGGGAGAGGACCGGGATCATGAGCGGGCTGTCCTGAAGGCTTATATCGAGCGTATTTACAGGCTTTACGGATTCGGCCACTGGGCGGTCATTGCCGCCGGGGACTGCGGACCTGTGTCCTCCGGATCCGTGATCGGCCGCATCGGCTTCTCAGCCATTACCGCCGATCAGGAGCGGGAGGCGGCCGGGCTGGGCGTAACCGGTCTGGATGCTGACTTTGGCTTCCTGCTGGCCCGCCCGTGCAGGGGCAGGGGGATCGCCTTTGAGGCATGCAGTGCCCTCCTGCGGTATGGTTTTGAGGAACTCGGGTTTGTCCGTGTGAGGGCGGATGCCCGGGAGGAGAATGAGGCTTCCCTGCGTCTGCTCGGCAGGCTGGGATTCACTGAAGCAGGCAGGGCATCCGGCAGACGGATCTTTTTCTGTGAGAAATTATGTGAAAAATGCACATGATTGTATAATTGAAAACTTAAATGAGCCTATAATGGGATCATGTGATAAACCTGTAAATTCAAACACATGCTGTATCGATGTTATAGCTGTATCGATGCGATCAGGATGATTCAGATTGTTTTAGAGGAGGAGAATTCAATGGTTAATCGGCATTTTCTCGCCATGCTTGGAAACAAGTCCGTGATCCGCGAGCTGTCGGAATATGCGACTGCGAGGGGAAAAGAGATCGGATATGAGAATGTTTTTGATTTCAGTCTGGGCAATCCGTCCGTGCCTGCGCCGGAGAGCTACAGGGACGCCGCGATCCGGCTCCTGGAGGAGGAGGAACCCCTGAAGCTTCACGGATATAATCCCACGATGGGAGATCCCAGGGTAAAGGAAAAGGTCGCCGCTTCTCTGAACAGGCGCTTTGGAATGTCTTATGCCCCGGGTCATATTTTCCCGACTTCCGGAGCGGCGGGCGCGATCGCCCATGCTCTCCGCTGTGTCGTGGAGCCCGGAGAAGAGGTCATGGTCTTTGCCCCGTATTTCTCTGAATATGACCAGTACATCGGGGGGACCGGGGGTTTGATCCGCGTCGTCCCGGTCAAGGCTGATGATTTCCAGATCAACTTTGAGGCAGCAGAGGCTGTTTTTAACGAAAAGACGGCAGCAGTCCTGATCAATACACCGAATAATCCCTCGGGCGCGGTCTATACAGAGGAAACACTCCGCAGGCTCGCGCAGGTCCTGACCGAAAAGTCCAGGCAGTACGGGCACACGATCTTTCTGGTCTCGGATGAGCCGTATCGTGAGATCGTGTTTGACGGCAAAAAGCAGGCCTATCCGGCGTCATTCTATCCGCACACCCTGTCCTGCTATTCCTTCTCCAAGTCTCTCTCCGTCCCCGGAGAGCGTGTCGGCTATGTCGCGGTCACTCCTGACTGTGAACAGGCAGACAAGATGGTCGCCATGATGGGCCAGATCTCCAGAGGTCTGGGCCACAACTGCCCTTCCTCTCTGCCCATGCTGGCATCGGCGGAGTGCCTCGAGGTCACCTCGGACCTCTCCGTCTATGAGACAAATATGAACCTCCTCTACGACACCTTTGTCGAGCTGGGCTTCACGGTCCCCCGCCCCGGCGGAACCTTCTACATCATGCCCAGGGCTCTGGAGGAGGACGCGGTCGCTTTCTGTAAAAAGGCCCTGAAATACGACCTGGTCTTTGTGCCGGGAGACGGCTTCTGCGCACCCGGTTTTTTCCGCGTCGCCTACTGTGTGGACACTGAGAAGGTCAGACGGTCTCTCGACGCCATCAGGCGGTTTGTAAAGGCAGAGTATCCGGACCGCTGACTATAGGGATCTCCGGCTGCGGACAGTTTCCGGGGATGCTGGACAAAACGGCAGACAACCGGCGGAAGACCGGTAAAGGCGCCGGAGCGCGCCTGAAGAGGAGGTAGGTTTTTTATATGACAGAACTATTAAAAGCGCTGCTGTTCGGTATCGTGGAAGGCGTCACGGAATGGCTTCCCGTCAGCAGCACCGGTCACATGATCCTGCTGAATGAGCTGGTATCCCTCCGGGTATCCGCCATGTTTATGCAGATGTTCCTGGTCGTTATCCAGCTCGGAGCCATCATGGCTGTCGTGATCCTGTACTGGAACACGATCTGGCCCTTCCGCAGGGATGCGGAGACAGGAAAGGTCGCGATCGACAAAGAGACGATCAGCCTCTGGGTCAAGATCATCGTGGCCTGTCTCCCGGCGGCTGTCGTCGGGATCCTGGCGGACGACTGGCTGGACGTTCATTTTTACAACTGGCAGGTCGTCTCGGTCATGCTCATCCTGGTGGGTATTGCCTTCATCGTGGTTGAAAATAAAAACGCGGGAAAGAAGCCTGTCATCCGCAGGCTCCGCGACATCACTCTCAGAGAGGCTCTGATCATAGGCCTCTTTCAGCTGATCGCGGCGATTTTTCCCGGCACCTCCCGGTCGGGCGCGACGGTCCTCGGAGGAATGCTGATCGGAATATCCCGCCCTGTCGCGATGCAGTTTACCTTCATCCTGGCGATCCCGGTCATGTTCGGCGCCAGCCTGCTCAAGATCGTCAAATACGGGATCGCCTTTTCAGGTATGGAGCTGGGGATCCTGGCGATTGGAATGATCACCTCATTTATCGTTTCCGTGCTCGTGATCCGGTCCATCATGCAGTATATCCGCCCCCATGGGTTTAAGATCTTTGGATGGTACAGGATCGTGCTTGGAATCGTCGTGATCCTGTTCTTCGCGGTCATCCGGAGATAGGGAGCTGCAGCTGGTTCACTTACTGCCTGCCTGTCGGCCTTGAGGAGTTTTCAGCCGGCAAGTTTCGTGTTTTTACATCTGATACGGTCATTTGCCGGTCTGTATGCGTCCTGAAGTCCTGCCCGGGCGGCCGGACAGGTGAAATGTGAACAAAAAGTGAATAAAAAACGAAAAAAATGCACTGCAAATTAAAATGTAAAGTTCCGCAGGCAGTGTTTTATGTTACAATTATCTGTGATGGTGCAGAATGCACCATTCCCGTAACCGTTTAAAGCAGCAGGAACGGGGAGAGCACAGAGTTTGTTCTGTGAAGATCGGGCACAGCAGAGACAGGGCATGTATGCATGTGGCCCGGGGACGTCAGAACAGCAGTGTACAGGAGGAAGATATGGCAAATAACAAGAAAAGAAGAGGTAACAATGGTGATGCGGCCATGACGGCTGCAGAAAGAGACCGCGCAGAGCGCCGCGCCGCTCAGGAAAAGCAGCGCAGAGAGGATGTGCAGAACCTGCTCCTTCTCATCGGCGTCATCGCAGTTCTCGCAGTGGTCGGTATCGTGATCTTTCTGACATCCTCCGGTTCGGATGATGAGAAGAAAGCTGCTGATACAGCTGCTGTGGCGGCAACCGGCATTGAGGCCGAGGCAGAGGCCGAGGCTGTTGAGGATGATATCCTGGTCGGAGCTCCCGATGAAGAGATCGAGGAAGCTGTCGTCGAAGAGCCCGAAGAGGTGACCGGCGAGGAAGAAGCCATCGTTGAGGAGACCACAGAGGGCGAAGGAGAAGAGCTCGCTATTATCGACGAGCCCACTGAGGAAACCGAGGGTGAGGAAGCCATCGTCGAGGAGACCACCGAGGAGACTGGAGCAGAAGGAGAACCCGCTGAGACAGAGCCCGCTGGGGCAGAGGCTGCCGGCGACGAAGCCGCTCCTGCAGAAGGTGAAGTGACCTCCACAACAGTACTTGAGGCAGGTGCTATCTACACAGTAGAAAATGATATGCCTCTCTATGCGGAAGCTTCCACAGGTTCCGAGCAGCTGCTCACTCTGCTTGCCGGATATCAGGTAGCAGTCCTTGAGCCCGCTGAGGCCGGCAATGGATGGCACAATGTCAGAGTATGGCTCGGCGGCGGAACGACAGACGGATACATCCAGATTCCCTGATGGCTAAGATCGCGGACTGACATTTTCGTGTACGCGGCTGCCGGTCCGGTTCTGTATCCCCATTCAGGCTGTTTCCCGCCATGCAGGCGTTCCTGCCGGTCGTCTTTACCGCCGGGAACGACATAAAGAAGCAGGATAAAGGTTCGGAGGACCGCAATGCTGATCCGCTGAACTTCCGCAGGAGCTTTCAAAGAGTATACTGTTTCAATATTGTTTACAGTATATCGGAGTGCGTTTTCACCCGTGACAGATGCTACCCGGTCACGCCCCGGTCAGGGTGTGACCGGAATACCTGTAACGGAATATCTGCCAATATCTGCACTGGAGATCCGGCACAGTTGCCCTGTCTGTGCCGGATTTCCTGTGTGTCAGGCTATATGAACGAAACCAGAAATGCGGGTCGAGTTTGCAGTTCTTCTTACATAAATCCGGTATGGACCTGCACCTTATCATTACAGGAGGACTATGAATCTGCTGTTGTTTGTGATAAAGAGCGCCCTGCTCGGAGTCGGACTTGCCATGGATGCCTTTTCTGTCTCCATCGCCAATGCCCTTCAGGACCCGGACATGCGCCGCCGCAGAGCCTTTCTGATCGCCGGGACTTTCGCCTTTTTTCAATGTCTCATGCCCCTTGCGGGCTGGGTCATTGTCCACACGGCTGCCGAGCATTTTTTAATGTTCCGAAATGCCATTCCGATCATTGCCTTTGTCCTGCTCCTGTTCATCGGGGGAAAGATGATCGTGGAGACAGTCCTGGGAGACGGGGAAGAAGTTGAACCCGTGCGGGTCTCCAAAGGTGAGCTTTTTGTCCAGGGGATCGCCACCTCGATCGATGCCCTGTCGGTGGGATTTACGATCGCCACCTATACCGGACTTCAGGCGCTGGCGGCTTCCCTGATCATCGCGGCTGTGACCCTGGTCATCTGCCTGGCGGGGATCCGGATCGGCAGCTATGTCGGAATGCGGCTGGCAGGCAGGGCCTCTGTCTTCGGAGGCCTTATCCTGATCGCGATCGGCATAAGGATCCTGGTGAGCGGAGGTTTTTGATATCTCATCAGGCTTTCGCGTGGAAAGTCCGCGAAAATTCCGGAGGCCGGCTGACGATTTACTATCCACACCCTCGGCAGGGTGTGCATTGTAACAGCCATAAGCCCGGAAAACCGGTAACCTCCTGACACGATCGGGATGGTTTACTTTAATAAAAAACTATGTTACGATAACACCCAACAGACTGTTCGGAAAATAGAACAGAAGGGGAGGAAAGAAATATGGAAAGCATGAACGATTACAAGGAAGAGCTGGAGTCCTCGTTCCGTGAGATCAATGTCGGCGACATTGTCGAAGGAACGGTCATCGGCGTCAGTGAAGAGGGCGTCACGGTTGATCTGCAGTACTATGCACAGGGCTTTATCCGCGCCGCGGATATGAGCAATGATCCCACCTTCAGCCTCACGCAGGATGTGCACGAGGGTGACGCGGTCAAAGCAAAGGTGCTGAAGATGGACAACGGCAGCGGTAGCATCGCCCTGTCCCGCAAGGCGGCTGTGGATGTCCTGGCATGGGACAAGCTGAAAGAGATGATGGAGAACAAGGAAGTCATCACTGTTCAGATCCTCGAGACAGTCAAGGCAGGCGTCGTGACTTATGTAGAAGGGATCCGGGCCTTTATTCCCGCCTCCCAGCTGGCCGACAGCTATGTCGAAGATACCGCGGCATGGATCGACAAGGATGTCGATGTCCGCATCATCACCTGTGATCCCGAGAAAAAGCGTCTCGTTCTGTCCGGCAAAGAGGTTGCCCGCGACCGCCGCAGACAGGAGCGCAGAAAACGCATTGATGCCATGCAGCCCGGCACTGTCCTTGAGGGAACGGTGGAGACCATCAAACCCTACGGCGCATTCATTGACCTGGGGGACGGAATCAGCGGCCTCGTTCATGTTTCACAGATGAGCCAGAAGCGCGTCAAGGATCCTTCTGAAGTTGTCAAAGAAGGCGACAAGGTCAAGGTCAGGATCACCAGAGTCGCAGACGGCAAGATCAGCCTGAGCATGAAGGTGCTCGAGGATGCTCCTGTACAGGAGAAGGAGGAGATTCCGGATCTTTCCAAGTACACGACCAGGGAAAATGCCACCACCAGCCTCGGCGATCTGCTCAAGGGCTTCAAGTTTGACTAAAGCCCGGAGTCTTATCAGTATCTGAAAAAACAACAGGCGGGATGTTCTGAAAAGGGACATCCCGCTCTTTTATCCACAAGAGGAAACAGATGGATCACTTTGTACTTCATTCTGAATATGCCCCGACCGGCGACCAGCCGCAGGCGATCGAAGAACTCGTAAAAGGATTTAAAGAGGGCAACCAGTTTGAGACCCTGCTGGGCGTGACGGGATCCGGCAAGACCTTCACCATGGCGAACGTCATCCAGGCTCTGAACAAGCCGACCCTGATCATTTCCCACAACAAGACCCTGGCGGGACAGCTCTACGGCGAGATGAAGGAGTTTTTTCCGGAGAACGCCGTGGAGTATTTTGTGAGCTATTATGATTACTACCAGCCGGAGGCTTACATTCCCCAGAGCGATACCTATATCGCCAAGGATTCCATGATCAACGACGAGATCGACAAGCTCCGTCTGTCCGCGACCGCCTCCCTGGCGGAGCGCCGGGATGTGATCGTGGTGGCCAGCGTATCCTGCATCTACGGCCTGGGCAGCCCCGACGAGTTCAAGGGGATGTCGATCTCCCTCAGGCCCGGTATGGAGAAGGACCGCGATGAGGTGATCCGCGACCTGGTGGCGATCCAGTACACCCGCAATGATATGGCGCTCGACCGCTGCAACTTCCGCGTCCGCGGCGACACGGTCGAGATCTTTCCCGCCCAGGGCAGTGAGTTCATTCTGCGCGTCGAGTGGTTCGGAGACGAGATCGACCGGATCTGTGAGACCGACCCCCTGACCGGCCGCGTCCACCGCCAGCTCGAGCACGTGATGGTCTATCCCGCCTCCCACTATGTCGTCCCCCAGGAGAAGATCAACGCCGCCTGTGACAACATTGAGGTGGAGCTGCGGGACCGCGTGAAGTATTTTAAGGGAGAGGACATGCTCCTGGAGGCTCAGCGCATTGCCGAGCGCACCAATTTCGACGTGGAGATGATGAGGGAGACCGGCTTCTGTTCCGGCATAGAAAACTATTCCCGCCACCTGAATTTCATGAAGGAGGGCGAGCCGCCCATGACCCTCATGGACTTTTTTGACAATGATTTTCTTATTATTATAGACGAATCGCACATGACGATCCCCCAGATCGGAGCCATGTACCGCGGCGACCGCTCGCGCAAGGAGACCCTGGTCCGCTACGGCTTCCGGCTCCCTTCCGCCCTGGACAACCGCCCCCTCAATTTCGGGGAATTCGAGAACCACATTGATCAGATGCTCTTTGTCTCCGCGACTCCGGGCACCTATGAGGAGGAGCACGAACTGCTCCGCACCGAGCAGGTCATCCGCCCGACCGGCCTCCTGGATCCCAAGATCGACGTCCGCCCCGTCGAGGGACAGATCGACGACCTCATCAGTGAGATCCGCAGGGAGACCGAAAACAAAAACAAGGTCCTGATCACGACCCTGACGAAAAAAATGGCCGAGGATCTTACCGATTACCTGGCGGAGGCGGGCATCCGCGTCAAATACCTCCACTCGGACATCGACACCCTCGAGCGGTCCCAGATCATCCGCGACATGCGTCTGGATGTTTTCGATGTGCTGGTCGGCATCAACCTCCTGCGAGAAGGCCTGGACATCCCCGAGATCTCCCTCGTCGCCATCCTGGACGCCGACAAGGAGGGCTTCCTGAGGTCAGAGACCTCCCTCATCCAGACCATCGGGCGCGCCGCCAGAAACTCCGACGGCCATGTCATCATGTACGCCGACAACATGACAGATTCCATGCGCCGCGCCATCGATGAGACTGAACGCCGCAGGGCCCTTCAGCAGAAATACAATGAGGAACACGGGATCACTCCCCAGACCATCCGCAAGGCTGTCCGTGACCTCATCTCCATCTCGCGCGAGATCACCAGGGAGGAGGCCCGCTTCGAGAAGGATCCCGAATCCATGGACGCAAAGGAACTCACGAAGCTCATCGCCGACGTCGAGAAACAGATGCGCAAAGCCGCCGCCGACCTCAACTTCGAGGTTGCCGCCGAGCTCCGCGACCGCATGGTCGACCTCAAAAAGCACCTGCTGGAGGTGGAGAACAGTTCCGGGGAAAACGCCGGATCCGGCTCCGGGGAAGGGGCACAGCCCTCTGCCTTCCCGGGCGGAGCGCAGGCATCTGCCGCCGGAGGAGCAGGCCAGGGGACTGCCGTCAACATGCATGACGCTGTCCGCAGCGCCGAGCGCGCCGCAAAGAGGAGCGGCCGGAGGAAGGCATCTGGGAGAACAGAGCATAAGACAAAATAAAAGAAGACAAGGCTTCCGGAGAAGCGAAAAGTACAGGAACAGTCAGGACCTGATACAGGATCCTGAGCAAGTCTTGAAGATCAGGACAGCAGGAAGCGGGACAACAGAGAGCAATCTGCTGTCCTTTGTTTTGCCCGTTGAACTCACCGCATTTTTCCACTAAACTATACCTGCACGTACAGTACGTAAATAAACATGCAGACGCATATTTGTCAGCATCTTATGCAGACATCCTGAGCGTGTTTTGGGTTTAAATGCGCTTGTGAACGGAGGCAGGGAACGCAAGGATGAGAGCAGTTGGATTGGGAATTCAGAGCTTCGAAAAAATCAGGAGCAATAACCAGTTTTATGTGGATAAGACCCCTTTTATCGGAGAGTGGTATCGTAAAAATGATGATATTACTTTAATCACCCGGCCGAGACGATTTGGAAAAACGCTGACGGTGGATATGCTGAACTGCTTCTTTTCCCGCACCTATGAAGGTAGAAGCGGGCTGTTTGAGGGCCTCAGGATTTTTTCGGATGAGGAGATGATGCATCTGCAGGGAACTGCCCCCACAATAAAACTTTCCTTTGCGGGGGTAAAAGGAAAGACGTTTCGGGAACTTCTGCGGACGATTGCGGGCAGAATCTCTATCCTGTTGGATGGTTTCCGGTATCTGGTCACGGATGGGGTTCTGAATGAAGACGAAAAGAAGCTGTTTGAAGAGATGAGCAGGACGATTCCGAGGATCCCCGATCCGCAGGCAGACGAAGAGACCTATCAGGAATTCCTGTATAAGCTGAGTCATATTCTTCATCTGCTTTCCATCTGGCTGTTTAGATGCCACGGGAAAAAGGTTTATATTTTTCTGGATGAATATGATACACCGATTCAGGCGGCATATTTAAACCATTATTATGAAGAAGCGATTGAGTTCCTCCGGGATATGTTTGCAGAATCGTTTAAAGACAACGATCAGATGGAAAGAGCTGTGATCACAGGTATTACGCGGATCGCAAAGGAATCGCTTTTCTCTGAGATGAACAACCTGGCAGTCTACTCGGTTATGTCGGGGGGGTATGATGACGTATTTGGTTTTACAGCAGATGAAATGCATACGGTTATGGAGGAATTTGATCTGATCGAACAGGAGGAACTGATCCGAAACTGGTATGACGGGTTTTCAATTGGAAACATGACGAAGATCTATAATCCATGGTCTGTAATCAGCTATCTCTCCAAAAGAGAATATCCCCCTGAGGATTACTGGGCTCAATCAGGAGGTCTGGCCCTGGTGGACTATCTCCTGAAAAAGAGCGGGATCGCAGTAAAAAAAGGATTTGAAACCCTTCTTGGAGGCGGCACCATCTGGAGGAGGATCCGGGAAGACCTGATTTTTCCCAGGCTGGATACAGATGAAAATGCGGTCTGGTCACTTCTTGTCGCGGCCGGTTATCTCAAGCCTGTAAAAGAATCCGGGAACAGCCCGGTGACCGGATTGTCTGTGACCAACCATGAGTCTATGATCTGCCTTTCAGAACTGGTAAAGGGCTGGTTTGAGGGATCATCCGGCAACTACATGGAAAAATTTGCAGACGCCCTGCTCAGGGGTGATCTTTATGAGATGAATGAGGAGTTCAGTCAGGCAGTGCTGATTTGTGCCTCGACTTTTGACAGCGCCAGAAAACCGTCCGAAGGGAATGCGCAGCCGGAGAATTTTTTCCATGGTCTGACATTGGGGATGCTGACCTGTCTGTCCGAAGATTATCAACTTACATCCAACAGGGAAAGTGGATTCGGCCGGTATGACGTCTCCATAGAACCGCGTGACAGAAAAGAGGATTCCAGAGCGTTTATACTGGAATTCAAAGTGTTCAGTGAAAAAGAAGGGGATGTAATATTGGCTGATACCGCAAAACGGGCCAGAAAACAGATCGATGAAAAAAAATACGATACAGACCTCCTGTCCCGGGGATTTCCGCCGGATGCTGTCGCAAAATACGGATTTGGTTTTCGTGGAAAAGAGGTCCTGATCACGGCATAAATCAATATATATGAAGAAAGGCATTACATGGTAAATCAGAAAACTGATGCCGGTAAGGGCAGTGCAGTCAAAATGCGCAGACCGGACTATTGGCCGGCCTTGGCAGAGAATGAAAAGAAGGCCCTGGCCCAGCGGGAGATCGACGCGGAACGCAGGAAACAGATTTATGCGGAGGACTGCATCAAGATCCGGGGAGCCAACGAGCACAACCTCAAGGGAATCGATGTCTCCATCCCCCGCAACCAGCTGGTCGTTCTGACCGGCCTGTCAGGATCGGGTAAATCCTCCCTTGCTTTTGATACGATCTACGCAGAAGGACAGCGGCGCTATATGGAGTCGCTGTCCTCTTACGCCCGCCAGTTCCTGGGGCAGATGGAGAAGCCGGACGTGGAGAATATCGAGGGCCTCTCGCCCGCCATCTCCATCGACCAGAAGTCGACCAACCGCAACCCCCGGTCGACCGTGGGAACGGTGACGGAGATCTATGACTATTTCCGCCTGCTCTACGCCCGGATCGGCACGCCCCACTGCCCCAACTGCGGGCGCGAGATCGCGAAACAGACCGTCGACCAGATGGTGGACCAGCTGATGGCGCTGCCGGAGGGCACCCGCGTCCAGATCCTGGCTCCGGTCGTCCGCGGCCGCAAGGGCCGCCATGAAAAGGTCATCGACCGCGCCCGCCGCGCCGGCTATGTCCGCATCCGGGTCGACGGTAACCTGTACGATGTCTCCGAGGACATCACCCTCGACAAAAACATCAAGCATAATATCGAGATCGTCATAGACCGTCTGGTCATCCGCCCCGGCACGGAGCGCCGCATGACCGACTCCGTGGAGAATGCCCTGGGACTCTCCGACGGTCTGGTCCAGGCCGATGTCGTCGGAGGAGAGCTCCTGCAGTTCTCCCAGAGCTTCGCCTGCCCGGACTGCGGGGTCAGCATTTCCGAGATCGAACCCCGCAGCTTTTCCTTTAACAATCCTTTCGGCGCCTGCCCCGACTGCGCCGGCCTGGGCTACCGCATGGAGTTCGATCCCCGCCTGATCATTCCGGACGAGCGGTTGTCGATCAATGACGGAGCCATTGCTGTCCTGGGCTGGCAGTCCTGCATGAATAAAGGAAGCTTTGCCAACGCCATCCTGGTCGCTCTGGCCAAGGAATATGGCTTTGATTTCAAGACCCCCTGGAAGGACCTTCCGGACGGGGTCCGCCATATGCTCATGTACGGTGCCGACCACAGTGTGGACGTTTACTATGAAGGCCAGCGGGGCAAGGGGATTTATCCCGTCGTCTTCGAGGGCATCCTGGAAAACACCCGCCGCCGCTACCGCGAGACCGCTTCCGAGACCATGCGGGCGGAATATGAGACCTTCATGCAGATCACACCCTGCGAGACCTGCGGCGGCCGCCGCCTGAAAAAGGAGTCCCTGGCCGTCACGGTCGGCGGGATCAACATCTATGACCTGACCTGCATGTCCGTCAAAAAACTGCAGGAATACCTGGAGGAACTCGAGCTCACAAAGACCCAGGAGATGATCGGGAAGCAGGTTCTCAAGGAGATCCGGGCCCGGGTCCGCTTCCTCAATGACGTCGGCCTCGACTACCTGACTCTGGCCCGCGCCACGGCGACCCTGTCCGGCGGCGAGGCCCAGCGCATCCGCCTGGCGACCCAGATCGGGTCCGGCCTGGTCGGCGTCTGCTACATCCTGGACGAGCCCAGCATCGGCCTTCATCAGCGCGACAACGACAAGCTCCTGCACACCCTGAAAAACCTCCGCGACATGTGGAACACGGTCATCGTCGTCGAACACGACGAGGACACCATGCGGGCTGCCGACTACATCGTGGACATCGGACCCGGCGCCGGCTCCCGGGGCGGCGAGATCGTCGCCTGCGGCACAGCAGAGGAGATCATGGCCGTCCCGGAATCCATAACCGGCCAGTACCTTTCCGGCAAAAAGAAAATTCCGGTCCCTGCGAAGCGGCGCGAGCCCACCGGCTGGCTCCATGTGCGCGGCGCGGCTGTCAACAACCTCAAGCACATCGACGTAGACATCCCCACTGGTGTGCTCACGGTCGTGACCGGCGTATCCGGATCCGGCAAGAGCTCCCTGGTCAACGAGATCCTCTACAAACGCCTGGCCCGTGACCTCAACCGTGCCCGGACCATCCCCGGACAGCATGACGATATCGAGGGAATCGAGCAGCTGGACAAGGTCATCAACATCGACCAGTCCCCCATCGGCCGCACTCCCCGGTCCAATCCCGCGACCTATACCGGCGTCTTTGACCTGATCCGGTCCCTCTTTGCCGGCACCCAGGACGCCCGCGCCCGGGGCTACGCCAAAGGCCGCTTTTCCTTTAACGTCAAGGGCGGCCGCTGCGAAGCCTGCTCCGGCGACGGCATCATCAAGATCGAGATGCATTTCCTGCCGGACGTCTACGTCCCCTGCGAGGTCTGCCACGGCAAGCGCTACAACCGCGAGACCCTGGAGGTCCGCTACAAGGGCAAAAACATCTCCGACGTACTTGAGATGACCGTCGAGGAAGCCCTGCCCTTCTTTGAGAACATACCGACCATCCGCCGCAAGATCCAGACCCTTTACGACGTCGGACTGGGCTATGTCAAACTCGGCCAGCCCTCCACCGAGCTTTCCGGCGGCGAAGCCCAGCGCATCAAGCTGGCCACCGAGCTCTCCCGCAAGAGCACCGGCAGGACCATCTACATCCTGGACGAGCCCACCACCGGCCTCCATTTTGACGACGTCGCCAAGCTGACCAGTATCCTGCGCGAACTTGTCGAGGGCGGCAATACCGCCGTCGTGATCGAGCACAACCTCGACGTCATCAAGACTGCCGATTACATCATCGACATGGGACCCGAGGGCGGGGAAGGCGGAGGCACCGTCGTGGCCTGCGGGACCCCTGAGGAAATTGCCGGGAGGCATGATTCCTATACGGGGTATTATGTGAATAAGATGCTGCACAAGTAAGGGAGCGGGAGCCGGGGCGGGGATGAATCCTCGCAGGATATGTCCCTTGGAATCTCGCTTTCTTCGTGAAGATGTACTAAGGACGGTTTCCGTGCGGATTTCGGGCCGGCTTTAACTCGCATCCCGTGCTGAAGGCACGGTCTGCTCAGACACGGACGCCTAAATCGCCCGGCCGTGAGGGCCGTGCGATTTGCCCTTCATCCGCCCTCCATCCGTCAAGTACATCTAACACTCAGAAATAGAGATTCCGCCAGGACATATTCCTGCTCCGGTTCTGACTGCCACTCACCGGAAAATGAGAAGAGAATATGCGGAGGACTGTGTCCGCCGCCGCAGGAAAAGCATAGCTTTTTCTGAAATATATGAATGTTTATTTTCAAATTTGACTACAGCAGAGCGCTTTTACAGATTTATTCTTCATCGCGCAAAAAGGGAAATATGCAGCACGAAAGCGGCCGCACATGCTTCGCATGTGCGGAAGGTGTTGACATGTCTTTGAAAAGCAAGACATGTCAACACCCATCCAGCGCGCAAGACTTACGAGCGAGTCTTGAATTTTCAGTATAGCGAGTTGTAGAACCATAGGAGGCAATGTGTCTGTGAGACTGAATTATGGCGAGTGTTAGATGTACTTGACGGGAAATGTGCGGGAGGGAGGGTAAAATGCCCGTCTCTCACAGACGGGCATTTTAGGCGTCCGTGTCTGAGAATTCCGAGTCTTCAACTCGGAATTCGAGTTAAAGCCGGCCCTCCCGACGCACATTGACTGTCTTAGTACATCTTCACGAGACATATTGAAGTCGAAGAGACACTTGCCGACTATGGTTCGCCCCTAAAATTGCAAGCCCCGGGTAAAAAGCCTGATATACCCACCCCGCCATCCACGACCAGGAGACCCCCATGACCGCATACAAAGGCTTCGTATCGCACATTGTCTACCGCAATGAAGAGAACAGCTATACCGTTTTTGAACTGACACTGACCGGCTCCGACAACGGAAACAGGGCCGGCTCCGACAGTGGGACCAGGACCGGCACCGGCCAGGCGGGCTCAGCAGAGCAGCCGGACACCTCTGAGCTGGGTGATGTCATGACCTGCGTCGGCTATCCGGTCTCCATCAGTGAAGGCGAAAGCTGCGTCGTGGAGGGCGAATATACCACCCATCCTGTGTACGGAGAACAGCTGCGTGTCCGGTCCTATCGGATGATCGCCCCTGAGAACGCGCAGGCAATGTACCGCTATCTGGCCGCGGGGAGCATCAAGCGGATCGGGCCCGCCATGGCCGCCCGGATCATAAAAATGTTCGGCGACGACACTCTTCGGGTCATGGAAGAGGAACCGGAAAAGCTGGCAAGGGTAAAAGGCATCAGCCTGAACATCGCCAGGGAGATCGGCGCCCAGATGGAGGATAAAAAGGACCTGCGGGATGCTATGATCTTTTTGCAGAAATACGGGATCGGCAGCGCGCATGCTTCGAGGATCTGGCAGACTTATGGTATGTGCCTGTATGAGATCATGAAGACAAACCCCTACAGGCTCGCCGAGGATATCCGGGGGATCGGATTTGCGACAGCGGACGAGATCGCCCGCAGGATCGGGATCCGGGCAGATTCGGAATACAGGATCCGGAGCGGCCTGCTCTACAATCTGTTCATGGCTTCGGGAGAAGGCCACAGCTTTCTTCCCCGGGATATCCTCCTGAAGAGGACGGGCGAACTGCTCAGGCTTCCTCCCGACGAGGTCCTCCTGCAGATGGAGAATCTGGCGATCGAAGGGAGATTGAAGATCCGCTGGAGAGGGGAGGACCGGTCAGAGGCAGAGGTCTATCTCACCGGTGTATACCGGAGAGAACAGGAGATCGCCCGTATGCTGCTGGACCTGGACGCCCGTCTGCGGGGATCCTCAAAAGACAAGGCCGCTCTCCGGAAAATGGAGGACAGGATCTCCGCCCTGGAGAAGGAGGAAAAGATCACCCTCGATCCCCTGCAGAGGAAAGCAGTCCTGGAGGCGGCCTCCAATGCCGTTCTCCTGATCTCAGGCGGGCCGGGTACAGGCAAGACCACTACGATCAACACGATCATCCGCTTTTTCAAGGGGGAAAAACTGGAGGTCGTCCTGGCGGCGCCCACGGGGCGCGCTGCCCGGAGAATGTCGGAGGCGACGGGATATCCGGCCATGACGATCCACAGGCTTCTGGGTGTGCGGAGCCCTGAAGACAGTGATCCCGGGGAGGGCGGTTTCCCGGATGCGGGCAGGGAATATTCCGCCGGCGGCTCTGCCGGTGAAAAACAAGGCGGTTTTTCCTATTTTGAGAGGGGGAAGGATAACCCGATCAAGGCGGATGTCGTCATCATAGATGAGATGTCCATGGTGGATATGAATCTTTTCCACGCCCTGCTCATGGCAGTGCCCGCAGGGGCCCGCCTGGTGATGGTCGGGGATGTCAATCAGCTCCCGAGCGTCGGGCCGGGCTGTGTCCTGCAGGATCTCATAGAGTCCGGCTCCTTCCACACGATCATGCTCCGGCATATCTTCCGGCAGGCGAGCGAAAGTGATATCGTCATGAATGCCCACCGGATCCTGGAGGGGACCTCCCTCCCCATGGACAACAAGAGCAGGGATTTCTTTTTTCTCGAGAGAGACCAGGTCCCTGTGATCTATAAACACACTGTGCAGCTGATCCGGCAGATGCTGCCGGGATATGTGGGCTGCAGGCCTGAGGATATTCAGGTGTTGACTCCTATGCGGAGAGGGAACCTGGGAGTCGCCAGGCTCAACGAGGTCCTGCAGAGTGTGCTGAACCCTCCGGCCGCGGGGAAGCGGGAACATGAAGACCACGATACGGTCTTCCGGGAGGGGGACAAGGTCATGCAGACCCGCAACAATTACAGTATCGAGTGGGAGATCCGCGGCAACTTCGGGATGCCGGTCGAACAGGGGACGGGGATCTTTAACGGGGATTTCGGAAGGATCATGGAGATCGACCCCGGCAGAAAAGTGATGACGGTCTGTTTTGACGACGCGAGAATGGTGGAATATCAGTTTTCCGACCTGGAGGATCTGGACCTGGCCTATGCGATCACGGTCCACAAATCCCAGGGGTCGGAGTACCCCGCGGTCATCCTCCCTCTTCTGTCGGGACCGTCGGGCCTGTTCAACAGGAACCTTCTTTATACGGCGGTCACCCGCGCAAGAAAATGCGTCGTCATGCTGGGCAGCCGCGGCGCGGTGGACAGGATGATCGCGAATACACAAAGGACACACCGCTATACAGGACTCCGGGAGAGGATCCTGGAGATGGGGGACGGAAAGGATGGAGGATTTTCGTGACAGGAGCAAGGAAATATCCGGACCGGGAAGACCGGCTCTGAGCGTTTTGACAGACCTGGTCTTTCCCCGCAGGTGCCCCGTGTGCGACAGACCGGTGAGAAACACGGAAGGACTCTCCGGAGCCCTGATCTGCCCGGAGTGCGAGCCTCTGCTGCACCGTGTCGCCGCACCCGTCTGCAGACGTTGCGGGAAACCCCTGCGGTCCGCCCGGCAGGACCTGTGCGGGGACTGCAGGGTGAGGCAGCATGTATATGACCGGGGCAGTGCGGTCTTTACCTATCACAGTGCCGCCGGTTCTTTATTCCGCTTTAAGTACGGAAGCAGACAGGAATACGGGAGCTACTTCGGGAAGTGTATGGCACTCAGGCTCCGGGAGACTGCCTGGCTTTTCCGGGAGCTGCCTGACTTTCTGGTCCCTGTTCCGCTCTCCGACCGCAAGATGAGGAAGAGAGGCTACAATCAGGCGGAGATCCTTGCCCGGGAAATGGCCCGCTATACGAAAATCCCCGTCCGGACTGACGTTCTCAGACGTGTCGAGGACACTCTGCCTATGAAAAATATGGACGTCAGCGCCCGCCAAAATAATTTGAAAAAAGCTTTTCATGCCTCTGGAAATGATGTAGAATTAAATTCGATTATGCTCATAGATGACATTTATACAACCGGCGCTACCATTGACGCCTGTGCCCTTGCCCTTTACAGGAAGGGAGCCCGGCGCGTCTGTTTTATGACGCTGGCGGTCGGAGAGGACAATCATGCTGAATTTTGAAAAGATCCGTCTGATGACCCGCCTGACAGTTTATGAAAAAGGACTGGGGATCGAGGACGAGAAGATTGCAAAATACTTTCGCAATGACTATGTATTTGGTGCACTGATCGGCTCCTTTGCCGCCGGTACCGTTGCATGGGGAATCTGCGCAGCGCTGTACTGCGGCTATTTTTTTGAGCAGATCTTTTTCTCTGTCTATGAAAACAAGCTCGGGCCGACGATCCGGTTCGCTGTGACAAGCTATGCGGTATTCATCCTTTTCTTCCTTCTGGTGACCTGGCTGGTCTACCGGTTCCGGAACCAGGGGTATATGGAGAGAAGATATTATTATGAACAGGACCTCGATACACTGCTCGGGATGTACGAAAAGGAACAGGAGCAGGTGAGGAACTGGATCAGAAAGAACGGCTGATTTTGGAGGACTCATGAACGATTCCGGAGGATTTATCGAACTCAGGGAAAACCTGATGACTTTTTATAAAAAACAGGAATACCTGCTGCAGCCGGTTTTCCGGTTTGCGCTTTCGCTGGGGCTCCTGCTTCTGCTGAGGGGCCATCTGGCCGTCCACGCAGCTGCCGGGGCAATCCTGAACAGTGTGCTGGTCAATATCATTCTTGCACTCGTCTGCTCTATGGTTCCCTACGGCGCAGCTGCCGGGATCATCGCTCTGGTGATGGTCTGGGAACTGTACAGCCTGTCGCTCGAGGCGGCAGGTATCTGTGCGGCGATTCTTTTGTTGTGCATTCTTTTGTATTTCCGGTTCGCGCCCCGGGATATCGTGATCCTGCTGCTGATGCCGGCTGCCTATGCGCTGAATCTGCATTACGCGGTGCCGGTCATCGCAGGTCTGCTGTTCGGACCCGGCGCGGCCGTCCCTGTAGTATTCGGCCTTATTTTTACAAGGTACGTGCTGCTGGTGGAAGAGAGCCTCCCTGAGATCAGCCGCGCCTCGGCAGGCGGGGGACTGACGGGCGCCGATATCCTGAACAACTTCCGCGGTCTCATAGACGGCATGATGGGAAACCGCCAGCTGATCATTCTGGCAGCATCCTTTGCGCTCACAGCCCTGGTCGTGTGTTTTATCCGTCATCTGATCATTGAACACGCCTGGGGAACAGCGATCGTTGCAGGTTTTGTCCTGGAAACGGCAGTCCTTATGGCAGGCGATATGAAGTTCGGGATCCATGTTGATTTCGTGCGGCTGCTCATCGGGATCATCCTGTCATTTATCCTGGTGCAGATCGTGAGCTTTTTTGCCTTCAATGTTGATTATCTTCGTGTTGAAAACGTTCAGTTTGAAGATGAGGATTATTACTATTATGTAAAAGCGGTCCCCAAGACGATCGCGCCCCTGTATGGAATACCTGCTGATCAGTCCGGCATGCCCTCCGGCAGTGCCGGGTCAGCCGGAGACCGGTAAGGGACAGCGGGGACCGGTACCGCTGACATCAATCCTGCCAGAAGACCGCAGGATGGAGAGGAAGACAGATCTTGAACATTCCCGGGATTGATTCTTTTTATATATTCATTTCCCAGCTCCGTATACCCGCCGTGAGATGGACGGATGTCGTAGAAGTCCTGATCATCGCGTATCTGGCCTATCATATTCTTTTGTGGATCAAGAATACCCGTGCATGGCAGCTGATGAAGGGAATCAGTGTTGTTCTGGCAATCGCGTTTGCGGCTGCCTTTTTCAACATGACTACTATTCTCTGGATCTTTCAGCATTTCGCCGGGATCGCGGTCACAGCCCTGGTCATTATCCTGCAGCCGGAATTAAGAAACGCGATGGAAGAACTGGGGCGAAGAAATTTTCTCAGCTCCATTTTCCGCATGGAACCTTCCAAAACAGAGGAAGGGCGTTTTTCCGACAGAACGATCAATGAGCTTGTGCGTGCCTGTACCGAGATGGGAAGGGTGAAGACCGGAGCTCTCATCGTGATCGAACAGACGACGCCTCTGGTTGAATATGCGCGTTCAGGTATTGATATCGACGGCATCGTATCCAGTCAGCTCCTGATCAATATTTTTGAAAAAAACACCCCTCTGCATGACGGAGCTGTCATCATAAAGGGAAACCGCATTGTGTCCGCAACGAGCTATCTGCCGCTCTCTTCCTCCAGACTCGACAAGAATCTGGGAACGAGACACCGGGCAGGCATGGGGATCTCCGAGGAAACGGATGCCCTCACCCTGATCGTATCCGAGGAAACAGGGTTTATCAGTTATACCTACAAGGGGCAGCTGTGGAACAAGGTGACGCCGGAAGAACTGCGGGGTGCGCTCATCCGTCTGCAGAACAAGCTTTCTGAAGAGGAAGTGAAAAACAGGAATAACGCCCGGTCGGCTTTCAAGTCGATCAGCGGTCTGGGATGGCAGGCGCTGCGGCGCTCGCGGTCCGGATCCGGGACGTCCGGCGCCGGCAAACCTTCCGAACCTTCCGGGGATGCTCCGGGACCGCCGGAAACCTCAAAGGAGCCCGTTTCCACGGGAGAGGAAGGAGGTGCGCATGATTGACAAGATTAAAAATCTTGATCCGAACTTCCGCCTCAAGGTCGTGTCTTTTTTACTGGCTGTAGTGATCTGGTATATGATCAACTATTTCAGCGATCCCGCCATCCGTATGACGGTCAATAATGTAAAAGTAGATATTCTTCATGGAGAGGTGATCGAGGACCGGGGAGATGTGTACACGGTGCTGGACAACACGGATGTCATCCCGGTCGTGACCCTGCAGGCCAAGAGATCTGTCATCGACAAGCTGGAGTCAAAAAACATTATCGCTACTGCGGATGCCCGCGATATGATGGACGACGGCTCTGTCCGCATTGTCCTGACAACGGATAAATACAGCAGCAGTATAGAGAGGATCTCGGGCAGCATCAGCAATGTCCTTTTGCGGGTCGAGCCGAAAGAGACCAGGTCGATCAACCTGGATGTGGATACGGAGGGAAGGCCTGCTGACGGATTTATCCTCTACGAAACTGCCGCGGAGCAGAATCAGGTCAGCATTTCCGGGCCCCAGTCCTATGTGAATGAAGTGGGCCGGGCCGCGGCCAGTGTCGACATCACAGGGGCGGAGAGGAGTATTAATTCCTATCCGGATATAACTCTCTATAATCAGGAAGGGATAGAAATCACGGCTGAGGAGATCAAAACGCACAAGCTGCATGTCAATATCTCCTCGGTAAAGGTGATCGCGACCATATACCAGACCAAGGAAGTCGGGATCACCTGCGGCTCGGAGGTGCCGCTCGCGTATGGCTATAAACTGGAGTCTGAACCGGTCGCTGAGCCGTCTTCGATTCTGATAGCCGGCGCGGCAGGCATCCTGCGGGACATTGATACTATTGAGATCCCGGCTGAGGATATCTCTCAGGAAACCTTGTACACCAACATGCACAAGCTCCTGAAGATCAGGAAATATCTCCCCGAAGGCGTGGTCCTGGCCGATGACAGTCAGGAAAACGTCACCGTTTTTGTCCGGGTCACCCTGGATACCGGAACGGAGGAGCCAGAAACAGACCAGCTGGATGAACAATCAGGAGAAGCCGCGACGGAGGCCTCCACGGAGACTTCTGCCGATTCCGATACCAAGTAACTGTTTCTTAATAACTTAAAAAAATAACTTAAAAAATCTGCATGTCTTTTTTCGATTACTTTGTCAAAAAGCCCTGGCAATGTAACGAATTAAAAATAGAAATGGAGTGATTGAAAATGCTTAACTATAAGAAGTACACCAAAAATCCCGTAGTTCATTATCCGGAGAGACAGTGGCCGGACAAGGAGATTGAGAAAGCGCCTGTCTGGTGCAGCGTCGACCTGCGCGACGGCAATCAGGCCCTGATCGATCCTATGGTCGTCAGTGAAAAGATGGAAATGTTCCGCCTTCTCGTCAAGCTCGGCTTCAAGGAGATCGAGGTCGGCTTCCCCGCGGCGAGCCAGATCGAGTATGATTTTCTCCGGGCTCTGGTCGACAACAACATGATCCCCGATGATGTCTATATCCAGGTTCTCTCCCAGTGCAGGAAAGACCAGATCGACAGGACCTATGAAGCGATCCAGGGATGCAAGAATGTCATTTTCCATATTTATAATTCCACATCGACCCTCCAGAGGGACGTCGTCTTTAACATGGACCGCCCGGGTATCATCGAGATCGCCCAGAACGGCACCCGCTGGGTGAAGGAAGGCAGGAATAAGTTTGACGGCAACCTCGTGTTCGAGTATTCTCCGGAGAGCTTTACAGGCACAGAGCTTGATTTCGCGCTTGAGATCTGCACGGCCGTCCAGGACATCTGGCAGCCCACGAAGGAAGAGCCGATGATCTTCAACCTTCCTTCGACTGTTGAAATGAATACGCCCAATGTCTATGCCGACCAGATCGAATGGATGAGCAGGCACTTCAAGGACAGGGACAGCATCATCCTCAGCATCCATCCGCACAATGACCGCGGATGCGGTGTGGCCTCCGCCGAGCTCGCCCTTCTCGCAGGGGCCCAGCGCGTCGAGGGAACGCTCCTTGGCAACGGCGAGCGGACCGGCAACGTTGATGTGCTGACCATCGCCTACAATATGTTCACACAGGGGATCAATCCCGGCCTCGATATTGAAGATATCAACGAGATCATCGATGTCTACGAGCGCTGCAACAAGATGCGCGTCGACGAGCGCCATCCCTATGCCGGCAAGCTGGTCTTCACAGCCTTCTCAGGCTCCCACCAGGATGCCATCAACAAGGGTATTGCAGCCATGAAGGAGCGCAAGTCCGAGATCTGGGATGTGCCTTATCTTCCCATCGATCCCTCCGACATCGGCAGGGTGTACGAGCCGATCATCCGCGTGAATTCACAGTCGGGCAAGGGCGGCGTAGCCTTTATCATGAGCACCTACTACGGCTTCAAGCTTCCCAAGGGAATGCATGCCGAGTTCGCAAAGGTCGTCCAGAGCATTTCCGAGAAGGTCGGCGAGGTCCCGCCGGAGCAGATCATGGAAGCTTTCCGCAGCGAGTATCTGTACAAGAACGAGCCTCTGCATTTCCGCAAGCTCCAGGTCGTGGATCTTTCCAACGATGTGAAGACCCCGTTCGATACCAGCGTCCGTGTCGACTACACCAATCACGGAGTCGCGGAGTCCTTTGAAGCGACCGGAAACGGACCGCTGGACGCTCTTCAGCGCGGCTTCAGGGAGAAATTCGGCTTCAACGTCCGCATCCTTGATTACGAGGAGCACGCTCTCCAGTCCGGTTCGGACTCCCAGGCGGCAGCTTATATCCACCTCCTCGACGCGGATACCGGCACCGTCACCTATGGCGTCGGCGTGAGCTCCAATATCACCCGCGCTTCTGTCCGCGCCGTGTTCTCAGGCATCAACCGCCTGGGCCTCGGCGAGAAGCAGCAGGGCATTTCAGATAATTATTGATCAATGACCGCCGGCCGGTACAGCGGCAGATCGTGGACGATCTGCCCTGTGCCGTCTCCCGGCGGATGGCACAGAGCGTCCCGGACATGACTGATCCGGATACCTCAGTCCGCATCAGCGGACCGGGGGTCTACGGACGGCCGCTGCTGCAGACGCTCCGGAAGGAAAGGAAAGAAAATGGCAGAACAGAAAAAACTCGTCGCGGAGATCACGGCGATGGATGAGGACTTTACACAATGGTATACAGACGTCTGCATTAAGGCGGGACTGATCGCTTATTCCAATATCAAGGGATTTATGGTCTACAAGCCTGCGGGCTATGCCATCTGGGAGGCGGTGCAGAAGCATCTTGACGCCAGGTTCAAGGCAGTGGGTGTGGAGAATGTTTATCTTCCCATGCTGATCCCGGAGAGGCTCCTGAGCAAAGAGAGCGATCTGGTCGAGGGCTTCGCGCCCGAAGTCGCCTGGGTCACGCACGGCGGCTCAGAGGAGCTGGACGAACGTGTCTGTGTGCGTCCCACATCCGAGTCTCTGTTCAGCGATTTTTACAGGGGAGAGATCCAGTCCTACCGTGATCTCCCCAAGATCTATAACCAGTGGTGCAGCGTTGTCCGCTGGGAGAAGGAGACACGTCCCTTCCTCCGTTCGCGTGAATTCATGTGGCAGGAAGGACACACCGTCCATGCGACCGCCGAAGAAGCAGAGGCGAGGACCCAGCAGATGCTGAACGTTTATGCCGATTTCTGCGCCGAGGATCTCGCGATCCCCACGATCAAGGGCAGAAAGACCGACAAGGAAAAATTTGCCGGCGCCGTCGCGACCTATACCATCGAAGCCCTGATGCACGACGGCAGGGCGCTCCAGTCCGGAACCAGTCATGATTTCGGCGATGACTTCGCAAAGGCCTATGGCATCCTGTTCACGGACAAGGACAACAAGCAGAAGCATGCCTTCCAGACCTCCTGGGGTCTGTCCACCCGTATTATCGGCGCCCTGATCATGGTACACGGCGATAATTCCGGCCTGGTGCTTCCTCCCCGAATCGCGCCCACCCAGGTCGTGATCGTTCCCATCCAGCAGCGCAAGGCCGGCGTTCTTGACAAGGCTTTTGAGCTGAAAGAAGCCCTGAGCAATTTCCGTGTCAAGGTCGACGACAGCGACAAGAGTCCCGGCTTCAAATTCGCTGATCAGGAGATGCGCGGCTTCCCGCTCCGCGTCGAGATCGGCCCCCGCGATATCCAGAACGGCAAGTGCATCATCGCCCGCAGGGATACAGGGGAGAAGGAAGAGTGTGCTCTGGAAGATCTGCCCGCCCGCGTCGGCGCCCTTCTGGACCAGATTCAGAAAGATATGTATGAGCGCGCGAAAAAACACCTTGAGGAGCATACCTACAAGGCAGCCGACCGCGCGGAATTTGAGAAGATCTTTGCCGAGAAGACCGGTTTCGTCAAGGCTATGTGGTGCGGAGAGCTCGCCTGTGAAGAAGAGATCAAGGAAAAATTCGGCGTGACCAGCCGCTGCATTCCTTTCGAACAGGAAACGATCTCAGGGACCTGTGTGTGCTGCGGAAAGCCTGCGAAAAAGATGGTCTACTGGGGCAAGTCCTACTGATCACTGATCCGGCAGCCCGTCTCACGAAGTGAGAAACAGGGCCTGAGACCGCTTCAGATGCAGAAAAAAAGGCCTGGAAGGAGGAGCAGCCCCGATATGAAAAACTATAGGATCGAGATTCCGGCAGGCGCTGCCCGCATCCTGAAGGTACTCGAGGCAAACGGATATGAAGCCTACGTAGTGGGCGGCTGTGTCCGGGACAGCCTTCTGGGGAAACAGCCGCATGACTGGGATATCACGACCTCTGCTCTGCCCCTTCAGGTCAAGGCCTTGTTTTCCCGTACGATCGACACGGGACTTAAGCACGGGACTGTTACTATCCCGTCGGGACGGGGGGAAGCCTATGAAGTGACCACCTACCGCATAGACGGGGAGTATCTCGACGGCAGGCATCCGTCAGAGGTCACCTTTACCGCCAGCCTCAGGGAGGATCTGAAAAGGCGTGATTTTACCATCAACGCGATGGCCTATAATGAAAAGGACGGCCTCCAGGACTTTTTCGACGGCATTTCAGATCTGGAGACCCAACGGATCCGCGCGGTGGGCGATCCCAGGAAGAGATTTGAAGAAGATGCCCTGAGGATCCTGCGCGCAGTGCGTTTTTCCGCCCAGCTGGGATACACAGTGGAGGAGGGGACTCTCCGCGCCATGCGGACGCTTGCGCCCACCCTCGCCCGGATCAGCGCGGAGCGCATCGCGGCAGAGCTTGAAAAGATCCTGGTCTCCCCTCATCCGGACAGGCTGCGCATGGCCTATGAATGCGGGATCACGGCAGTGATCCTGCCTGAATTTGACCGGTGCATGGAGACACCCCAGAACAATCCCCATCATATTTATAATGTAGGAGAACACACGATGTGTGCCCTCATGCAGGCGAGACCTGACCGGATCCTCCGCACCGCGATCCTTTTGCATGACGTGGGCAAACCCCTGTGCAGGTCCACAGATGAAAAAGGGATCGACCATTTTTACGGACATCCGGAGGCCGGCGCGAAGATCGCGGAGGAGATCCTCCGAAGGCTGAAGTCCGACAATGAGACCCGCAGGAAAACCGTGCAGCTGGTGCGCTGTCATGACCGGGAGATCCGGCTGACCCCCGCAGGAGTCCGCCGGGCCATCGTCAGGATCGGGGAGGACCTGTTCCCCCTGCTTCTGGAGGTAAAGGAAGCGGACATGCTTGCCCAGAGCACTTTCCGGAGAGAAGAAAAGAAGGCTCACATTGCCAGGGTCCGCGAACTGTACGCGGAGATCCTCGAGCATAAAGACTGCCTCACACTCCGGGATCTGGCAGTGAACGGAAATGATCTCATCTCGTACGGGGTCAGGCCGGGAAAAGAAATGGGAAGGATCCTCCATGAGATGCTGGAGGACGTTCTGGCAGAGCCGTCGCATAATGACCGCGAATACCTGCTTCAGAAATGGTCGATTGTTACCGGCCGTTCCTGACCGGCCTCGAAGGTTATCGTGCACACTCAGCGTGCAGACCCGGATAAAATGGCGTTGAAATGGTCGCTGAAAATGGGTTGAAAATGGTGCTGAATGGTCAGTCACCTCAGGTTGACAAACATAACCGAAAACAATTACAATAAAAAATACCCCCCTGTTCACATAACAGAGGCTTTATAAATTACAACTGTATCAATTACATTCAGGACCTGTAGATCACTGATCTGTACAAAATAAATGGATCTGCAGTTCCCCACCGGACCTGCTAGCAGGATATCATTTAAGGAGAAGATATGAACAAGGGACAATTCGTAGACAAAATTCGTGAGAAAACCGGACTCAGCGCTAAAGATGCAGAAAATGCATACAAGGCTTTTATTGAGACCGTAGTCGAAGCTCTCAGGGAGGGTGATAAGATTTCCCTCGTCGGTTTCGGTACTTTTGATATCGGTGAGCGGGCTGCCAGAGAGGGCAGAAATCCTCAGACAGGAGAGTCCATTCAGATCGCGGCTTCCAGAAGCCCCAGATTCAAAGCCGGCAAGGCGTTTAAGGATGCGGTGAACAGCTGATCTGCTGAAAGGATATAACCATGCGCCTGGACAAATACCTCAAGGTGACCAGACTGATCAAACGCAGGACGGTCGCGAATGAGGCCTGTGATAACGGGAGAGTAACACTTAACGGCAAGGTTGCAAGAGCGAGCGCCGAAGTAAAGCCGGGAGATATCATTGGTATTTCTTTCGGCGACCGCGAGACCAGGGCTGAAGTCCTTGAAGTTCGTGAAAACGTCCGGAAAGAGGAAGTTCAGGATCTCTTCCGCTATTGCTGACGAACCGCGCTGAACGCATTTTCAGCGCCGTCATAAGCAGTGCGGTTCCAGGTCACACCCTGGTCAGGGGCGGCCGGAAACGCGGCGTGAGGATCGGAGGAAATGAGCAAGACCATTCAGTCCACTGAAGAGGCCGGTACCACTTCTGAGAGAAGGCCGGCAGTCGTGAAAAAAGGGACCCATACCCGCAGGGGAAGCACCCGCAGGAAGGGGAGCAGGACCCGTGCATCTGCGGACCGCAGGAAGGCGGGGCGGCGGAAGAAGGCAGGCAGGACAGGGTTTTCCGGCAGCCTTCTGATACAGAATGACAGACAGAACCTGATCAGTATGGTCCTGGCTGTGACTGTCGTTGTCCTGATCCTGGCAGCAGTGATGGTCAACGGCATTTCCCTCAGAAAACGTCTCAAGGAGAATCTGGCACGCGAACGGGCTCTGGAGATCGAGATCCAGGCGGAAAGGGAGCGCGCTGCTGATATTGAAGAGTACCGAAAATACACCGGTACAGACGCATATATTGAAGAGATCGCCCGGGAAAAGCTGGGGCTGATCTATGAGGGCGAAACGGTTTTTAAAGAAGAACGGTAGTTAGAACGGTAGTTGCCTGGAAATATTTTGTATAAAAGGGACGCGCCATGCAGAGAGTGTATGGCGCGTCAGTTTCTATACCCGGAAATACCGGAGAAGCACGTCATGACGAGTCCCACAGGCAGGGAATGCCAGAGAAGCAGGGAACGACGGGCCCCACAGACAGGGAATGTCGGAGGAGCAGGGAACGACGGATCCCATAGGCAGGGAATGTCGGAAATGTACAGGGCTGCCATCTTCAATACACACGCCGGCGGAGCACGAATACGATCATGGATAAAAGCAGGAAAAAAACAGCTGGTTCCCGGGGAGAAGAGTTCTATTCCCGTGTGAAAAAATATATCCTGGAAAATAAAATGACAGATCCCGGAGAGTCGGTCGCGGCCGGTATTTCCGGTGGGGCGGATTCTCTGTGCCTGTTTATGATCCTGCTGCGGATCTCTGCGGAGCTGGGGATCCATCTGCATGCTGTGCATGTGCACCACGGGCTGAGAGAGTCGGCAGAGGGAGACCTCAGATTTGTGGAGGACCTGTGCCGGAGATATGATGTCCCCTGTACCTGTATTCGGGCGGATGCCGCCGCCCGGGCAAAGGTCTGGAGAACTGGAGTCGAGGAAGCCGGGCGGAGGATCCGGTACGAGGCTTTTGAACAGGTGCGCGCTTCTCTTGAAAGAGAGCGGGGGACGCCCTGCAGGATCGCGGTCGCCCACCACATGGAAGACCAGGCGGAGACAGTCCTTTTTCATCTGTGCAGAGGGACGGACCTGCGGGGGGCCGGCGGTATGCTTCCTGTCAACGGGAACCTGATCCGGCCGCTCCTTATGGAGAACAGAGCCTCGATCGAAGAGTATCTGACCGGGCAGGGCCTGTCGTGGAGAGTGGATGAGACCAACGAGGATACCTCCTATACGCGGAATTACCTGCGCAGGGAGATCATGCCCAGGCTGTCGGCAGGCGTAAATACTGCCTCAGCCAGGCACCTGGCCCGTTTTGCGGATTACTGTGCAGAGGCAGACCGGTATCTTGAAAAAGCGGCGGAAGAAGCCCTGTACAGATGTCTGGCGCCGGTCCGGGGGCCGGGTGTTCCAGAGGTTCCGGGGATCCCGGAAGGTCAGGAGTCTGCGGCGCCGGGGACAGACGCGGCAGCCGGGGTACTGGTCCTGAGGATCAGGGCTCTGGAGCGCGAAGACCCCTACATCCGGAAACGCGTACTCTACCGCGCTCTCTGTACCTGCGCAGACTCCGACCGGAGTCTCGGAGCAGTCCATGTGGAGGCCGCAGACCAGCTCTGCAGGGGACAGGAGAGTGCCAGGCTCTCCATGCCGGGAGGAGTCACGGTTTTCCGGGAGGCGGGCAGGCTCCTGATCTGCCCTGAAAAGCTTTTCCGGACGGAGGGGAGGCTGCCGGAGGAGGACTTTTATCCTGTTTCTCGGGATGCCTACAGCTGGCGGATCCTGGACTTTGACGGCGACCTTGCCGCAATTCCCCGAAACAAGTATACGAAATGGTTTGATTATGATAAAATGGCAGTGTTTCCTGATTTCCGGACCAGACAGGCAGGAGATTATATGAAGCTCTCGTCAGGAGCCGGGAAGCCGGAACTTATGACCAGGAAGGTCGCCAGAGTCATGCTCGACGCCGGGGTACCTTCCAGGTTCAGAGACCGAATCCTTTTCCCCTGCCGCGGGAAAGAAGCCTTGTGGATCCCGGGGATCCGAATGGGAGACAGCTGCAGGATCACCCCGGACACAAAGAGGATCCTGGAGATCACCTGCGCATTGGCCGGCATGGAGACCGGGCAGCCCGGGTGATGCGGTCATACACCCTTATTTACAGTTGTTACAGACCATCTTTTATATAAGACCATCTTTTATACAAGGGAGAATACAGGATGAACTTAAACAAAATAGAGGTGATGTTCACCGAGGAAGAGGTAAATGAAAGGATACGGGCTCTGGGAGAACAGATCAGCAGGGACTATGAGGGAAGGGAAGTCCACCTCATCTGCATTCTCCGCGGCGCCGTGTTTTTCATGTGCGAGCTGGCGAAACGGATCACGGTGCCCGTGACCTTTGACTTTATGTCTGTGTCAAGCTATGGCAGCTCGTCGACCTCGAGCGGGATCGTGCGCATCATCAAGGATCTGGAGGAGCCTCTCAAGGGCAAGGATATCATTGTTGTGGAGGACATTATCGATTCGGGCAGGACGCTGCATTTCCTGCAGGAGCTGTTCCGCACCCGCGAAGCCGCTTCTGTCCACCTCTGCACCCTGCTGGACAAACCCTCCCGCCGCGCCCCGGAGATCGACATTACGGTTGATTATCTCGGATTCCAGGTGCCGGATGCCTTCGTGGTAGGATGGGGAATGGATTTTGATCAGAGATACAGGAACCTGCCTTATATCGGCGTGATCAAAGAGACAGAAAAATAAGAAGAGAGCAAGACCCGCCCGTGTATCTGTTCCATGACTGAGCCCGCGGGTATTGCGCGATGAAGATTTAAGATAAAGATTTAAAAAGAAGCGTCAGTAGGAGTACATTTTGGATAAGACACCGACAAGAAGAAGTAATAACTACATGGGACTGGTCATCATGGCAGTCTTGTTCTTTTTGTTTTTTTCTCCGATCCTGAAAAATAACTTTTCTACAGGGGAGAGGGAATATACAAAAGAAGAATTCAGGAAAGATCTCCAGTCCGGCAGTGTCGAGGCTGTGGAGATCGCCCCGAACAAGGACAATGCGACCGGCTACGCGGTCGTGAAGCTCGGGGACAAAAAGAGTGAATATCTGTACGCGACGGTGATCTCGGACATTGAGGAGATGGCCCGGGAGGCCGGAGTGTATACGACAGTCCGGGATATCCCCTCGGAAAACCTTTTTATGACCAGCATTCTGCCGATGATCCTGGTCATGGGGATCTGCTTCTTTTTCTTTTACATGATGTCCGGCCAGAATATGGGCGGAAGCAATGCCCGGATGATGAATTTCGGCAAGAGCAAAGCCAGGCTGTCGACGGGTGAAAATGTGACCTTCAAACAGGTCGCCGGCCTGGAGGAGGAAAAGTCAGACCTGGAGGAGATCATAGATTTCCTGCGCAGCCCCGCAAAGTATACGAAGGTCGGTGCCCGGATCCCCAAGGGCGTGCTCCTTGAGGGAGCCCCCGGCACGGGCAAGACCCTCCTCGCCAGAGCAGTTGCCGGCGAGGCGAAGGTGCCGTTTTTCAGCATTTCCGGCTCTGATTTTGTGGAAATGTTCGTCGGTGTCGGCGCGTCCCGCGTCCGCGACATGTTTGAAGAAGCCAAAAAGAATTCCCCCTGCATCGTCTTCATCGATGAGATCGATGCAGTCGCCCGCCGCAGAGGGACAGGCCTCGGCGGATCCCACGATGAGAGGGAGCAGACCCTGAACCAGCTCCTTGTTGAAATGGACGGTTTCGGCGTCAATGAGGGCATCATTGTCATGGCGGCCACAAACCGTGTGGATGTCCTTGACCCCGCCATCCTGCGCCCGGGCCGTTTTGACCGCAAGGTCTCTGTCGGCCGCCCCGATGTAAAGGGCAGAGAGGAGATCCTCAAGGTCCATGCCGCCAACAAGCCTCTGGGCGATGACGTGGACCTGGCAGAGATCGCCCGCACGACGGCCGGTTTTGCCGGAGCGGATCTGGAAAACCTCCTCAATGAGGCGGCCATCGCCGCCGCAAAAGCGGACAGACCTTATATCGTCCAGTCCGATATCAAGAATGCCTTTATCAAGATCGGGATCGGCACGGAGAAAAAGAGCCATGTGATCTCGGAAAAGGAAAAAAGGATCACTGCCTTCCACGAGACCGGGCATGCCATCCTCTTCCATGAGCTTCCGGATGTCGGCAATGTCTACACGATCTCCGTGATCCCTACCGGTATAGGGGCCGGCGGCTATACCATGCCGCTTCCGGACCGGGATGAAATGTATTTCACCAGGGGGCGCATGCTCCAGGAGATCATGGTCAGTCTGGGCGGGCGCATCGCGGAGGAGCTCGTCCTTGACGATATCACCACCGGCGCGTCCCAGGACATCAAACAGGCGACTAACATCGCCCGCCAGATGGTCACCCGCTACGGCATGTCCCCGTCGATCGGTACCATCAACTACGAGCAGGGCGGAGAGGATGTTTTCCTGGGCTATGATATAGGGCATGAAAAGCGGAACAGTGAATATATGGCCGGAGAGATCGACAAGGAGATCCGGACGATCATCGAGGACTGCTACGCGAAGGCGAAAAAGATCATTTCCGAAAACAAGGATATCCTGTACCGCGCGGCTGATCTCCTCATGGAGAAGGAAAAGCTTACGGGAGAGGAATTTGACAGGCTGTTTCAGGACCGTGTGACTCCTGCGGAAGCCGGAGTGTGATCCTTACGGTTCATTCGCTGACCGGTCTCGAAGGGATCCGGTTGGCGGAGCAGCGCGTAGTTTATTCATACATGTTTGCGGGCACTCGCCCATGGCCACAAGTATGATCTCTTTTGTCCGACAGCTTTTTACGGCCATTCAGGACAGCCTGAACCCGGACCATGTACCAGACGCCTCTGCGGCCTCAGGCTGCGGGGGCGTAACCTTTTCAGAGAATATAAAGATTTTCGCCGTTCCGCCCGGGTTTCGAGACGGTCTGGAACTGCAGGGAACACATAGAAATGAGGCAGACGGTCACTCGTTGACCGGCCTGGAGATTTTTCACGTTTCCGGCCGTACCCCGGCAGGGGCTGGACGGGAACGAAAAGAGCGAGAGAGTTCAGAGGAATTGCTTATGTCTGACAGAGATAACAGGGAGCCTGCTCTCAGAGCGGTATTCAGTGATACAACAGCGGACTACATAACTCCTCCCTGTCCGAAGATGTTCGAGAAAGTCACCATCCGGCTGCGGATCGACGCGGGAGAAGCCCAGTCCTGTTTCCTGGTGACAGGGACCAGCTGGCTGCGCATGCACCGCGAGGAATCCGACGGCTGCTTCGACTATTACGCCGTGCAGTTTGAAGTCACAAAAACTCCTCTCAGATATTATTTTGAAATCATCTCCCGGGGGCGGAGGTTCCGCTATTCCCGGCGCGGAATACGCAATACGATCCGCCCCGAGGACTACTGGCATGTCATCCCGGGATTTGACCCGCCGCACTGGGCGGAGGGCGCAGTGCTGTATCAGATCTTTGTCGACCGCTTCTGCAACGGGGATCCCTCCAACGATGTACTGGACGGGGAGTATTCCTATCTGGGGAAACCCGTCAGGCAGATCCGCGACTGGGACCGGCCGCCATCCTCCTGTGGATACATGGAGTTTTACGGCGGAGACCTGCAGGGGGTGATCGATAAGCTGGATTACCTGCAGGACCTCGGTGTCGAAGGGATCTACCTGAACCCGATCTTTCTGTCGCCGTCCAGCCACAAATACGATACCCAGGATTATGAACATATCGACCCTCATATCGGCAGGATCGTCCGGGACAAGGGGAATCTGCTGTTCCCGGATCCATCCCTGCAGGGACAGAAGCCGAAGGGGGACCGGCCTGGCGGCAGAGTGCGGAGCCGGAGTCTGGCTTCCGGGACAGCGCATGGAACAGAACTGCGGAGCAGGAAATCCTCCTCAAGAAAAAAACTGACCAATCAGAATGCGGAGCGCTACCTGGTCCGGGTAACGGATCCGGCCAATCTCGAAGCGAGCGACAGGCTCTTTGCAAAGCTGGTCCGGGAAGCCCACTCGAGAGGGATCCGCGTCATCCTGGACGGAGTGTTCAATCACTGCGGCTCTTTCCACCGCTGGATGGACGCGGAGAAGATCTATGAGAAACTCCCGGACGGGATCAGGGGAGCCAAGGCGTCGCGAAGGTCGCCCTATGCGGAGTATTTCCGCTTTGCCAACAGTGAATGGCCTTCCAACGATACCTATGACGCATGGTGGAAATTCGAGACGCTTCCGAAACTGAACTATGATGGTTCCGAGGAACTCTGCCGGGAGATCATAAGGATCGGGAAAAAATGGGTCTCTCCGCCCTATTGCGCGGACGGCTGGCGGCTGGATGTCGCCGCGGACCTCGGCTATTCCCCCTCCTTTAACCATCAGTTCTGGAAACGCTTCCGGAAAGCTGTGAAGAAGGCCAATCCGGAGGCTGTCATTCTGGCGGAAAACTATACGGATTCCCAGAAATGGCTGCAGGGAGAAGAGTGGGACACCATCATGAACTACGAGTTTTTCATGGAACCACTGACAGGTTTTCTCACCGGGATGGAAAAACACAGCGATGCCAGGAGAGAGGACCTCTACGGTGATCCCACAGCGTTCTGGAGAGAAGCGGGAGGAATGAACCGGAATGCCCTGCCGGAAGCGGCGCTGAGGGTCAGCATGAACCAGCTCTCCAACCATGACCATTCCCGGTTCCTGACGCGCACCAACCGCGTCGTGGGGAGAGTCCAGAGCCTGGGCTGTGCGGCAGCCCTTCAGGGCACTCACATGGAGGTCATGCGCCAGGCAGTGCTCATTCAGATGACATGGCCCGGGGCTCCGACCATCTATTACGGGGATGAAGCGGGGCTGACAGGATTTACGGATCCCGACAACCGCAGGACTTATCCATGGGGACACGAGGACAAAGAGCTTATCCGGTGCCACAAAGATCTGATCGCCCTCCGGCGTGCCAGTAAAGCCCTGCGCAGGGGGTCTCTGGTGCGGCTCGCGGACGAAGACGGCGTCCTGGCCTATGCCCGGTTTTTCCGCGGCTGTGCCGGAAGGCCTTCCGGCGGGAACAGGAACAGCCCTGCAGGAATCCGTCCCGTCCCTGCGGAATCCTGGATCGTCCTTATCAATATCAACTATATTGAGATCGATTATGAAGCGGACGTTCTCTGCGCGGGGATTCCTCCGCAAGCGGAACTGGAATATGCTTTTCTGACCAGACGCGGGGGATTTATATCGGAAGAACCCGCCTCAGAAAAAAAGGCTTCAGGGAAAACCATGTCAGAAAAATCCGCGGCAGGCGGAACAGGAAAAGAAAAAACCGCCCCGGATGAATCCGCGGCAGGCGGAACAGGGGAAGGAAAAACCGCCCCGGGTGAATCCGCGGCAGGCGGAACAGGGGAAGGAAAAACCGCCCCGGGTGAATCCGCGGCAGGCGTATCAGGAAAAGAAAAAACCGCCCTGGGTGAATCCGCGGCAGGCGGAATAGGGGAAGAGAAAACCGCCCCGGAAGAATCTGTTTCAGAAAAACCGAAGGAGAAACTCCCGGGGAAGGTTTCCGTCCACGGGGGCTGGATCCGTCTCTGTCTTCCGCCGGAGTCAGGGATACTGCTCCGCTGGAGGCAGACAGAAAAAAGATAAATAAAAATGAGAGCAGGCACAGAGCCGCGGCAGAGCGGCAAAGTGCCTGTTTTCTTTTTCACTGCACAAGACTTGCGAGGGAGTCCTGCAGGCAATTATCCGCAAGATAATTACCCGGATAATTGCCTGCAGACAATTATCAGAAAGAAACTACCTGCGGTAAAGACCTGCGGACAATTATCCGTAAGAAACTTCCCGTTGTATGACCTGCGGACAATTATCCGAAAACATATTTCCAGCAAGTATTTGCGAGTGATTATTCGTCACAGATGAAGAAAACAATACCTTCTGCAGGATGTCTTTTGTGCAATTTACACAAATTTTATACTTTATCTTCATAGGTTTGCGAATTGCGGAGAGTTTATATATTTTTTATAATATAAAAAGTTATGAAAACGATTACATGCCGCGCTTCTTACAAAGGCTGACAGCCTGTCTGCTTCTGTTTGAGTACTGCGGCCATGTGAGGGCACAAGCAAATACCTGCAGCCGGCTGCTGTCTGCGGCCGCGAAAGAGTGTGGACAGTTTCGGCAGCCGGTTACAGTTCCGGCGGAGCTGCAGGGGTGATCACAGTCAGGAGGGATACGGAAATGTTTGAAGAAAAAAATTGGGAGCCGGAGTTTTCGGAACGGCTGGCCAGGCACTACGATGAGCTGAAATGGCTTTATGCGGAGCTCTACCATAACGACCAGCAGGCCTTTGAGTATTTCTGCGGCATGCTCCACGACTACTATGTGCAGAGATCGGATGCCCTCAAACAGTGGGATCAGATGAGGGAGGAAGAGACAGGCTGGTACAAGGGAAATGACATGCTCGGCATGCTTATGTACACCAACTGCTTTGCCGGCACGCTCAAGGGTGTCCGCGAGCACCTGGACTATCTGGAGGAATGCGGCCTTAACTACATTCACCTGATGCCCCTGCTGGAGAGTCCTGCAGGCAGGAGCGACGGCGGTTATGCAGTCGCTGATTTCCGCAAGGTGCAGCCTGAGCTGGGGACCATGGAAGACCTCGCCGATCTGGGCGATGCCTGCCATTCCCACGGCATGTGCGTCTGCCTTGACTTCGTCATGAACCACACGAGCGAGGACCATGAGTGGGCGAAGCGCGCCCGCGCCGGCGAAAAGGAATATCAGGACAGATATTTCTTCTATGACGACTGGGATATTCCGAATGAATTTGAAAAAACTGTCCCCCAGGTCTTCCCGACGACTGCTCCGGGCAATTTTACCTGGTGTGAGGAAGCCGGCAAGGTGGTCATGACCACTTTCTATCCCTATCAGTGGGATCTGAATTATGCGAATCCAGTGGTCTTCAATGATATGACTGCCGATATGCTCAACCTCTGCAACCACGGTGTGGACATCATCCGCCTGGACGCGACACCTTACATCTGGAAGGAACTGGGCACCGACTGCCGCAACCTCCCCCAGGTCCATACCCTGGTCCGTCTGATGCGCATGGCTACAGAGGTCGTCTGCCCCGGAACACTGCTCCTGGGCGAGATCGTCATGGAGCCCTCCAAGGTCGTTCCCTATTTCGGGACCCTGGAGAAGCCCGAGTGCCATATGATCTACAACGTGACTACGATGGCCAGCACATGGCACACCGTTGCGACCCATGACGTGAGGCTTCTCCGCCACCAGATGGAGACTGTTTTTGCCCTGCCTCACGAATATACCTTCCTGAATTACCTGCGCTGCCACGATGATATCGGCTGGGGCCTGGATTATAAATTCCTCAAGCAGTTCGGGATGGAAGAGGTCCCCCACAAGAAATTCCTCAATGACTACCTGACCGGTCAGGGCTATGACAGTGATGCCCGCGGTGAGCTCTACAATAATGACCCCCGCCTCGGCGATGCCCGCTTGTGCGGGACCACCGCATCCCTGTGCGGCATTGAGGCGGCGGAATATGAGGGCGATGAAGCCAAGCTGGACCGCTCGATCCGCCTGGATATCATGCTCCACGCCTTCCTGCTCACCCAGAGCGGCATCCCCGTTCTCTACAGCGGCGATGAGATCGGCCAGAAAAACGACTACACCTACCACGAGGATCCCCTCAAATGGGAGGACAGCCGCTACCTGCACCGCGGAAATCTGGACTGGGACGAAGTCGCCCAGCGCCACGATCCGGCGACCCGCCCCGGCAGGATCTTCAACGCCCTCCGCGTCATGGAAAAGATCCGCGCCGCCTATGACGTCTTTGAGAACGAAGCCGACACATGGATCGTCGAGCCCTACAACGACCACATCCTCGGAATCGGCCGCTATTTCAAAGGCCAGAAGCTCATCGCTCTCTTCAATTTCAGTGACAGCGACGAGACAGCCTGGATCGACGAGGCAGAGGACTATTACGACCTGATCACAGGCGAGCCCCGCGCCGCAAAGGCTGTCAGCCTTCCCGCCTATGATTTTGCCTGGCTGATGACAAACTTTAACGAGCCTTTTACGAAAAAAGATGTACCCCCGCAGAAGCCCGGATCCTCAGAATCTGAGGAGGAAAAGGTGACTGCTGACGCCCCTGCGGCAGAGAACCCGGCGGAGAAATCAGCAGAGATTCCTGCGGAGGCTCCCGCAGAGGTTCCGGCTGAGAAGGCAGGAGAGACCCCGGCGGAGGCTCCCGCGGAGCTGCCGGCGGAAGACGCCCCTGCGAAAGCGCCGAAGAAGCGGACCACCAGGAAGACCAAGGCTCAGAAGGAAGCAGAAGCGGCTCAGGCTGCCGGTCAGGAAGCTCCCGCTGAAGCCCCTAAAAAGCGGACCAGGAAGACCAAAGCCCAGAAGGAAGCGGAGGCGGCGCTGGCCGCCGGAGAAACCCCTCCTGCAGAGACGGCAAAGAAACGTGCCGCAAAGACAAGCGCTCCTGCGGAAAAAAAGACATCTGTAAGAAAGACCACGACAGGCAGGAAAAAAGAGCAAGGGACGACAGCAGGAAATGACAATTAAAGAAGTTGCGCAGCTCGCGGGGGTATCCCCCGCGGCTGTAAGCCGGTATATTAACGGCGGCTCCATCAGCGAAGAAAAGAGAGAGCGTGTCAGAAAGGCGATCGAGGAGACCGGTTACCGGCCCAATCCGCTGGCCCAGACGATGCGCACAGGCAGGATCAATCAGGTGGGGATCATCGTGCCCCGGATCTACTCGGATTCCGTCAGTCAGATCACTGCCGGCGCGTCCCGGAAGCTGTTTGAACGCAATTTCATGACTGTCCTGGGATGTACTGACCACAATACGGAAACAGAACTGCGCTATCTGGAGAGCATGCAGGAAAACCAGGTGTCAGGGATCATCCTGATGGGCACTGTATTTGACGGAAGGATCGAGGATGCGATCCGCCGCTGCCGCGTACCGGTGGTCATCACCGGACAGGATATTGAGGGCTTCCCCTGCATCTGCCATGACGATTTTCATGCCGTCAAGGACCTGACGACACTGCTCATAGCCCGGGGAAGGCAGAAGATCGTGATGATCAGCGCCCCCGAGGAGGATATCGCCGCCGGCCGCAACAGACGCTGCGGCGCGGAGGCGGCTCTGCGGGAAGCAGGCCTGGACATCCCCCTTCCCATAGAGACCAGTACTTTTGAAGCGAAGGGGGGAAAGACAGCCATGCAGAACCTCCTTGCCAGGCATCCTGACCTGGATGCCGTGGTCTGCGCCACCGATACCATGGCCATGGGCGCCCTCTGCGCCCTGCGCGAAGCCGGCAGGAACGTCCCCGGGGACGTGAGTATCGTCGGTGTAGGTGACAGCTGGGTCGACAATGTCTCCATACCCGGCCTGACCACAGCCCACTTCTTTTTCCGCCAGTGCGGTGAAGAAGCCGCGAGGCTCCTCCTGGAGCTGATCGATGAGGGAAAAGACGCCGGCCGCGTGCGCCAGACAAGGCTGCAGTATATGATCGTGGAGCGCGGTTCCGTCTGAGCTGACAGAAGACCTGCCCTTTCTTAAAACGGCACCGGAACTACATTTCGACGCACTCCTGACATAAAATAAAGAGATACGAAATAAAGAGATACAAAATAGAGAGATACAGAATAAAGGAATTCAAAATATCTATGAGCACTAAACTGATTTTTCTTGATATAGACGGGACTCTGACAGAAGCGGGTTCCAATACACCTCCGGACAGCGCTCTCAGGGCGATCCGGAGCGCGCAGGCAAAGGGACACAAGGTATTTCTGTGTTCGGGCAGGAATTACGCCATGCTCTCTCCTCTTTTAAAGTATGGCTTTGACGGCGTCGTGGCGAGCGCAGGCGGGTATGTCACAGTCGGCAGTGAAGTGATCTATGATCATCCGATGACTGCAGACCAGGCAAAGACCGCGCTGGACTCTCTCCACGCTGAAGGAGTTTTCTGCACCGTCGAGACAAAGGGGGCGACCTACGGCGATGAAGACCTGGGAAGCTTTCTGGCCGACAACGCCGGAGCCAAGGGCAACAGCGAGATCGAGCGCTGGAGAAAAGCCCTGGCGGAGAGCCTCAATATCCGGCCTATGTCGGAATTTGACGGCACAGATCCTGTCTATAAAGTTGTCATCATGTGCCTGAGGGATGAACAGCTGGCACCGGCCAGGAACCTTCTGGAAAAAGACTTTGATTTTGTGATCCAGGAGATCAGCGATCCGGCCCACCCCTGCCTGAACGGCGAACTGATCAACCGCGCCTTCGACAAGGGACGCGGCGTCCTCCGCGTGTGTGAATATCTGGGCGTCCCGGTTGAGGATACTATCGGCTTTGGAGACAGTATGAACGATATCGAAATGATCCGAACTGTCGGGACCAGTGTCTGTATGGCCAACGGCAGCAAAGCTCTCCAGAAGGAGAGCGACATCATCTGCCCTGCCGTCACAGAAGACGGGCTTGCCAAAGCCTTTAAGGATCTGGGCCTGAGTGAATAAAAAAGTCCCCAAAAGTCCAGAGGACGGGCTTGCCAAAGCCTTTAAGGATCTGGGTCTGAGTGACTGAAATGGGAGTCAGCGGCCGGACCTCCGCGCGACAGTCTCCCTTATACTGTTGCCTTATACTGAACATGGCTGTGTTATACAGCCTGAGGCTGCCCGGTCTGTTCTGAAATTTTTCTGAATTTTTTTTAGCGTGTTTGCAATCGTTTTCAACCTGCTTTTGTACTATCTGTCGGAAATACTCCATACATTCCGTAAATATGCACAAAAACCTCTCCGGTTTATTTGGAAAAATAGCAGTTTACAAACAACATAAATTAAAATAAAATAAAGTCGGACTGAAAACGTTTACAAAAGGAAACCATAGTATCAATTCATTTAACTTTTTCACAGACGGTTCTGCGGATAAGCGGATCCGTCTCCATAAAGGGAGGAAACCGTTATGGCATTGGATTACCGTAAATGTGCGCAAGAGATCTCCGATAATATCGGAGGCGGCGCAAACGTGGTCTCCGCCGCGCACTGCGCGACAAGGCTGCGTCTCGTTATCGCGGATAACGGGAAAGTCAACAAGGCGGCTCTAGAGGAAGTCGATGGCGTCAAGGGCATGTTCGAGTCCAACGGACAGCTCCAGCTGATCATCGGCACCGGCACCGTCAACAAGGTCTTTGACGAATTCATCGCGATCACCGGTGTTGCGGCCGGCACGAAGGATGACGTCAAGGCGGCGGCAGCGGCAAAGGCACCTGTCTGGAGACAGGCCCTGAAGACCGTCGGCGATGTTTTCGTCCCGATCCTTCCCGCCATCGTCGCTTCCGGTCTTATGATGGGTCTCGTCGAGGCTCTCGCGAAGATCCCCGGCCTGGGCTTCGGCAACAGCGACTGGTTTGCATTCCTTGATACAGTCGCGAATACCGCTTTCGCTTACCTGCCTGTCATCGTCGCCGTATCAGCGGCCCGTGTCTTTGGCGGCAACCTGTTCCTCGGCGCAGTCATCGGTCTTCTGATGATCCACTCCGCTTTCCTGAACGGCTGGAATGTCGCGAACACAGACGCCATCAACAGCTTCTTCGGCGTCACGGACGGCGTCATCCCCAGATGGCACCTGATCGGCAACATCGTCACGATCCAGAGATCCGGCTATCAGGGCCATGTCATCCCGGTCATTATAGCAGTCTGGCTCATGAGTATTATCGAGAAATGGCTGCATAAGCATGTGCCGGAGATGATCGACCTGTTTGTCACCCCTCTCTGCACCGTTCTGGCCACCGCATTCCTGACCCTCTGGATCGTCGGACCGATCTTCTCCACTCTGGAGACCTACGTTCTGGCCGGCGCCAAGATCCTTGTCCGCAACCCCATTGGTTCCGGTATCATGGGCGCGATCTATCCCTGGACCGTCGTCATGGGCCTGCACCATATGTACAACGTCATCGAGGCTGGCATGCTTGCTGAGACCGGTCTGAACACATGGATGCCCATCGCTTCCGCCGCCAACTTCGCACAGTTCGGCGCCTGCCTTGCGGTCGGTCTCAAGGTCAAGAACCAGAAGACCAAATCCGTCGCGATCCCGTCCTCCATGTCCGCGGCTCTCGGTATCACCGAGCCCGCCATCTTCGGTGTCAACATGCGCTTCTTCAAGCCCTTCATCTGCGGTATGATCGGCGGTGCCGTCGGCGCGCTGCTCGCTGCATTCATGGGCTTCGGCGCAACCGCTTACGGCGTTACCGGTATTCCCGGCTACCTGACCGTTTCTAATCCCGTGATGTACACGATCGTCCTTGCCATCGCAGGCGGCATCGCCTTCGCGGGCACATGGATGTTCTGGAAAGAGGAAGAGAAGAAGAAAGCTCCCGCAGCTCCTGTAGAGCAGATCAAGGTTCCCGAGCAGACCGTCATCAGCTGCTCCGCAGGCGTGGTCAAGGCTCCTTCGAACGGTGAAGTCATTGCCCGTGATGATATCGAAGACGAGACCTTTGCAAGTGGTGTCCTCGGCGACGGCGTAGGCATTCGTCCTTCCGCGGGCTATGTCGTAGCTCCGTTTGACGGCGAGATCACTTCCGTAGCGGATTCCAAGCACGCGATCGGCCTTTCAACTCCTTCCGGCATGGAACTTCTGATCCACGTCGGCGTCGACACAGTTGCCATGAACGGCGACGGCTTCGATCCTCAGGTTGCTGAAGGCGACCAGGTCAAGGCCGGCCAGCTCATCCTCAACTTCGACATTGACAAGATCAAAGCTGCAGGCCACCCCGACACCGTAGTCGTCCTTCTCACCAATGCTGACGATTATGATGATGTCAAGTGCGGTGTCCAGTAAATCCGGTACCGGCTGCTCTTTGACTATTCCAGGGTTTTTCGCGTTTCCCGGTCACACGCCGGCCGGCGTGTGACTGGAAACGTAAATTTCCACAAAACAGTACATAATACTGGTGAATATGCTGAAAAGAGAAGGAATCATTTTCTATACTTTGTAAAAAAAGTTGAATTTGCTGTTTTTTCTTCAATTATTTCGTAGTATAATATTTCCAGTGTCTGAGGGCGTATGGACAACCTCAGAAAAATGTACCTCATGACCCCTTATCTGAGAAGGAAAAAGGAGAACAACATTCATGAAAGAAATCAAATTCAAAGTTACTGATCCGTTGGGCATCCACGCTCGTCCCGCTGGAATTCTTGTCAAAGAAGCGAAGAAGTTCAATTCCAAGATCACGGTCTGGAAGGGCGACAAGAGCTGCGACATGAGAAAGCTCCTTGCTCTGATGGGCATGGCTGTCAAGCAGAATGATGAAATCACCGTCCAGGTCGAAGGCGATGATGAAGGTGCCTGCGCAGAGGCAATTGAGAAATTCCTGAAAGAGAACTTCTAATCAGATTGACCAGGGTGCGACTGTTCGGGGTTCCGGACAGTGCGCACCCTTTTCTTTTCTCACGGATTCTTTACCCGGTTTTTTGCCGGCTTTTATAATCTTTCATAATGATGATTTTACCTGATGGTTTTTACCTGATATTTTTCATTAATGTTTTGAGGACCGGCACTTTTTGATAAGCGCTTATTGATCGTTCCATGCGCAAAACGGCTGTATTTCGATGAGCGCTGTTCCGTTTTATACGGCTTGGATCATATCAGATATACACATATATATCGGATATACAAATAGATATCAGATGTACACATAGATATGCAGGAGGAGGATAGCAATGATAACTGCAAAAGGAAAAGGTATCTTAAAACGTATCGGTATCGGCAAGATCAAGATCTACAAGACCCCCAGCTATGAGATCAGCGACGCGATCGTGGAAGATTCCGCTGCTGAGCTGGCCCGCTTTGAAGATGCCCTCCAGAAGGCCATCGACCAGCAGGGTGAACTGTATGAGAAGGCTGTCGCAGACGCGGGCGAAGAGACCGCGGCGATTTTCGAGGCTCATCAGCTCATGCTTGAGGATGAGGACCTGCAGGATTCCACCCGCGAGATCATCACAGAGCAGAACCGCACTGCCGAGTACGCGACCAAGACCGCTTTTGATATGTATGCAAAGATGTTCGCGGAGATGGATGACGCTTACATGAAGGCCAGAAGCGCGGATATCATTGACGTAGAGACCGCTGTCCTTGATTTCCTTCTGGGCAATGACACCAGCAGCCTGCAGGGCACAGAGCCTGCCATCCTTGTCGCGGAAGATCTGGCTCCCTCGGAGACCGTCAAGCTCGACAAGTCCCTCCTTCTGGGTATGATCACCCGCGAGGGCTCCTCCAACAGCCACACCGCGATCCTGGCCCGCTCCATGAACCTGCCTTCCCTGATCCAGTGCAAGGATATCGATGACAGCTGGGACGGCAAGATGGCCATCCTTGACGGCTATACCGACAGCGTCTACATTGATCCTACTCCTGAGCTGCTGGATGAGCTCAAGGTCAAATACGAAGCGGACCTCAAGAAGGACGCTCTGCTTCAGGAGCTCAAGGGCAAGCCCAGCACCACCATCGACGGCCGCAATGTCCACATTTATGCCAACATCGGCGGCCCTGAAGACATTGCCAGTGTCAATGAGAACGATGCGGAAGGTGTCGGCCTGTTCCGCTCCGAATTTGTCTATCTCAACAGTAAGGAAGAGCCCACTGAGGAGCAGCAGTTCATGGCCTATAAGCGCGTCCTCGAAGCTCTCGCCCCCAGGCTCGTCGTCATCCGTACCTGCGACATCGGTGCGGACAAGACGATCGACTACATGAACCTGGACAAGGAAGAGAACCCCGCCCTCGGTTTCCGCGCGATCCGTATCTGCCTGACCAGAAAGGACTTCTTCAAGACCCAGCTGCGCGCTCTGCTCCGCGCCTCCGCTTACGGCAACCTGGGCATCATGTTCCCCATGATCATCAGCAAGTGGGAGTTGGTCGAAGCCAAGGCTATCCTCGAGGAGTGCAAGCAGGAGCTGATCAACGAAGGCGTCAAGGTCGCTGATTATCAGATCGGAATCATGGTCGAGACACCCGCCTCCGTCTTTGTCGCGGATGAGCTCGCGGAAGAAGTCGACTTCTTCTCCCTGGGCACCAACGACCTCACCCAGTACACCTGCGCAATCGACCGCCAGAACGCTCATCTGGAGCGCTTTGCCGATACACACCATCCTGCAGTCCTCCGTGCGATCAAGATGACTGTCGATGCCGGCCACAGACACGGCGCATGGGTAGGCATCTGCGGCGAGCTCGGCGCGGACCCGACCCTCACAAAGACCTTCCTGCGCATGGGCGTGGACGAACTGTCCGTCAATGCCAAGAGCGTCCTCCCGCTGCGTGAGATCATCCGCAGCACCGACCTCACCGGTGTCCCCGAGTGGAGCCCCAGTGAAGTCTGATGCGGGAACAGGGATAGTTTTCAGAGAAAAAGAGATCTGGATTAAAAAGGAACTGAATTAAAAAGGACCTTTGTAAAAGCTGAAAAGGACCGGATTTTAAAAGCTGGAATAAAAACCTGAAATAGAAAACTGAAAAAGAACCCCCTTCCGGGCAGTCTGCTGTCAGACAGCCCGGAAGGGGGTTTTTGAATCTTTTTCTCAGGAAATACCCGCTTTCCGGTTTCTTTATTTACCCAGGATCTTGTCGATCTGCTCATTTTTGATCCGGTTAAGAAGATCCAGCTTCCAGGAAGGAAATCCGAAGCCGGGATCCGCATATTCAAAATCCTTAAGGTTGATTAGAAGTGACCGATATTTGGGTGTCAGGACAGCCCTGGCGATAGAGACGAATTCCGCACCGATGCGGGGCCCCTGTCCTTTCGAATACTCGTGCACATCGTCCGTCTGCATCAGGAAAGGGAGCTGGGCCAGATTGTGGTCAAACAGGGGAGCAAAACCTTCTACAGCACCGGTCCTGTTGTTGATCAGGAACCCGTAATTTTCCTGATGTCTGTCGACATTCAATGAGATGGCATCTGCAATGACCATTTCCCGGAACCGGTCTTCATCCGCGACCCGCTCAATAGTCTCCATAATCTCCCGGGGATTGACGACATCTATTTGAGAAAAAGCCGCGAAAGACACAAAACCGGACTGCTCACTGGTGAAAAGAGGACATACGGAAGCAAGTTTCTGGTGGTATTTTTCCAGTGTATAGGGGACATGCGCAAAGCCCGCTGCGTCCAGAAGATCGCTCGTCAGCTTTTCGGAAAAGGGCTCCATACCGGCATCGGCATTCACTGCACCGCTGCTTCCCCGCTTATACAGAAAAATGCCCTGTTCTGTCCGCCGCCAGCATTTTTCGTAGGAACCCGACGTGGCAAACTCGGGAGAAGTGGCATACAGGTTTTTTCCATACAGACCGGCCCCGTCAAACGCGAGGTGCGCGACTACTTCATTGAAAGGATTTTCAAACAGGTTCACATCTTTCCATGTCAGATCACTGTCCGCGGCCTTGATCCAGAACGAATCGGTCAGAGAGGCGCAGTGGGTGAAGGCGATAAAGCCCTTGCGGCGGTGGAGGCCCCAGTCCTGCATCATGGCATAGATCTGCTTACGGTGCTTCGCAATCTGCCGGCTCTCGATCCAGGCGTCTGGTGTGGTGAAGCCATAAGGGACATAGGAGGAGCGCCGTTCTGCCTCGACATAGGACATCTCATCGAGATTCTGTACCTGGCGGAGCAGCATCACAATTTCATCGCCGTTCATCAGGTAATACCAGTTATCCATGATCTGCTCCTCCTTTCCATGAAAGCAAATGTCCTAAAAGAATGTCAGCAGGTTACCGGTCAACAGCTGATCAGCCTGGAGATGGTGTCTTCAGGCACTGTTTTGCGGGAAAACCCGAGGGATACATCAGTGGTCTTCAGTGGTGCTTCTATGAATGAACTGCCTGTTATTGCCCGGCGAGCCCATTCAACAGATCCAGGATCGTTGGAATCGCATTCTGCTGTCCGGCGCCGGCCATGACTGCGATATATTTTTCCCGCTCTGAATAGAGAGCCCTGACCGTAGAGACCAGTTTTTTATCAAGAACGCCCTCTTCTTCGCTTTCGACAAGAACTTTTGAGAAGCCCTGGGCTTCGAATGACCGGGCATTGAGGATCTGATCGCCTCGGGTCCCGACAGACAGGGGGATGAGGAGATTGGGCTTCTGCAGGGCCAGGATCTCAAAGATGGCATTGGCCCCTGCGCGGGAGACGATCACGTCCGCCGCCGCAAACAGATGCTTCAGATCATCCTTTACATATTCAAACTGCCTGTAGCCCTCGACATTGTCCAGAGAGGCGTCGTACTTTCCGGCTCCGCACAGGTGGATCACTCTGAAATCCCTGAGCAGCTCATCCAGGTGCTTCCGGACAGCTTCATTGACGGACTGGGCCCCCTGGCTGCCTCCCATGATCATGAGGACCGGCTTTCCGGTATCAGGAACAATGTCGGGAGCAATCTCAGGAGCAATCTCAGGAACAATGTCAGGAATGATCTCAGGAACAATCCCGGGAACATTTTCAGCGGAGTCGGTGCTTGCAGTGGAGGCCTCTGAAGTGGAAATTCCTGTGTCTTTCGCAAAACCGCAGATCCTGAGCCCCTCCTCCCGGTCTCCGGAAAAAAGCTCGGCGCGGATGGGCGTCCCGGTGAGCACAGCCTTTTTCCCGGGAAGCTTTTCCATTGTCTCCGGGAAATTGCAGCAGATCTTCGCGGCAGCACTATAGCACAGTTTGTTGGCCAGCCCGGGCGTCATGTCTGATTCATGGATAACGCAGGGGATCCTGAGGCTGGCGGCAGCCCGTACAACGGGGACGCTTACGAAGCCGCCCTTGGAGAAAACCACGTCCGGCCTGTAGCTTTTCAGAAATTTGCGGGCTTCCGAGAAGCCCTTGATGACCCTGAAGGGGTCTGTGAAGTTTTTGAGATCAAAATAGCGCCGCAGCTTCCCTGTCGGCACTCCAATGTAGGAAACGCCGCAGTCGAGCATCAATTCCTTCTCGATCCCGTCCTCCGAACCGACATAGGCGATCTCATAGCCCGCTTCCCGAAGCGAGGGCAGCAGAGCGATGTTCGGTGTCACGTGCCCGGCGGTCCCGCCGCCGGTCAGGACGATCTTTCTCTTCGGTAAGGTTTCATACTGCTGTGAAGCCTCATTTTGCTGTAAGGCATTATTCTGTTCAACGGATTTGGCAGGGGCGACCTTCGAACCGGATTTTTTCTTTCGGAAAAAAGGGACGACAGGTGCGGAAGGATTTGTCTTCGATGCGGCTCTTTTCTTGTAGAATAATGGCCTGGAAGGATCCGTTTTTGGAGTGGACTTCTTTTTGCGGGAAACAGGCGTGGAAGAATCCGCTTCCGGGGCGGAATTTTTTTTATGGAAAAAAGGCATGGTTTGATCCCTCTCTCACAAGCTGTTTACTGAAACGGCGGGAAGATCCGGCTGGTGTCAGTGTAAGCGGCACACCAGACTTTGTCTTCTAATACCATATCTACGGGTGTCCTATCGTCAGATATCTTATCTGCGGATACCTTATCTGCGGATGCCTTGTCTGCAGATTCTTTATCTGTGGATGCCTTGTCTTCAGCTGCCTTATCTGCGGATGCCTTGTCTGCGGGTGAATCACCCTGTCACCCGTTCGTAATGGCCAGTTTCAGTGCTTTGGCCAGCTGGTCGGGACATGAGGTCTTTTTGAAACCGCAGGTGGTACCCTCCAGGAGGCCGATCACTTCCTCGGCTTTCCGGCCTGTGACCAGCTGACTGATTCCTTTCAGATTGCCGTTGCAGCCGCCCTTGAAGGCGACGGAGCGGATGATATGGTCACCATCAACATCCAGATCAATCTGGGTGGAGCAGGTCCCTTTGGTGTGATAAATCATGAAAATCCTCCTTTTGCGGACGATAAACGGGAGCAGACGACGAGCGGCTGCTCCCGGTGTTGATACAAAATGATTACAGCAAAGCACAGAATGTTTTACAGCAAAAGTGCAGAATGATTACAGTAAAAGCACAGAATGATTTTACTGCAAAGCAGATCGATCGGCTTCTGCAAACTTCGGCTCAATTTTATGAGCAAAGTTCCTTGGCCATCTGGGCCAGGGCGGCGCGGCTGTCGTCCTTGAGCGCGGACTTGATGGTGACGGAGGTCTCGAGGAACTTCAGGTTCTTGCAGCCCTCGAACATGCCCTGCATGGTCTTCTTGGCAACGGGCGCCCAGGAGCCGTTCTCGATGAAGCCGATAGTGCGGTTCTGATAGGCGCGCTCTGTCAGGTGGTCGATGAAGGTGCGCATGAAGGGGTAGATATTGTTGTTGTAGGTCGTGGTCGCCAGCACCAGGCGGTCATAGCGGAAGGCGTCTTCCACAGCCTCAGCCATGTCATCGCGGGCCAGGTCAGTGACGACTACCTTGGGGCAGCCTTCCTTTTCCAGAAGGGCGGCGAGCTCTTCCACAGCCTGTTTTGTGTGGCCGTAGACGGAGGTGTAGGCGATCAGGACGCCCTTATCCTCAGGGGTGTAGGAGGACCACTTGTCATAGAGATCGATATAATAACCCAGATTCTCGGTGAGGATCGGGCCGTGCAGAGGGCAGATGATCTGGATATCCAGTGTCGCGGCTTTCTTGAGCAGGTTCTGGGTCTGCAGGCCGTATTTGCCGACAATGCCGAAATAATAGCGGCGCGCTTCGCATGCCCAGTCTTCCTCCTCGACATCGAGGGCTCCGAATTTGCCGAAGCCGTCCGCGGAGAAGAGGACTTTGTCCGTGCTGTCATAGGTGACCATGACTTCCGGCCAGTGGACCATGGGAGCAAAGACGAAATTCAGCACATGAGAGCCCAGCTCGAGCTTGTCGCCGTTCTTGACGACCAGCTTCTTCATGGCGGGATCAAGGTCAAAGAACTGTCCCATGAAGGTAAAGGTCTTGGTGTTTCCGACTACAGTCGTGTCGGGATAGACATTGAGGAAATTGAGGATATTTGCGGAGTGGTCAGGCTCCATATGCTGCACGATCAGGTAATCGGGCTTACGGCCGCCCAGGACTTCGCTGAGCTTTCCGAGCCACTCATCTGTAAATTTTACATCCACGGTATCCATGACGGCGATCTTCTCGTCCATGATGACGTAGGAATTGTAGGCCATGCCGTTGGGGACTACATACTGGCCCTCAAACAGATCGACGATATGATCGTTGACACCGACGTACTTGATAGAATCTGTGATCTTCATATTTGGTCATCTCCATTCCTTTGGAATACGGTAAAAGCTCTGCAGATCCAGGAGTTCGTTTGCGGCGGAGACCGCGGTCAGCCGCGGTACCGGCGCTGCATTGCCCGGCCTCAGGTATTGTTTTATTGTTCCTGGCTGCGGCACAGGCAGCATCGGGCGTTTCCGCGGAGCTTTTGTGCCTGGCGGCGGAAGGTATCCTGCCATGGCGTTTAATATCGCTGCTTAATCTTTATCATACCCCAAAACAGGGGTAAAGAAAAGCCTGAAGTTATGCCGCGGCACATCATTGCCCCGGGGCTTAATGTACATGTAAATACAATATGTTTACTCAATTATCGTACTGAAAACAAAAGCTCGTGAAAGACTGTGTAAAGCCTTGCCATTGTCCTGTCCGGCGAGATATGGTATTCTGTTTTCGTCAAACAAACGCTTGTTTGAAGCGGCCGGAGAGAATCCCACGATCCGGCACAGGAGGAACACGGATGGAAAAGACTGCCGGGAAACCGGACTTGCGGAGCGCATTGTTTATCTGTGCCTGCTTTTTGCTTACATCGACCGGCTATCTGGCCTGGGTCTATCATATCATGGAGATGGTTCCGTTCAGGACAGCGGATGCCGTTTCCATGGTGGCAGGCTATGCCCTGCAGGCGGCAGGACTGGGCCTTTTTATGGCCTTTTTGCGCAGGTGGGGTGACTTAAGGGGACGGCTGTTTAATCTCTCTCTCATTCTGCACATGCTCTGCCTGATTCCCGCGGTCCTGTCCGCTTCCCTGCTCTGGACCATGGTCTTCGGCGGTCTGCTGAATATCCAGTGCGGGATGATCGCGGGCTGCTATCTGTACACACTCACTTCCTGGACAGGAGAGGAGAACAGCGCGATCACCCTCGGGACAGGGTACGGGATATCGATCTTCCTGACATGGCTGCTGTCTGTTGCCGTGGGGGGATCCGCCTATTATACCCATGGTATTCTTGTAGTATGTCTGATCCTCACAGTCCTGGCTTTTTGTGCGGCGACCCTTCTGCCTGAGCAGGCGTCAGAGGCTGAGGCCGGGGCTGAGGCTGGTCCGGACCGGCTCTCCGGGAAAGCAGGGATGACAGAGGAAGAAAAAAACTGCATTTTTCAGTCCGGACTGCTGATCCTGCTTTTCAGTATTGTCAACAGCTGCGGGTTCGGCTTTCCCTCCGCAGATCTGGGACAGGGAGTCAGCCTGGAGTCCTCCCGCCTGTTTTACGCAGCGGGCCTTCTGATCGCCGGTCTTGTCAATGACCAGAGCAGAAAACATGGAGCTGTCTGCGCCTTGGCTGCCCTTGTTATTCCCTTTATCATGCTTGCTCTCAAGGGGGAATCTGTCCCCCTCAGGATTTTCTGGGCACTAAGCTATTTTACATTCGGCTTCTATTCTATTTACCGTATGATCCTGTTTTCAGATATTGCCCGCAGAAGAAATCTGATGTTTCTGTGCGGCTTTGGTCTTTTGACAGGACGGATCGGGGACGCTGCCGGGGAGGCTCTCTGCCTGGCTCTGTCTGAACGGATCCCTGTTCTGATCGGCATCACAGCAATCCTGTTCGTGGTCTGTGTATTTTTGTTTTTCCGGATCTATCCTGTCCTGTATCTGGGACAGGCTCCTTCGAAGGTCCTTTTTCAGGATGCTCCACAGGCGTTTTTACAGACTTCGGGAGCAGGAGTCGAAGGAAGCGGGAAAAGTCCGGATGGACCCGGTTCGGAGTATCCGGGAGGTCAGGCACCGAGAACTGCTGACGATGCGGGCAGCCAGGCGACGCGAATTGCTGACGAAACAGGCAGTCAGGCGCCGCGACCTGCTGACGAAACAGGAAGCCGGACTTCAGGGGTTTCTGATGCCGCAGGCATCCAGATGCCGGAGATTGTTGATGCCGCAGGCAGCCATGCTTTAAGAACTTCTGACAACACTGACAGTCAGACGCCGGAGACTGTAAGCAATGCAGGCTGCCAGGTGCCGGAGACTGCGGATGATACAGGCAGGCAGATGCCAAATGATCCCGGGCCGGGAGCACCGTTTGATCAAGTATATGATCAGAGGTCTGCAGGAGCGGGGGGACCGGGCCCGGAGGGGGAACGGGAGAGGTTCTATCGTTTCTGCGCCCGGTATGCTCTGTCGGCCAGAGAACGGGAAGTCCTTCGGCAGCTGCTGGAGGAAAAGACAAACAAGGAGATCGCGGAGATCCTTTCTATCTCCGAGGGCACCGTCAAATACCACATCCATAACCTCCTGCAAAAGACAGAATGCCGCAACAGGGGCGTTCTGCTGTCTGTTTTTTTTGTCGGCCGCGACCATGTCAATGAGCATGCCGCCGCCGGAATAGCAGAGAAAAAACAGTGAAAAAACAGTGATCCCGAATGACGGGAGCCTTGTGAGAGGACCAGATCGCGGAGCAGCGCGTAGTTTATTCCTACATGTTTGCGGGCACTCGCCCTTGGTCGCAAGGAAGAAGAAATTTAGGACCAACCCTACCTAAACCCTACCCTGCATTCTTTGTCCAACTGACCTAAACCCTACTTGAATGAAGAGGCTATTCTTTATTTAATATAATAATAGGGTAAATAATCAGGTTTTCACCGCATACGGCTTTATGATCCGGGCGTCGGTGAAGCAGGATGATTAGATTCCAGGTCACATGAAGCAGTTTAATATTTGACCGGGAGCTGTCCGTGTGTTTTGAGGGCGGCGCCTCAGGAAATGCAGATCAATTAACGGTACTGATTGATTATTTATTGATTATCTACAGGTTAATTATCTACAGGTCCTTAATATTGAGCAGCAAAGTTGAGCAGCAAAAAACAACAGGACAAGGGAGGCAGGTGCGATGAATAGTAAAAAGTTGCTGGCATTATTGCTTGCGGCCACACTACTGACAGGCTCGCTTTGCGGGCCTGTTTTTGCTGCCCGGGCCGGGCAGACCGCAGGAGCGGAGTCCCTGGAAGAGATTCCGCCCGAAACGATCTTTACGGAGAAGACCGACGCGTCAGCAGAAGGAGAGGCTGCCGGAGAGTATTCGACTGCTCTGGAGACGGCCTCAGAAGAGCCTGCCGGGACAGCGGATCCGGAAGCTCCTGATGCTTCTATGGATCAATCTGTGGATCAATCTATGGACCAATCTTCGGAGCAGATAGAAGAAAATGGCTTAGAGGCTTTTTCGGACGGGGCGGACCTCCTGGAGGAACCGGGAGATCCCGCGCAGCAGGCTGAGGACAATGCCCTGGAAGCTCCTTCAGAGGAGACGGACCCGGCAGAGGATTCCGGGGATCCTGCGCAGCAGGCTGAGGACGTTGTCGTGGAAGAGCCCTCGGAGGAAACGGACCTGACAGAGGATTCCGAGGATCCCGCACAGCAGCCGGAGGATGGTATCGTGGAAGAGCCCTCGGAGGAGGCGGACCTGCCGGAGGATTCTGAGGATCCCGCACAGCAGCCGGAGGACTTTGCCGTGGAAGAGCCCTCGGAAGAAACGGATCTGGCGGAGGATACAGAGGATCCTGCGCAGACGGCAGAGGATGCTGCCGAAGCTCCTTCAGAGGAGACTGATGCTGTAGAGGAACCTGCGCGGCAGCCGGAAGACGACGCAGCCGATGTTCCTTCAGAAGAGACGGAACCGGCGGAGGATCCAGGGGATTCCACGCAGCAGGCAGGGGAAGATGCCGGCCAGGATCTGCCTGCGGAGGATGGGACAGAGGTCCTTCCTGAGGACGGGCTGATCGAGGACCAGGATCAGGCTGAGATCGCCGAAGAGGAAGCCATGGCAGGAATTCTGGAGGGTGAGACCGCCCTCGCAGACCAGATTCTGCAGGATGACATGACCATCGACGGCGATGCTTATCTCAGCAGCGGTATTGTTGATCTGAACGGTCATACATTGACGATCAACGGCAGTCTGGTACAGCCGGGCGGCGCAATGCAGATCAACGGCGGCTATCTGGAAGTGACGGGCGACTACCGGATCCAGAACCGCAATGACGCCGGGGACTACAGCTATGGAGGCGGCGTCCTTGTCATGACTAACGAGAATGACTATGTGAAGGTGGGAGGGGAGCTCTATGTCAGCGGCTTCTACGACTTCCGCGACAGAAATAATGTCTATGTGGAAAATACCCTGACAGCGGGCACACTGGAGATCGGGGCTGGCCTCCACCAGAACGGCCGGAGAGAAGCCTTCCGCGCCCAGGGCGCCCACCGGACCCTGATCACCGGGGCCGGGGCCGGTCAGCAGGCCTCTGTCTCCTTCGACAGTCCGGATTCCTGGATGGGCATCCTGGAAGCCGGAGACGGAGCTTCCATCGACTGGGAGGGATATTTCAACGTCCAGAAGCTGGGGAGCGATGTACAGATCCACACACCCGCGGAAGAGGGCGGCGGCATATCCGTCTACAGCAATAATGGAAGGATGGATTTCGGCGGCCACACCCTGACGGTCGACGGAAACGTGAAGACGGTCGTGGGCAAGCTCTATGTGGGCGGCGCCGACCTGGCGGGCGAGGGCTTTGACCCGGAAG
>NZ_FNFZ01000008.1:0-44294 GCF_900101015.1 Sarcina sp. DSM 11001 | reverse complement strand
GCGGCGTCCTCGTCATGACCAACGAAAATGACTATGTGAAGGTGGAAGGGGAGCTCTATGTAAGCGGCTTCCACGACTTCCGCGACAGAAATGATGTCTATGTGGAAAATACCCTGACCGCGGGTACACTGGAACTGGAAGGAAATTTCTGCCAGAACGGCCGGAGAGAAGCCTTCCGCGCATCCGGCTCCCACAGGACCATTCTGCGGGGTGACGGCGTGCAGGCTGTCCAGATGGAAAGCGCTGACAGCTGGTTTAACATCCTGGATCTGCAAAATGATCTTTCCGAATACATTTTCGGCCTCGTTCCCTGCTGGGCCGTTCTGACGCGGAACGGAGAGCCTGTCGGCGACGAAGCGGTCGCGGCGATTCCCTATACAGCTTCTGTCAATGAAAAAGACAAGACACTGACGATCCTCAGTTGGAAGGATGAATCCGCGGAGATCGTGATCCCGGATCAGCTGAACGGCTATACTGTCACCGGTATCGGGAGAGAGGTTTTCAGGAACAGAACATCGATGGAAGGGATCACGCTTCCCGCAAATCTCACAGAGATCGGCGAAGCTGCTTTCCGCGGCTGTACTGCCCTCACCGGGATCGAGTTCCCTGCCGCGCTCAAAGTGATCGGGAGCAATGCTTTCCGCGACTGCACATCCCTGACGACAGTGACCTTTTCGGAGGGCAGTACACTGGAGACGATCAGAAACAGCGCTTTTGAGAACGACAAGCTGCTCGAGTCTGTCGCGATCCCGGAAGGCACGTCCAAAATTGGAGAATACGCTTTTTATGGCTGCTCCGCTCTGAAAAAAGTCACCATGCCGGGTACAGTCAATGAAATGGGCATCCAGGTTTTCCGGAACACGGCACTCACTACAGCCGGCCCCACTGGCTCCGGGGCGGACTATGAGCTCGGATGGACCACGGAGATCCCGGCCTATGGCTTTGACTGGATCGACACCCTGACTGAGATCACGCTGCCCGAAGGCATTACGAAGCTCGGCCGCAATGCCATTGCGGAATGCCGTTCCCTCACGCAGGTCGGACTTCCCGCAAGCCTCCGGACAATGGGAGAGGAGGTCTTCAGCGGCTGTGAGAAGCTGCCGCGGATCGACTTCCCCAATGGGATCAGGATCCTGCCCACGAGAGCGCTGCGCCGGTGCCTGGCCCTGAAGGAGGTCTCTCTGCCGGCTTCTCTCACGACGATCAAAAACAGCGCGTTTGAGCGGTGCGAGTCCCTGGAGGAGATCGTCCTGCCCGAAGGCCTGGAGGAAATTGAAAGCTATGCGTTTACCGACTGCAAGAGCCTTATGGGCGTCGCCTTCCCGGAGGGCCTGACCTATCTTCCGGACAGATGTCTGATCAACTGCAGGTCCCTGGAAGAGGTGACTCTTCCCGATTCCCTGCGGGAGATCAGGGGCTGGGCCTTTGAAAACTGTGAGTCTCTGACCGTTCTGGAGATTCCGGACGGCGTGACCACGATCAGATCGCTGGCCTTTAAAAACGCAAAGAATCTGACCCAGCTCATCGTTCCCGAGAGCGTCACTACACTGGACAACGACGCGATCCTGGAGACCAACAGCTCCTCCCTCGTGATGTATGTAGTCCCGGGCAGCACGGCTGAGCAGTATGCCATCGACCATGGGATCTCCTATGAGAACCTGACCAATACCGGATCCGCGGTCAGCGTCAAAGTCACGGATCCGAATGGAGAAACAATTGTAAACGGATATTCCGTCTCCTGGTACGCATCAGATTCCGATACCCTTCTGGGCACCGGTAAAAAGCTGCGGAACGTGCAGGCCGGGACGCAGGTCGTCTGCAGGGTCATCCTGAACGAAGAACTGGGAAGCCTCTATATCCAGCCCGATGACGTGACCTATACCGCCGGCAGTACAGACGGCACCGCTGAGATCACCCTGAGGGCATTTGAGACCATCACAGTCCGGGGTACCGTCAAGGACGCGGAAGGCGCTGCCATCCCGAATGCGGCGCTGGAGCTGAAGCAGACCCTGAACGGCATGTATGACAAGACAGTAGAGGCACAGGCGGATGAAGCCGGAGCCTTCACTTTGGATGCCAAAAAGGCACGTGCCGCACTGACTGTCTCAGCGGAAGGATATTATGACGGCGCTTATGCTGTTTCCGAGAGCAGTATCCAGGAGGGCACAGCTGTTGTGAACGCCGTCCTGGAAAAGATACCGGCGGACAAGATCACCCTGACGCTTGGCAGACAGGCTGCGGCGGTACCGGGGGAAGAACCCGAAATCACTGTGCAGACTAATGCGAACGGGCTTGTCCTGTCTGTTTACAATGAAACAAAGCAGAAATCCGTCAAGGATTTCCGTTTCCAGTATCCCTATCTGAATCTGGGCGGAGACGCTGCGGCAGCCGGGGACCGGATCCGCCTGTCCCTGCAGGATGAAAACAAAGTGCTGACGGCGGAAGATGTGACCGTCACCCTCGACGAGAACCGCTGCGGGAGCGCAGAGTGGCTCCTTGTGGAAAACGGAAAGCTCCGGCTTGACGGGATCAAGGCTTCCGACGCGGAGAATTCCAGAAGTACCGTGATGATCTTCGATGCCTCAGGCAGGATCATGGAATCCGGTACAGCTGCAGGCAGCTATGCGTCAAAACCGCTTTCCGCAGGAGACTATACCCTGGTCCTGATCGAGAAGACAGCCCTTCTGCAGGGACTGGATTCCTTTGGCAGACTGGCGGAACTCGGACTTGCGGAAGGTACGGATTTTGTCAGACAGAACGTAACCATCAACAACGGCGTGATCACGGTCCTGGAGAACGTGACCGTTCCGGATCTTGACGAGACGAAGCTGTACTATACAGTGGATAACGCCACTCGTTTCTGGACCGCTGCCGGCAAGGTCACGACAGGCCAGTATGTGACTCTGCGGGCGACCTATGAGATCGACAGGCAGAAGGCTGCACAGACCTCCGGGGAGACGCTCACTTTTGAAATTCCCGACGGCCTCACCTTCGTGCAGGGAAGCCTTACGTCTGACGGCAGGGCAGCAGCGTGCACGGTGCAGGAGGATGACGAGACCGGCAGTACACAGGTCACGGTCCGGATGAATACCGGAAAGGGAACAGTGCGGTTCTACGTCGTGCCCACGTCCTCGGGCGTCAAAAAGGCCCATGCCTATCTTTCTTTCAAAAAAGGAACGGAAGATGTCATGCAGCCCGTCGGCGCGGTTTCTGTGGGCGTCGAAGCAGCCAGCATTTCCGTCCCTTCCAGGACAGGATTTAAGAAGGTCACAGTCTCGGGCAAGACCGCCAGGGGCAGTGAAGTAACAGTGTATGACAACGGCCAGGCAGTCGGGACCACCGAGACGAACAAGAACGGCACCTGGAGTCTGGAATTCGACCTGGTCCGGCCGCTTAAATACTCCTACCACGAAATCTACGCACAGGTTGAGAACAGCGAATACGGCGATATCGAGACGGAGAAGGCCGGCATTCTCTATAACGCCAACTTTGTCCAGGTCTCGAAAGTGACCATGATCAATACGGCGCATCCGAGCTCCAACCTCCGCCCGACGGAGTACAGGACCGTATTTGATTTCCTGCACCCCGAAAGCACTGTGCCGACCTATAACTACTGGCCGTCCTATCCGACCTTCACCTTCCTGGTGGAGTTTACGGGCGAGAGTGTGGAAGGCATCAGCAACGTCCGCGTGATCACCACAAATGCCGCCGGCGACAGGACGGCAGTGACCTGTACCTACGACGAGGCCGGCGGGGTCTGGGTCGGGACCCGCGATTACCGTTCTTTCTCCGACGTCCCCTGCAAAGTGGCCGTCAAATGCGACAATGCGAGCGGCGATGCCATCGATGACAGTATGGATATGGACGATATGGCGGAATTCCTCGCGGAGGCCAGGAACATCGACGAATCTGCGGGACCGCTGGTGGAAGAGTTCGCCAATATCCAGAACGAGACGATCGCCAACGAACGCGTCTCCTTTGATTTTACAGCGGGCGACGAAAAGCTCGGCGAGTACAGCATGGTCCTCCTGGATTACGCGGATTTCGACCTTGAAGCATGGAAGAAGGACCGCTATGTGGAATTCGAGGGGTCGGACGGCTCCATCAGTTATGAAGCCGGATGGCTTACGGACGAAACCTATACGATCTATACGGCATACCCTGATGATGAGATTTATATAAAAGAAGTTGTCAGACTGACTCCCGGCGCGTCCGCCCAGGGGACTGCGTCGAAGAGCGGCGCAGGCTTCAGGGCGCCGCTGGCAGGCTCGGCGGTTTACGATCCGGCCAGAAAGTCCCTGTCGCTGGATGAGTGGACAGACACTGTTACCGCCGGCTATAAGGCAAATGGCGACATAGGCAAGGGCTTTAAGCAGATCACGGGGATCCAGGACGCGATCGACCTCGGGAATGATTTCCTGAACGTCGGGGCAAATGAAAGTACCCTGCGCTATGCCCTTGGCGAGTACAAAAACGCCATCATCCGGAAAAACTGCAAGTGCATCACGAAGGACATGAAGGACGGATACTGGAGAGATGCCGAGGATATAGAAAAGCAGATCGATGATTATGTCAGGCGGGCCAATATCCTTATGGGCGGAACCTATGCCGCCGGTCTTGTGATGGATTACTGCGGCGGAAAGGTCCTGAAATTCGGCGGAAAGCTTGCCAAACTGGGCTGCAAGAAGCTCTACAAGGCCGCTATGAAGCGGTATGGAGGCAAGGTGTCCAGATCCGTCCGCAGGGCTGTTTTCCACGGCGCTGCCATCATCGCGAATGAAGCCGGGGGCTACGTCGAGAAAAAGATGGGCGACCTCACAAAATACGTTACAGGTTTGTTCGACGTCAAGGGCGTGGTCCAGGATGGCTTCATTTCGCTGAGAGACTATATCCGCAACAGTATCAGGGCCTTGAATGTCTATAAATGCCCCTGCGAGAAGGGCGGCGGAAAGTGTGAGTGCGATCCCAATCAGGAGGATCCTGACGAAGAGCCGGAGGAAGAACCCGACGAACATGGCGGCGGCCCCGACGGCGGCGGCTATACGGGAATCCGGTCGGCCACACCCATCGCCGACCCGTCCGGCTACGTCTACGAGGCTGTGCCTTCCAACCGTGTTGAAGGCGTCACGGCGACGATCTACCAGTATGCGGAGATCATCGATTATGATGAATACGGAGAGGAGACCGGCAGAAGAAAAGAAGAAGTCAAATGGGACGCGGAGAACTACGACCAGGTGAACCCGCAGACCACGGACACCTACGGTATCTTCGGATGGGATGTTCCGGAGGGCAGCTGGGTCGTCAAGTTCAACAAGGAAGGATATGAGGACGCCGACAGTTATAATGACGCAGCGGCGACCTATGCGGGAGAAAACGGAAAGCACTACCTGCCCGTGCCGCCCATCCAGACCGAAGTCAACACGGCCATGGTCTCAACGGCTGCGCCCGAAGTAGCAGGCGTCAGCGCCTACGAGGGCGAGATTGACATCGATTTCAGCCAGTACATGCAGATCGACACGGTGAATACGTCCAATGTCACCGTCACAGCGTCGGGTGGAACTGCCGTCACCGGCACCATTGAGCCGCTCAACGCCGAGGATAACTATGACGGAACCGCCCGGTATGCTTCCTCCTTCGCCTTCAGACCGGCGCAGACGGCAGGCGCACTGTCCGGGACTGTCACCGTAGCTGTCAAAAATGTGAAGAACTACGCCGGAACGGCCATCGCCGCCGCCTACAGCGGACAGCACGCAGTCACGGTCATGCCCAGGAGCCTGGAGATCACCGGGGAGACGGGCATGCTCCACCACGACAGTACGGAACTGACCATCCGTGTCCTTCCCGCGGAAGCAGGGGCAGGCCGGACCCTTACCATCACCTCTTACTCACCGAGTATTGTCTCTGTCGGACAGCAGACCGTCACGACGGATGAAAACGGCCTGGCCAGTGTCACCCTGGAAGGCAGTCTTCCCGGCCAGGGCATCCTGGAGATCGCCCTCGACGGAACAAAGATCGCCGAAGAAAAACAGATCACTGTGACCGCGCGGCAGGCAGCATCGGCCATCCGGTCCCTGGAAGACGGAAACGCGGCCATCACCCTTGAAACAGAGGGACTCACCTACGACGGCAGGGAGAAAAAACCGGCTGTCAGGGTGAGCTATGACGGAAGCGGCCTTGAGGAAGGCACGGACTACACCGTCACTTACAGCAACAATATTAAAGCCGGAACGGACACCGCGAAGGTGACCGTCACGGGCACAGGCCTCTACGAGGGAACCCTTGAACAGACCTTCAGCATTGCCAGGGCGGCGCTCGCCTCTGCCGATGTGACGCTTGCCTCCGGCACTTATACCTACAACGGAAAATCCCAGAAACCTGCCGTCACAGTAAAACACGGCGGAAAGAAACTCGCTTCCGGAACGGATTACTCTGTAACCTACAGCGACAACGTCCACGCGGGGACCGCGTCGGTGAAGGTCGCCGGCAAGGGCAACTACAAGGGTACGGTCACGAAGAAATTCACCATCGCAAAGGCTGCCCAGTCGATCAAACTGACCGTGGATGCCACAAAGATCGCTGTCGGAAAGACAACGGCCATCAAGGTCTCCGGCACGAAGGGAAGCATCTCGTTCAAGTCCGCCTCAGAGAAACTGGCCACAGTCAAGAAGAAAGACAGCAAGACCGGCACTGTCAAGGCCGTCAAGGTCGGCAAGGTCAAGATCACGGTGACCGCGGCGAAGACATCCGACTTCAACGCTGTCTCCAAAGCAGTTACCATCAGCGTTGTCCCCGCCGCAACTTCGACGTTTAAGGCGGATAACCAGGTCACCGGCATCATGCTGACCTGGAAGAAGGTCGCCGGTGCGAACGCCTATATCATCTATCGCGGAAGCACGCAGATCGCGGCCATCAAAAACGGCTCTACCGTCACCTACACGGACAAGAAAGCCAATACCAACGGGACGAAATACACCTACAAGATCATCGCCAGCGCCTCCTCCACCGGCAGGAGCACGCTCTCGAAGAGCGTCACGACCTACCGGGTTGCCAGACCGGCCATCAGCACGCTGACCAACAGCGGCGCAAAGAAGATGACAGTCAAATGGGGCAAAAATGCCAAGGCGAGTGGCTATCAGATCCAGTACAGCACAGACAAGACCTTCAAGACCGGAAACAATTCGGTGACCATTTCGGGCGCCTCCACAGTGGCCAAAGCGATCACCGGCCTCACAAAGGGCAAGACCTATTATGTACGGATCCGCACATTCAAGACCGCGGGCAGTACCAAATACTTCTCCGCCTGGAGCCCGGTCAAGAACGTGAAGATCACAAAATAAGGTAAAACAGGGCTTTACAGCCCGTAAAACAAGGAGCAGCAGGGATTTACAGCCCGCAGAACAAGGTAAAACAGGGCTTTACAGCCCGTAAAACAAGGAAAAGCAGCAGCCGCACGCTTATTTGCATGCGGCTGCTGTTTTTTGTAAAGCCCCGGATCATGATGTACAGATATACAGATATACAGATATACCATTTTTTGCGCAGATCTGTACCTGGTTATGCTGCATTTCTCTTTACCCGGACTGCTGCCTCGTGAAAAACATTTCCCTGTATTCAAGACTCGCTCATACAACCCGGAAGACAGAAGTCACGAGAATCCGTAGGTTTTACTACAATTTAGTGATTAAAATAATTTCATATAATTTATTCTTTATCAAAGCGGATGTTTCATTTATAATACAATCAACAGGACATACACACACAGCACTGTTATCGAAGATGGGGATCTCACATTTCCAAGTGATGATCACAGAGGAGCAGGGAACTCTTTTTTACAAACAGTTCCCGGGATTCAGCAGTATGGAAGGAGAGGAAACTTTATGCGCAAGACAAAGATCATCTGCACGATCGGGCCGGCCAGTGAGAGCGAGGAGAAGCTCCGCGAGCTGATCGACGCCGGTATGAACGTCGCAAGATTCAATTTTTCACACGGGACCCATGAGGAGCACAGAAATAAATTTAAACGTCTGGTGCGTATCCGCAAGGAAATGGGAAAACCCGTCGCCACGCTGATGGACACAAAGGGACCGGAGATCAGGCTGCGCGATTTTGAGGGCGGGAAAGTCGTTCTCGAAAAGGGCAAGGGCTTCACGCTTACGACCGAGGAAGTGATGGGAACAGCTGAACGCGCTACCATCAGTTACAAGAACCTGGTCAAAGACGTATCCAAGGGCAGCGTGATCCTGATCGATGACGGCCTGATCGAGCTGAAGGTTGAAAACGTCACCGATACAGATATCCACTGCAGAATCATCAACGGCGGCCCCGTCTCCAACCACAAGGGCGTGAATGTCCCTGACACGGACCTGTCCATGCCCTTCATCAGTGACCAGGACCGCGAAGACATCGAATTCGGCTGCAAGCTGGGCTATGAATATATTGCCGCTTCCTTTACAAGGACGGCGCAGGATATCCGCGATATCCGCAAGATCCTGGATGCTCACGGCAGCAAGATGAAGATCATTGCCAAGATCGAAAGCACGCAGGGTATCAACAACATTGATGAGATCCTTGACGAAGCGGACGGCGTAATGGTTGCCCGCGGCGACCTGGGTGTCGAAGTCCCCATGGAGGAAGTGCCTGTCTACCAGAAGCACATCATCCATCTCGCCGAGATCCGCGGAAAGATCGTCGTCACCGCTACCCAGATGCTGGATTCCATGATGCACAATCCCCGTCCCACCAGGGCAGAAGCAACGGATGTCGCCAACGCCATTTATGACGGGACTACGGCGATCATGCTTTCCGGAGAGACCGCCAGCGGCGCCTATCCGGTGGAAGCAGTCAAGACCATGTCCAGGATCGCGGAGGCCGCGGAGAACGACATCAATTACCGGCTCCGCTTTATGCAGCGGCCGGAAGAGATCAATGCGGACATCACGACCGCGATCTCCCATTCGACCTGTATGGTTGCCCAGGATGTCAAGGCAAAAGCCATCGTGACCGTCACCATGTCCGGCTTCACCGCCCACAGGATCAGCAAGTACAAACCCACCTGCCCCATCGTGGCCTGCGCTGTCCATGAGACCGTCGCCTGTCAGATGAACCTTCTGTTCGGTGTCGTCCCCCTCAATATCCCTCAGGAGGACAACGAGGAGATGCTCTTTGAATCCGCCGTGATCGCTGCCAGGAAATCGGGTATCGTGGACAAGGGTGATAAGATCGTCCTCACCGCGGGCATTCCTCTGGGACAGGCCGGCAACACCAACATGATCCGCGTGATCGAGGTCTTCTGATATTGGCTTTCTGATATTTAAGTAGGGCGTTTTCTCAGCCTGTCTTTTTGGGCTTCGTACATTTTTACACGGTCCCGGATCTGGGAGAAGTCGACAAGACATTCTCCCCCGTAGATATTGACGGGAATTTTGTTGTCAAAACTGGAAATGGAAATGTCAGGGTCATCGCCGAAAATACAGGTGATGACCCTTTCCTTTAATAATCCAAAAATAATCCATAATAAGTCTGCACAGGTCATGAGGCCATCCATTGCGTATTGAAATCCTCTGAGGTATACTGTCAGTTATGAACAGATTTTCAGAGATCATAGGGCAGGACATCATCGTCTCGCATCTTCAGAACGCGCTGCGCACGGGCGGCGTATCCCACGCATATATCCTCAACGGGGCAAAAGGCTCCGGGCGGCATATGATCGCCCGGAGTTTTTCGGCTGCTCTGCTGTGCGAAAATGCACGGCCTGCCAAATATGTGTCTGATAAAAAAGCTCCCGGCGAAAACGCCCCTGCGGCGGAAAACGGCGAAAACGCTCCTGCAGTAGATAAGGTAGAAAACGTTTCTGCGACGGAAACTGGTGATAACGCCCCTGCGGCGGATACGGGAGGAAAGGCTCCTGCCGGTGTGGATGCGGGAGATCTCGAGCCCTGCGGGCAGTGCCTCTCCTGTATTCAGGCGGCTTCCGGGACAAACCCCGACATCATCACTCTGGAGCGGGAAAAGGAGACCAGCATCGGTGTGGGCGACATCCGTAAAATGCGCGCCGATATCATGATCCGCCCCTACAGGGCAGCGCATAAGGTCTACATAATCCCTGACGCGGAAAAAATGACACCCGCGGCCCAGAACGCCCTCCTCAAGACTCTCGAGGAGCCCCCCTCCTATGCGGTCCTCCTCCTTCTGGCCGACGGGACGACAAATTTCCTGCCGACCGTCATGAGCCGCGCCGTCACCCTGCCCCTCAGGCCGGTACCCGAGGACGCTGTGGAAAACTGCCTCAGGGAACGTTTCGGCGCGGAGGAAGAACGCGCCCGTCTCTGCGCCCGTTTTTCCGGCGGCAGCATAGGCAGGGCAGCCCTTCTTCTGGAAAATGATAACTTTGCGAAACTCCGGGAAAAAACGATCTCCTTTCTGCGAAGGATAACGGAAAAAGACGCAGCGGAGATCGCGGCGTTTGCCCGCGATACGGCGGCGCAGGAGGAGACCCGGGACCTCATAGATTTTGTTTTGACCTGGAACAGGGATCTCCTTGTCTGCCGCAGCACACTCTCCACAGAAAACTTGATTTTTACTGATGAAGTACAGTATATTAAAGAAGCTGCGCAAAAAGCTTCCTGGAGCGGGCTCCAGGCGGCCTCCGAAGCGGTGTTCCGCGCCAGGCGCAGACTTTTTTCCAACGTGAATGCGGAGCTGACCCTCCAGATGATGCTTCTGGAGCTGCGCGCCGCTTACAGGACCCGGGGCCGCTGACCCGGGGAGGATTTTATCCGGTATAAATATCCCGCAAAAGGCGCAACAGCACTTTTTAAAAAGTAAAAACCATTAGTTGAAAACTATTTAGTAAAAAATCATTTGTTAAAACAGGAAAACCATTTTTTTAAAGAATATAGATTTTCGAAGCAGTATTTCAGAGGTGTAAAGTATATGGAAGTAACTGAAAATGGAAAAGTAAAGGTCGTAGGAGTCCGGTTCAGGACTGCCGGCAAGATATATTTTTTTGATCCGGGAGATTTTGAGATGACACGCGGGGACCACGTCATTGTGGAGACCGCGAGAGGCGTAGAATACGGTTTTGTAGTCGGAGCGCCCATGGAAGTGAGTGAAAAACATATCCAGAAGCCTCTCAAGGCTGTTCTGCGTCTGAGCACCCGGGAAGATGATGAGCGGATGGAAAGTAACCGCGTGCGGGAGAGGGAAGCCTTCCGGATCTGCCGTGAAAAGATTCAGCGCCGCGGCCTCGAGATGAAACTGATCGACGCGGAATATACTTTTGATAACAGCAAAGTGCTTTTTTATTTTACTGCGGACGGCCGTATCGATTTCAGGGAGCTGGTCAAGGATCTGGCCAGTGTTTTCCGCACACGCATTGAGCTGCGCCAGGTCGGTGTCCGGGATGAGACCAAGATCCTGGGCGGTTATGGCAGCTGCGGAAGACCCCTGTGCTGCCACACCTGGCTCTCGGATTTCATTCCTGTATCCATCAAGATGGCCAAGGAGCAGAATCTTTCGCTGAACCCCGGCAAGATCTCCGGCGTCTGCGGGAGACTCATGTGCTGCCTCAAGAACGAAGCGGAGACCTATGAGGAGCTCAATAAGACCCTGCCTCATCCGGGAGACGAGGTGGAATCCGCAGACGGGCTCAACGGCCTTGTCGAGAGCGTCAATATTCTCCGTCAGACTGCGCGGATCATCGTAGAAGTTGATGACGAAAAAGAGCTCCACGAATATCATGTCAGTGATCTGACGATCCTGCGCAGACGCCGCAGGGGAGCCAGCCGTCCGACCATGCAGAAGACTCCTGTCCAGAAAAATACTCCGAAAGAAAAAGAAGCTCCCCCCAGACAGTCCAGCGGAAAAGAGGGAAGCCGCGAAGGCAGAGATAACCGCGACGGTAAAGAAAACCGTGACAACAGAGAGCCTCGTGATAATAAAGATTCCCGTGACAACAGAGAAAGAGGAGATTACCAGAACCGGTCCCGCCATGAGGGCAGGCCTTTCAGAGAGGGCAGGGAACCCCGGGAATCCCGTGACGGCAGAGAAAGAGGAGAGGGAAGAGACGAAAGCGCCGGAAAAGCTCAGGGTGCCCGCGAGAGCGGCGGCAGAGAACACGGCAGGAGAGACCGCGGCAGAGGCAGAGGCGACCGCCGGTCCCATAAGGATGATTTCCGCAGAGAAGATAATTCCCCCGCAGAAACTTCCAGAGATAATTCCTGAGCTGCACAAGCGCATAAACGCATACACGTCATAAAGCGTAATACGTAATAGCCCGTAATAGCCCCGTAATAGTTATAGAGGAAGAACAGATAGACAGAATGGAAGGTAAAACCGGGACAGACCGTGATAACAGGTCGGAGTACCGTGAGAACAGATTGAAATACCGTGATAACAGGTCAGAATACAAAAGCAGCAGTGCCGGAGACGGAAGCCTGCTCCGCCCAGGCGAACGCATTGATGACCTGCAGAGGGGCGGACTTCGCATCATACAGGATCCCTCCCTTTTCTGTTTCGGGATGGATGCTGTTCTCCTGTCAGCTTATGTCAGGATAAAAAAGGCCCGGCGGGGACTGGACATGGGGACCGGCAACGGCATCATCCCCCTGCTCCTGTCGGACCGGACTGACTGCGCCTCGCTGACAGGTCTGGAGATTCAGCCTGAAAGCGCCGGTCTTGCCGTCCGGAGCATCGCACTCAACGGCCTTCAGGACCGCGTCCATATCGTACAGGGAGATATCAGAGAAGCAGACCGCATTTTTGCACCTGCTTCTTTTGATTTGATTACCTGCAACCCGCCTTATCGCGCTGTAGGCAGCGGCAGGATCACCGGAACCACTTCCGGGCTTACGAGGACACCGGCGGGAACCGCGGGGGATGTTTCCGGGCTTAAGCCGGTACAAAAAGGGAGCATTGAAACCGGATCAGGAATCCCCGGGGAGCCGGACCCCCGGGCGATCGCCCGACACGAGATCCTGTGTACGCTGGACGATGTTGTCCGCGCAGCCTCACGGCTCCTGCGCCCGGGAGGACATTTTTACATGGTGCATCGTCCCATGCGCCTTCCTGAGATCCTGACAAAACTGTGCGCAGCCGGCCTTGAACCTAAACGCATGCGCCTGGTGTATCCCTACGCTGATAAAGAGCCCAATATGGTCCTTCTGGACTGCGTCCGCGGCGGAGCCCCGGAGCTGCGCGTAGAACCGCCCCTCATTGTATATGAAAAAGACGGGACCTACACACCTGAACTCAAACAAATCTACTATGAATGATCCGGAATGGAATAATCCGAAATGAAAATATAATCCGGAATGAAAAACCAGGCAGGAAAATATTAAAACCAGACAGGGAAATACGCAAAAACAACAAGGAAATACCCAAAAACAACAAGGAAATACAAAGACAGACAGGACAATAGAGACAATAAAAAAGAAAGAGAAAATACAGCAGGAGAAAAAACTAAAATGCCGGGAACCCTATATTTGTGCGCGACCCCGATTGGTAATCTCGGGGACATCACCCTTCGTGTCCTCGATACTCTTCGGGAGGCGGACCTGATCGCCGCAGAGGACACACGCAATACCCTGCGCCTCCTCAATCATTTTGAGATTAAAAAGCCCATGACCAGTTATCATGAGCACAATAAATATGAAAAAGCCAGGGAACTCCTGGATCGACTGCACCGCGGTGAGAATATCGCTCTTGTCACGGATGCCGGGACACCTGCGATATCAGACCCCGGAGAGGTACTAGCAGCCCTCTGTATCGAAGAGGGTATCCGGGTCACCTCCCTTCCCGGCGCCTGTGCCCTGATCACAGCCCTCACCATGTCAGGCATGTCCGCCCGGCGCTTCTGTTTTGAAGGGTTTCTTCCCTCTGAAAAGAAGGAGCGCAAAAGGATCCTCGGCCAACTTAAGGACGAGGAACGCACTACGATCCTGTATGAGGCGCCCCACCACCTGCGCGCCACGCTGGCTGAACTTGCCGAAACACTCGGCAGCCGCAGAATCACGCTCTGCCGTGAGCTGACCAAACGCTTTGAGGAGGCCATGCCCCTCACCCTGCCCGAAGCGGTCCGCTATTACGAAGAAAATGAGCCCCGCGGCGAATACGTCCTCGTCATAGAGGGTGCGGATCCGGCCAGGCTCATTGAAAAAAAACAGGCTGTATTTGAAGAGATGCCCCTGGAAGAGCACATGCAGCAATATCTTGATCAGGGACTTTCCCAGAAAGAAGCCATGCGCAGAGTCGCTGCCGACAGAGGCCTCAGCCGGCGGGACATTTACCAGCGCCTGAAAGTAAAATGACCAAGAACTTCGAAAGTATAATGATCTGATCCAGTGCATTGAAAGCGATTTGATCCAGGGCTTTTTTAATTTAATAGTCCGGGACTTTCAAAAGGGAGGTGAATAAGGTCCCTCACTGTCCGGCTTCTTCATCCGGCTTCTGCCCGTCATGGGCTTTCCATGCGCATTCTGTGATCTGCATGTCGGTAAACACAGCTGTAAAGCTGGAATTTTCCGGGCTGCAGGCGTAGATGCCAAAGCGGATCTTGCCGGAGCCCTCCCACATATGACAGACTCGCATTTGAGAGAAGGTCTTCCCATCCGGAGAGCATTCGATACAGTAATCATCTTCCCGGCGGCTGAAGCGGTACCACATCACTTTTACATCAGCAGGAATTTCGGTTGTTGCCCAGTCGGAATAGCCATGATTCGTGACCACAGAACCGAGATTCTGAAACCGGTCATTCTCATACTCAACGGATCCCTTCATCCAGTTTTCACTGTCCAGATACATGACGATGCCGCATTGGTCAAAGCGATGGTGCGAGCCTGAAAAATCTGTTTTGACAATAAAAGAAAAAAACTTCTCTTCTGTTTCTATTTGCAGAACCGGTGCATTATCGTTTCGGAAGTGATAATAGGTCCTCTGCCACAGATCGGTATGCGGTTCGGTCTTTATCCTGATCGTCTCATCTGTAATGCTGTATTGCTTCGGCTCTCTCGTCCACTTGAAATCCATACTGCTCCCCCCTTGATCGTGAGAGGCTTGTCTCTTTTTATCTGGAGCTCTTTTCAGCCGCCTCGTCAGGGTCTGTTGAGGAATTTACTTCTTTAGGATTTGTTGAGGAATCTACTTCCTCAGGGTCTGTTGAGGAATCTGCCTCGTCAGGGTCTGTTGAGGAATCTGCTTCTCCAGGGTCTGTTGTGGCATCCGGTTCTTCAAATCCCGCTGCAGGATCCATTCTTTGTTTATCTTCCTGTCCCGGCTGCGCGGCCGTATCTGAATCCGGATGTGGATCCGGAACCTCTTCCTTTTTGGATCTGAGCAGCCCTGCCTTCACCGCATTGGCTCTTGCGGAAGCAGCCCGGCTGATCTCTCCGGCTATTTCCGCAGCGGTCTTTTTGGACGTCATCTCTATATTGGCCCTCAGAAGATCCTGCGCCAGCTTCTGCTCTTCAAGCCTGTTGAGAATGTAATCGTGATAGAGGAAGTCTCCTATGGCGGCGAAAGGAATCGCCAGAAGGATCCCCGGCACTCCGAGCAGCCGGCCTCCTATGATGAGGGAAATCAGGATCCATACAGAGGAAACTCCGAGGCTTTCACCGAACAGTCTGGGTTTCAGGATATATCCGTCGACCGTCTGGAGGATTACAGTAAACAAAAGAAACCACAGTGCGGCCACCGGATTGGCGAGCACCAGAATAAAGCTGCCCAGCAGTGCGCCAACTAACGGTCCGAAAGTGGGTGCCAGGTTGGTCACTCCGACGATCACCGAGACGACCGCGACATAGGGCATCTTCATGATCAGCATGAAGATCCAGTTGAGCGTGCCGATGATCATGCCGTCCAGGATATCAAAAGCAATGTACTGTACGAGAATCTTGTTGCAGCGGCTCCATACAGAGACCGTATTTTCGTAGACAGAGTCCGGAAGGAGCACGCGCATCAGACGAACGAAACCGACCTTGAGCGTGGCGCCGTCCATCATCAGATAGACTGCGAGAATGATAGAGATGATCCAGTCAAAAAGCTTTGTGCCGAATCCATAGGAAACGTTGACGATTTTGTTCAGATTATCCGGAAGGGTCCTGGTGATCGACTGCAGGAGCTCGTCACTGGATGTGATGAACTGGGACAGGTCAATGTCGTGATTTAAGGCGAACCGGTTGAGCTGCCGCATAAGACCCTGAAAGGACCGGACATAGCTGTTCAGGTTTCCCGCAAAGGTCACCGCGCTGTCTACGATCTGAGGCACCAGAGCGACCATCAGGATCGTAAAAAACACGATCACTGTCACAAAAGAAAGGATCACGGACAGATTGTGCCGCAGACGGTCAGAGGAAATACCATTAAAGACATAGTTTGTGTAGATCTTCACCAGGGGGTCCAGCACAAACGCGATCACAAAGGCCATGATTACCGGAGAGCAGACCTTCCACAGTTTACCCAGTATTCCCCCTATGGCCCCCAGATGTGTCAGGACCATATACAAAAGCACGGCAGTGCACAGAGCGATGGTATAGGCCACCCATTTTTCTTTTAAAAGGTTTTTGTTGAATTTCATTCCAGAAGTCCCTGTGATGACAAATAGATCAAAAGCGGGCTGAAAAAGCTGTACAGTGTTTTTACTGCTTATAACTGCTTATAGCTGTTCTGCTTATATCTGTACAGTATCTGTACAGCGATTATATCAGGAAAATTCAATTCCTGAAGCCCTTCTTTTGTCAGTATATGCCAAAAAATTTAAGCCCGCAAGACTAAGTCATCCAGACCAGAGGAGAGTTATTCAGCCGCTCCGTCTTTACTTATGGAGGCATGAACAATACTTCCCGGTTTTTCCATTTTGAGACATGTAATATGAATTGTATAAAAAACAGAATTTCGGTATAATTTTTCTGTGGTAATAATCCAATATAATTTTCCTGTAGAAATGATTCCGATATGATTTTTCTGTGGAAATAATACTGGCGGGGCTGCCGCCATGCAGGCAGCGAAGCAGAAAGGAGGCAGGGACAGGTCATGAGAGAATGGACACAGGAGGAACGCTACAGGGTGCTGGAAAGCCCTGAAGATGTCAGGGATTTGTATGAACGGATCAGCAAATCAGTTTACAGGCAGACATATCATGTACAGCCTGTGACCGGTCTTTCGAGTGATCCCAACGGTTTTACCTGTCACAAGGGAACCTGGCATCTGTTTTATCAGTGGTGCCCCTGGGGTGCTGTGCACGGTCTGAAATACTGGTACCACGTGACCTCTCCGGATCTTGTGCACTGGTCCAACGCGGGTGTGGGCTTAAAGCCGGACACTTTTTATGATAATAAGGGCACGCATTCCGGCAGCGCGATCTGTGCGGGCGACGACCTCTATTTCTTCTATACGGGGAACCACCGCGACGAGAACTGGGTGCGCACCCCCTATACCTGCGCCGCGAAGCTCGGGGCCGACGGAAGGCCCGAGAAGCTCCCGGAACCTCTTTTCGGCCCCCGCGATGACTACAGCGAGCATCAGCGTGATCCCAAGGTCGTTTACAACGAAGAAAAGAACAGATACTACATATTTATAGGAGCCCAGACCCTCGACAAGAAGGGCACTGTCCTCATTTATCAGTCCGAAGATCTTCTTTCCGGCTGGTCTTTTGCGGGACAGCTGAATGTGGTCGGCTTCGAGGACTTTGGCGGTATGTGGGAGTGCCCCTATATTGTCAACATCAGCGGTTATGACGTCCTGATCTTCTCCCCTCAGTACACAAAGCTTCCGGGGCGTTCAGAGAGCACCAATCACAATGTCTATCTGATCGGGAAGATGGATTATGACACCCTGACCTTCACCCCTGCCTCCGGCTACAGGCATCTCGACTACGGCTTTGACTTTTATGCCGCCCAGGGCGCCTCCAATGTCGGAGATCCCGACAAGGCCATCCTCATCGGCTGGATCGGCCTGCCGGACAACCACTACCCGACGGAGGAAGAGGACTGGGAGGGCAGCATGAGTCTGCCCCGCGAGCTCCGCATTAAAGACGGAAAGCTGCTCCAGACCCCCATTTCCGGCATTGAAGAGCTCCGCGACGGCGAAGCTCCCGCCGACGGCACCCTGCCGCCTGCCTGCGAGATTCTCGTAAATCGTGGCGCCGGCCCGGACATTGAGACTCAGGACTTTGATTTTAACCTCTACACCAAAGTCAACGGTACAGGCGGCCTACGCCTCCACTACGACGCTGCCTCAAAGACCTGCACGATCGACCGGACAGGCCTCAACAAGCGCTTCAATATGGCTGTCGGCGAGGTCCTGGACATGCCTCTCGAGAACCCGCTGAGGAGCCTACGCGTTTTCGTTGACCGCAGTTCCACCGAATACTTCGTCAACGACGGCGAAGCCGTCTTTACCACCCACTCCTACCCCGAAACGGAGGAATTCCACTACACCGTCACAGACGGAGCCGGTGTTAAGATCTACAGGCTGGCCCCTTCTGTAAAGGATGATTTTGTCATCTGACCTGCATCTGTGATGAAATAATAAAAAAGGATAGGAATTGATCATGAAAAAAGTTTTTGCCAGTGATTTTGACGGCACACTTTATTTCTACCTCGCCGAAGATGACAGGAAACTTCCTGCGGAAAATGTGGCCAAGATTCGCAAATATCAGGCTGCGGGCAATCTTTTCGGCCTGTGCACCGGCCGTCAGGTCGGCGGTCTCACTCCCTTCATCACCGGGTTTGTGGAGCCGGATTTCTATATTACCAGCAGCGGCGCCAACATCGTGGACACTCAGTTTAAAGAGATCCGCAAGAGGGGTGTCGATCCCGGAGTCGCTGATGCCATCATCAAAAAATACGGTGTCGATAACTTCCGCTTTACCCTTGATGTTGAGGGCGATATCTGCGTCTTCAATGAAATGGATTATCCCGGAAAATATTACATCATCACAGGTGTAGAGGATGCTCCCCAAGGCCTGATCCACCAGGTCTCCATCCACACAGAGTGCCTGGAAGACGCCGCCCGCATGGCCGCTGAGATCAATGCCGAGTTCGGCGACGCCGTCAACGCCTTCCAGAACGTCATCGAGATCGACATCGCGCCCAAGGGCTGTTCCAAGGGCGAAGGCGTCCGCTTCCTCCGTGAATATATGAAAAAAGAATACGGAGACATCCGTCTCTACGGCATAGGAGACTCCATGAACGATCTGCCCCTGATCGAAGCCTCCGATGTTTCCTATACCTTCCCCTACGCACCGAAGGAACTTCAGGACCGGGTCACCCTGGTCGTCCCGACCATCGTCGAGGCCCTTGACCACTCCATGAAGGAGGTGATCTGAAGCAGGGGGAAACAAAATATGATTTTGAAGTGTACCCCTTGTCAAGGACAACTTTGATTTTTAGGGGTGTCTGATTTTGATATGGTTTAAAATGTGAAAAATGGCTTAAAATTGACTGAAAATTGAGGAAAAGTTGAGTATAGCAGACGGGAGTAGACAAAACAGCAAAAACAGTTCAAAATAAAACTGAATATGCCCGGACAGGTAATTAAGTCGGTTCTATCAGTTGCGTTCAGGCTGTGTTCTGTATATAATGACACAGGAACTAAAGAACCGCTGCTTAATTATTTCCGAAAATCCGCGTGATTTTTCCCGACTACTGTGTGAAAAGTCCCGCTGACGTACAGGTAGTTTTTATAATTTACTTTTTTATAATTAACTTATAATTAACTATAGAAGCCGGAAATAGAATTCCAGAAAGAGGTACTAGAATGGCAAATCTTGATCTGACAAAGTATGGTATCACAGGCGTAACCGAGATCGTCCACAACCCTTCCTATGAGTTTCTTTACAATGAAGAAATGAACAAAGACCTTGAGGGCTTTGACAAAGGTGTCGAGACTGAGCTGGGCGCTGTCAATGTCATGACCGGCATTTACACCGGCCGTTCTCCCAAGGATAAATTTATCGTTATGGATGAAAACTCCAAGGACACCGTCTGGTGGACCAGCGATGAGTATCCGAACGACAACCACCCTGCCTCCCAGGAGACATGGGCAGCCTGCAAAGCGCTCGCTCTGAAGGAACTCTCCAACAAGCGTCTTTTCGTCGTCGATGCATTCTGCGGCGCCAACAAGGATTCCCGCATGGCGATCCGCTTCATCGTCGAAGTCGCATGGCAGGCACACTTTGTCAAGAATATGTTCATCGTTCCCACGGCAGAGGAGCTTGAGAACTTCGAGCCCGATTTCGTCTGCTACAACGCTTCCAAGGCGAAAGTTGAGAACTATAAAGAGCTCGGCCTTCACTCCGAGACCGCAGTCCTCTTCAACATCACCAGCCGTGAGCAGGTCATCCTTAACACCTGGTACGGCGGCGAGATGAAGAAGGGCCTCTTCTCCATGATGAACTACTATCTGCCGCTCAAGGGCATTGCTTCCATGCACTGCTCCGCCAACACCGATAAGGAAGGCAAGAACACCGCTGTCTTCTTCGGCCTGTCCGGCACCGGCAAGACCACCCTTTCCACCGACCCCAAGCGTCTCCTCATCGGCGACGACGAGCACGGCTGGGACGATTCCGGCGTCTTCAACTACGAGGGCGGCTGCTATGCCAAGGTCATCAACCTTGACAAGGAATCCGAGCCCGACATCTACAACGCCATCACCCGCGACGCCCTCCTCGAGAACGTCACCGTGGACGCTGCCGGCAAGATCGATTTCGCGGACAAGAGCGTCACAGAGAACACCCGTGTCTCCTATCCGCTCAGCCACATCGAGAACATCGTCCTGAAGGTCAACCCGATCTCCGCAGGCCCTGCCGCTGAGAACGTGATCTTCCTTTCCGCTGACGCTTTCGGCGTACTGCCTCCGGTCTCTATCCTGACCCCCGAGCAGACCCAGTATTACTTCCTGTCCGGCTTCACAGCAAAGCTCGCAGGCACAGAGCGCGGCATCACAGAGCCCACCCCTACCTTCTCCGCATGCTTCGGCCAGGCATTCCTGGAGCTCCATCCCACCAAGTACGGTGAGGAGCTTGTCAAGCGTATGCAGAAGAGCGGCGCCAAGGCTTACCTCGTGAACACCGGCTGGAACGGCACCGGCAAGCGCATCTCCATCAAGGATACCCGCGGCATCATCGACGCGATCCTTAACGGCGATGTCCTCAAGGCACCCACCAAGAACATCCCGATCTTCAACTTCGAAGTTCCCACTGAGCTGCCCGGCGTTGATCCCGCGATCCTCGATCCCCGCGACACTTATGCCACCCCCGCGGAATGGGAAGTGAAGGCAAAAGACCTGGCAGACCGCTTCATCAAGAACTTTGTCAAGTACACCGGCAACGATGCAGGCAAGGCTCTCGTTTCTGCCGGTCCCCAGCTGTAAGAGATTATTGCCTCTGATAACCCGGTATTGCCATTAACGGGGCAATGAACAAACTATAAAATACAGGAGAAGCCGTCACACTGATCTGTGGCGGCTTCTTTTTACAGGATTTACAGGAAAATTTACAGGATAATCAGTGAAAAGACGCGGGTCAGCCCTTCTTCTGACCTTTGACATTGCTGGACATTTGTCCCGATTTTTACAATCTTTGTCCCGAAACGGGTTTTTTTGTGCTGGTCGGAAGAGTACCATACTCAACGTTGACAAAAAAGAGAAGAGATCAGACAAAGAAGAACAAAGAAGAAAAGAAGGTTGGACAAAGAAGAAGCTATGAAAAAAACAAATCGTATTATTTTTCTGCCTGTTGGATTTGTGATCATGTTCCTGGCTGGCACGATCTACGCATGGAGCATTATTTCAGAGTCAATTTCCGCGACATTCCCGTCCTGGAACGCACAGACCCTGTCAATGACTTTTACTGTCACGATGATGGTTTACGCGCTGGGAGGTCTGGTCAGCGGTTTCCTCATCAAAAAGACCGGACCGCGTCCGATCATGCTCGCGGCTGCCATTCTCTATCCGTGCGGCATGGTCATTGCCACCCTGGCACAGACCCCTCTGCAGCTCTACATCGGTTATGGCGCTATGTGTGGACTGGCGACCGGACTGTGTTATAATTCTGTTGTCAGCACAGTTTCCGCCTGGTTCCCGGACCGGCAGGGGATGGTTTCAGGGCTTCTGCTGGCAGCCTATGGACTCAGCAGTTTTATCACCGGCAAACTGTTTGCGGCATTTGCCCCTGCAGACGGGGGACGCGCCTGGGGAACTGGACTCCGCATCCTTGCCCTGCTCTTTCTGGCCGCGGTTCTGACGGGCGCAGCTCTTTTCCGTTTTCCTGAACAGAACGAAATTGAGACGGGCGCAGCCCCCAAAAAACACCACAGAGAACCTGCATGCGATATCCCCCCCTCACAGATGCTGCGCACAGGCTCCTTCTGGCTGTATTACATCTGGGTCTCGCTCCTGACCGGTGCCGGCCTCATTCTGATCGGGCAGGCAAGCGGCATCGCCGAGGAAGTGGGCAGAAACCTGTCCGAGAATACGATCGCAACAGTAGTGGGAATGATCTCGATCATGAACGCGATCGGCCGCATCTGCAACGGGACAGTCTTTGACCGCTTCGGCTACCAGGGCACCATGCATATGGTACTGGGCACCTTCGGATTATCTTCTTTGCTGATGCTGTATGCCTTCCATACCGGATTCTTCCCGCTGATCGTCATCGGATTCGCGGTGGGAGGATTTGCCTACGGGGCTTTCTGTTCTACCAGCCCTGCCCTTATGGCGGACTTTTACGGAAGGACATGGTATTCGATCAACTTTTCCATCATCCCTACAAATACCCTGTTTACATCTTTCGCGACCGTCATCGCAGGAAGACTCTATGATCGGACGAACTCCTTCTACAGCTCCCTCATACTCCTTTTCGGATTTGTGGCTGCCTCCGTCCTGATCTCTATCCTGATCAAAAGACCCGGAGAAAAGAAGACTGTTGTGGGACACAGACACAGAACCGGAAGACACAGAGTGCAGGTTGCCTGATGTGATCCTTCGGTGTCCCTTTAAGACGTAGAAAAAGTGTATACTACCCCGATAACGTCACGGATGGGAGCGGCGCCCCTTTAAGACGGAGAAAAACGCATGGCTGCTCTGCTTATAAAGACAGACGACGATTTCAATCTGGACAGAATTGCCGACAGCGGCCAATGCTTCCGCTGGACAAAGCAGGAAGCGCACGTACTTCCCGCATGCGGAACCGATTTGGCATCTGCCGCCTGTCCTGCATCTGTCAGCCAGTCATTTCCCGCACGCGGAACCGACTTGGCATATGCTGCCTGCCCTGCTTCTGTCAGCCAGTCATTTCCCGCATGCGGAACCGACAGCTGTACGTATCGCATTATTGCAGGGAAATCCTGCCTGTACATTACTGATTTGGGAAACGGTTTTTTTGAACTCGATTGCTCAGAGAACGAATACAGCCGCTTCTGGCAGGACTATTTTGACCTCAAAGAAGACTATCGGAGCATTCGCAGGAGGATCGACCCTGTTCAGGACCCCTTTCTGTGGGAGGCGGCAGAGCACGAAAAAGGGATCCGGATCCTGCGGCAGGATCCATGGGAGATGCTGATCACCTTCATAATTTCCCAGAACAGGAACATCCCGGCGATCCGCCGCTCAGTGGAACTGCTGTCGGAGACCTGCGGTGAGAAAAAAACAGATTCAAGAGGACTGGAATACTATGCATTCCCCGAACCCGCGGCGCTGGCAGCCCTCACGGAGAAGGAACTTTCGGACTGCAGGCTGGGATACCGCTGCAAATACGTCCACGCCGCTGCCAGAGCGGTTGAGGACGGGAAAATTGATTTAAATAGTCTGCGGGAAGCAGATGATGCAGCAGCCACGGATGCTCTGACAGGCCTGTTCGGTGTCGGTATAAAGGTGGCAAGCTGCGTATCTCTTTTCGGGCTTCATCATATAGATTCCTTCCCGATCGACGTCTGGATGAAGAGGATCCTGGCAGAGCAGTATCCGGAAGGTTATCCCTTTGACCGATATTCACCCTATAACGGGATTTACCAGCAGTACATGTTCGCCTTCTACAGGCATTTTTACTGACAATAATGTCAATCTCTTTTAAGAAAATCTTTTAAAAAGGGACAGGGGACAGCCCTGTGTTTTCTCCGGGGAGGAGACACAGGTCTGTCCCCTGTCTCTTTCGCTTTGTTTTTTGCGGTATGGATGCCCCGTGCTTATGGAACCGAAGTATTGCTTTTGTTTTTTCGCGGCATGGGTCAATCCCGATGAAGCGGGAATCAATGGGTCAGCTCATAGTGCCGGTCCAGAAAAGCAAATCTCTGACGGATCCATTCTTTCATATTTTCGACAGCATCTGCGGGATCCTGATCCTGGGGCCAGCGCTGCATCTCGCGGGAGAGTGCACCACTGGCGCGGAGTTCCTCCAGTGCAGTGTCGGCAAGTCCGCAGAGATATTCCGGAGTTATGCCGTTTTCCCGCCAGAGAGTCCAGAGTTCCAGTGTCCTTTGCTTTACACTGCTGTCCGCAGCCCGGAAGGTGCTGTAATCATAGGTGCAGTCATAGCCGGTGTCAAAACTGGCGACTCTGTCCAGGCTGAATTCGGTCTGTCTCATCTCAACGGGTTTTACTGAATGATCGCCAAAGGTGTAATTCAGATCCCATGTGTCGCGGTACAGGACATAGCGCAGGCCGGCTGTAACTGAATCGCCGTTTTGGTCTGTTTCATCAGTCACCTTTTTTGCAATCAGGATAGAGTTTTTCCAGGTGTTGTCCGGCGCCTGAATCAGGCTGCAGAAAAGGCTGAGCTGGATGACGCTGTCGCGGTCATAGCCGATTCCTGCTTCCTCCAGGGTGGAAAGGTCACGGGTCTTGAAGCAAAATTGTTGAAAGGCCTCCATCGGCCCCCAGTCCGCAGCTTCTGTCCATTCCCTGGGATAGGTCATCCGGACGGCTGCACCGCCGCGTCCGTTCTCTACTTCCATCTCTCCTTCCCTTTGACTGTACAGGGAGAGATAGTCAAATTCCCAGGGCCACTGGCGGATCTTGTAGAGGAGATCACCATCGGAAAGACCGACCTGTTTGCCGTCCAGCGGTTCAGTCAGTCCGTAGATTCCATGGTAAGATCCGTTGAACAGGAGTTCCACGTACTGCAGGCGGGAGGAGGGCACATAGGTTTCTGTCACGGCAGAGGTTTTTTCCCAGAGCTGGTAGGCGGTTTTCTCGCGCACCCTCGACATGTCCGAGTACATGGGGTTCAGGATCCAGTCATCATCCTTTCGCATCCCGAGGATGCTCTCTTTCAGCTGTTCTCCGTTTTTGTTTTTCAGGGATACCTTCCAGGGCTTCTTATCCATGGAAGCGGCAAAATTTCCGCGCACATGGAAGCTACATGGACAGGATAGTGTTGTTCCGGATGCAGCACTTCCTGTACCTGTACGCTCGATTGTCTCCATAATATCCGCGATATTTTCAAGAATGCTTTCAAGACCTCCTGCGGCTCCGGACGCGGCCTTCTCTATACCTGCATCTGCTTTTTCTGTATTTTCTTCATCTGTTTCCACTGCACTTGTATCTGTCTTCTCTGCACCAGCGTCGGCCTGTTCTGCATCTGAGCCGGCACCTGCTTTCTCATCACCTGTACCTGCATGGATTTTGGAAACATCAAATGTCTGTAGTGGAAATACCGCGATCTGGCCGGAATGGTCTTCCTGGTCGACGATATCTTCCCCGTCTGTCTGGTCGATCATAAGGAAGGGCAGTCCTGACACCATCACAGAAAATGCCACAGTGCCATCCGCTTTCTGCAGGAGGGCTTCAAAGAGGTGCCCTTCTTCCATGGCTCCGGCGAGATCTTCTGTCATTGGATCTTCGCGATACCAGATTTTTTCTGCCCCGGAAACCGGAGTAAGACCGGCCAGAAGGCTTCCCCAGACAGCCTTGCTCTGCTTCGGCGACATCCCTCCGCCTTCAGCTTCTGCGCCCACTATTTTGCAGGGCAGATATACAATACCTGTTGAGAAGTCCGCCGCTGCTGCATCGCCGAACCAGGAGAGATCATCGGAGGACAGACTCTTTCCGCTCGCATCCAACTTTATTTTATCAAATTCATCTCCGGGCATAATGCTGTTCAGAACCTGTCCTGCAGCGGACCCGGGCGAAATATTTTCCGGAATCACGGTCACCGGAGAATAATTCTGGAAATCGGGGAATCTGTCACCAAACGTATCTGTCGCGGCCTCATCAGGTAGGTAAGTATCAGGTGTATGAGCATCCGCTGCACGAACATTCGCCGTCTGCTCATCCGCTGCACGGGCATCGGTCGCATGAGCGTTGGCTGTGTCAGCATCCGCCGTCTGTTCATCCGCTGCTATCCCTTCAAAAGTCTCCTGTAGTGTTTCCCGGACACCGGGATATATGCAGATCAGCATTCCCGTCATCAGAATACAGATGATGATCGCTATTTTCCTTGCCATCTTTTTCGCTGCCCCCCGTACATGTGCGTTGTTTTCATTAATGATTGAGATGGTACATTAGAAGGAGTGGCCGCCACCGCCGCCACCTCCTCCGCCACCTCCACCGCCGCCACCGCCGCCGCTGGATTTGGAGGGGGGATCATAGACACGTGTCGTGTGGGTGTAAACGGCGCTTGCATTGTCGAACTGGAACTTTTTGAGGTAGACTTCGGTCAGTCTGCTGCGGGAGGGGGCGTGTCTTCTGGATAAGAAGAACACGTAGTAAAAATTAACCAGGAGGGACACTGCGAGGGCCAGGAGGGCGTTGCTGGCGTATTTCATCGGCATCGCGATGCGTCCGCCCTCCAGCAGGGTGCAGATCTGGGAAAAGGCGTTGGAGGCGCATCCGTAATAGTCGCCCCGGGAGGCATATTTATAGACATTGTCCGTGATCGTATTGGCATAGGATTTGGTGATGGTGCGGTAGATGGCACCGTTGCTCTGGATCCAGATATTGCGGTTTTCCATGTCGATCATGAAAATAGTACCGCTGTCAGAGCCGAATAAATCCCGGTACAGGCCTTTTGCATAGGAGGAAGTGCTTCCGGACGCGTAGCAGCTGATAAAGGCAGCGTTTCCATAGGCTGTGACCGGCTCCATTTCAGAAGCCAGTCGGGATTCCTCCTCGTCTGTTAACAGGTCCGCCCTGTCGTCCACGATGACCTGCCAGCCGGTTTCAGAGTTTTTGTAAACGGAGGCTTCTGCCGTTATCTGCAGGAAGGGAATTACAGCAAAAAACAGGGTCAGGACCAGAGCTGCTGTGAGGAGAGACTTCGCTTCAGCTCTGTTTTCCTGCTGTGAACGGCACAGGATACTATATTTTTTATCCACGTACATCACCCCCTTTCCGGTCAAAGAAGGACGGCAGCGGTCTTGTTGCCATGAGGTTGTAGCGGCGGACGACCGCAATCAGTGTGAAGCCGGTGAGGAGGATCGAAGCTATTCCCGCACCGTAATAGTAGAGGTCGGAGACCGGGTGAAAAATGGTGACCAGTTCAACGACGGCGAGCGCAAGGATGGCACCGCCGATGCCCGGAAAAACGCCGGCTTTCGCTGCACCGTGCTCCCGGTGCAGCTGTATGCTCTGGATAGTCAGCCAGATTCCCAGCAGGACAGGAACAATAGTCAGGGCGAGGCGGACGACATCTGTAAAGGAATCAATAGATCCGAATATGAAGTAGGAAAAGTAACAGATGGCCAGTATGGCGAACGTCAGGGAACTTTTCCCGCCCTTTTTCTTCTTTTCCTTCTTGACATTCTTCTTAACAGAGCCTTTTGCAGAACTCTTTGTGGTTTTCTTTGTTGATTTCCCGGCAGGGTTATTTTCAGAATCGTTTTCAGGATTCTTTACAGAATTCTTTGTGGTTTTGTCTTCCGGGCCGGCTTCTTGAATCGTTTCCTGAGCTGTATCCTGAGCTGTATCCTGAGCTGACTCCTGAGCAGTTTTCTGAACCGAATCCAGGACAGATTCCTGTGTTGTCTCCTGGGCTGAATCCTGAACTGAATCCTGAACGGATTCCTGTGTTGTCTCCCGGGCTGTTTCCTGAACCGAATCCTGGACAGGTTCCTGCGTTGCCTCCTGGGCAGTTTTAAAAACCGAATCCTGATCTGTCTCCTGACCTGTTTCCTGAACAGTTACCTGTGCTGTCTCCTGTACACTGGCCTCGGGAGCAATGCGGACGACAGTCTGGTATCCCTTGTCTCCTTCATGCGCTTCCAGGGCAATCTGCGCGCGGATCTCCGAAAGGAAAGCGAATCCGGCCGCGGCGGCGGGAATCATGGTGAGCAGGAGGGCGGTGGGGGCGGTCACGGTGAGTACCGCATTAAACAGGAAAAAGAGCGGGACTGCGAAAATAAGAGAACCCGCGAGGTATTTTCCTTCTACGATAGGCAGGTCAGAGGAGATTTTTCCTGTCTGCCCGTTCATGACAGCGTAGGCGACGCGGTCTTTGTGCCGGTAGGTCAGGAACCAGACGGGAAACATTGCGCAGGCGGGTTTGGAACTGCTGTACCGCAGGACACGCTCCGGGTCCGCGGGAGTCACGGCCCCTCTGCCTGGAAAGATCTGGGACTTTGCCCGGTCAACGACGTCTTCAGCAATGAGAGAAAGCGCATCACCTTTATAAGTGTTCGCCGGTACATCCGCCGTATCCGCATAAAAACCGCAGAGGAAGGATGGCGTAAAGTCCTTTGCCCCGTTTGCGTCAAAGGGGGCGATGGACTCACTCAGGCTGTCATCCAGAGAGGAAGACGCATCGAAGGAGACACCATTATAGGAGGTGTCCATATCGCAGTTAAGGGAATAATGCTTTGTGACAATATAATCCCCATGCCTCGCGGAAGTTGAGCCGCGCATACCTTTGATCTGGTTGATCTTGAAATCGTACATCCAGTAGGGAATATAGATCCCGCGGAAGTTTTCCAGATATTCCGAACTCTTGAGTTCCTTCGGCGCATACAGAGACCGCCGCATCATGGAGGCAAAAGATTTTTTGCAGTCCTCCTTGGTCTTCTGGAAAGGGATGATCCGGGCCGGCCTCTTCTCATTCCGGATCCGGCTGTCCAGGATCGTCGAGGCCCCGCAGTAGGTGCAGAACCCCGTCGCGGACACATTAGTGGTCATGATCTCCCCGCCGCACTGCGGACAGGTATAAACCGTTGTCTCAAACACCTGACTCTCGACGGCATCTTTCTTTTTTTCATAGGAATAAGGATCCAGATCGGTGCCGCAATAATCGCAGTGGAGCTTCTGGAGAGAAATATCGAAGCGCAGGTTTCCCCCGCAGTTTGGACAATCGTACATAAAAGGCTCCTTATGTCTTTGCTGTCTTTGTTTTACCTTTCTGATTTACTGTACCACAGAAAGAGGGGAGATTGTACTGTCGTATTTTTATGTTTACGCAATGTTCATTTTTTGCCGGGGTGCATAGGTGGTATTTACTGGAACGAAGAGGTGATGTGGTGATGTTTTCCGCGGAGGCGGCTGGTGGCCTTTTCTGTGACGCAGCCGGTGTTTTTTCCCGGGAGGGAGTCGGTGATGATTTCCGTGGACGCAGCCGGTAAAGCTTTCCGTGGGGGCAGCCGGTGATGTCAGCTGATGTCTGTGCTCTTTACTTGACAGAAAAGTGTTCAATATATACAGTTAGTACATTCAAAACTTTTTAAATAGAATTATAACCCCCCGTGGACAATCCTGATCCTCCTGCTACAGACTATGATACCTGAAAAAAGCAGGCGGCTGTCCGGAAATTCAAGGGGTTACTCAATTTCTGACAAAGGAGGCACAGATAATGGCAAAAAAGACAAGAGAAGAACTTGCGGAGATTGAATACAGAGCTCTGGAAGAAGCAATGAGGGAGATGCAGGCTCTTCAGGAGGCCGAAGAGCCTTCCGGGATTCCCGGGGCTGAAGCTGCTACTGCAGAACCCACACTTGAAAAACCGAAGCGCACGCGCAAACCCCGCGCTAAAAAGGAGGCCGCTTCTGAGGGTGAGGCTGTTGCAGAGAAGCCGAAGCGCACGCGCAAATCTCTTGCGAAAAAAGAGACCGCTTCTGAGGGTGAGGCTGCTGCAGAGAAGCCGAAGCGCACCAGGAAGCCCGGGAAGAAAGCAGTCGTTCCGAACTTCGTGATTCAGAATAAAGCCGATAATGGGATCACATATGATGCTGTTGTCCAGAAGGTTCAGGATGCTGTCGCAGTTCAGGAAATCACATCTCTCGAAATCTATGTCAAGGCGGAAGAAGGCAGGGCCTATTATGTCGTGAACGGCGAAGCGGCAGGTGCAGTGGAGCTTTTCTGAAGAAGATATTATAGTTCAGACCGTCCCCTTCCTTTCTTCAGGTAGGTCTGTACTCCTGTAACCTGAAGATTTTTACGCTGAAGATTTTTGAGCTGAAGATTTTTACGCTGAAGATTTGTTATAATTTTGCGCTGAAGGCCTTTATAATTTTTATGATAATGTATGGAATTTTTAATGCGTTGTGTTTAAAATATGTCCGAAAGAACGCAGCAGGGAGGCTTCACGCCTCCCTGTTTACACATAATGGCTTTACGGTCATTAATATGGTCTTTAAGGGGCAGTTTTTTATTGGGAATTACCGTAAACCGCTTTAGCCGGCATTTCGGATAGATCGTTATAACTGGCACATATCAGTTATCGAATTGGCGCACTCTCCGGGAGGTGGAGATGATTAAAGCTGTTATTTTTGATTTGGATAACACGCTGTACAATTTTGACGCAGCGAATGAGTTCGGGATCCGGGCGCTTGCAGCTTATACGGAGCCGGTTTTCGGATGGGACTATCCAAGGATGAAGGATTTGTACGAGGAGTCCAGGGAGAAACTCACAGAGCGAATGGGAGATGTGGGTTCTGCCCATAATCGCCTGCTCCGCTTTCAGAACCTTCTGGAGGAGAAGAAGCTGCCGCTCCATCCCCATGCCCTGGAGATGGCAAAGGCCTACTGGCGCGGAGTGCTTGACAATATGGCACTGTCTCCCGGAGCCCGGGAAATAATGGAGGAGCTTCGGAGGATGGGCGTTCGGATCGGGCTGGGGACTGACATGACTGTCTATATGCAGTATGAAAAGCTGATCAGGCTGGGACTCATGGAATACATGGATTTCATTGTATCCAGCGAGGAAGCCGGCACTGACAAACCCGGAAACGCCTTCTTCATGCTTTGTGCACGGAAGGCCGGCTGCCTGCCCGGAGAGTGCCTTTTTATCGGCGACAATATCGTCCGCGATTACGGCGGCGCAGCAGCGGCCGGCATGCAGGCGCGCTGGTTTATCCCGCCTTGGAAACAAAAGAATCACTTACGTCATTCTGAAACTGCTTTTGCCGATAAGCCCAGCCTGGCACAGCCTGGTATGGCACAAACCAGTACTGCACAAATTAGTACTTCACAAATCGGTACTGCAAAGTCCGGTACAGTGCATCCCGGCATAGCACAGCCTGGTATGGCTCAGATCAGTACGGCACAGCCCGGCACATTGCATCCCGACCGGGCAAAAACCAGCACTGAACGAGTCGACATTGAACAGCCTGGTACAGTACATCCCGGCATAGCACAGCATGGAACAGATAGCGAGATGAACGGTAAAGGAAAGCCGGCGTCCGGATTCCTCACAGCAGCAGACGGTCTTTTCCCAAAAGAAGCTTCCAAAGACCTTGAGCCCGCTTTTGCCAGGGCGCTGCAGGACCCCGAAGCTCTGGAGAGCCGCGCCGTTCTGGACGCAGTTCCACGAATCTTTGCACTCAGCGAGATCCCCGAAATCGTTCGGCGACAGCGCAGCTGATTCGCATTTCGTCTGTATTTCTGTTGCATTCCTTCTGCATTTCTACTGTCTGCCAGACTTGTATCTTTGCCGTCTGCCAGGCTTGTATCTTTGCAGTCTGCCAGGCTTGTACCTTTGCAGTCTGCCAGGCTTGTATCTTTGCCGTCTGCCAGGCTTGTATCTTTGCAGTCTGCCAGGCTTGTATCTTTGCAGTCTGCCAGGCTTGTATCTCTGCAGTCTGCCAGGCTTGTATTTCTGCCGTCCTCCAGACAGAATCCACGGGTGATCTTTGTTGATTTTTACAGGCAGGGGGCTATCACATTAAGCAAGCAGTGGTTCACTTAAAATTAGGGAAAATCCGGCTTCGGCCGGTTTTTTTTTCTTCAAATTAGAGGCAGACTTCCAAGTGGGAGACCTTGTGTTTCCGGAGTCGGAATATCGCTTTGCTGTCTCGCAGGAATAGGTGACCTTGTGCTTGCGGAGCCGGAATATCGCTTTACTATTTCCCGTCATAGGTGACCTTGTCCTTTCTGAGCCGGAATATCGCTTTATCTTTCCCCTGTCATAGGTGACCTTAGCCTTTCGGAGCCGGAATATCACAACCCTGAAAGTATGTTTTAACATCATATTTTAGACACAAAAAATTTACATTTTAACACCCGAAAATGCACACTGATAGCCGATGTTTTGACGGAGTATTAGATAGTGTCTTTGCTAAAATTAGTATGATAGTATACCTATATTTATTTGTATAAATTGAAGCTATTTTAGTATAAATCCAGGATAAACTTCAGCCTTGTAACAGAAACCTGATGCGCAAAACAAAGAAAACAAAGATGGTAACAGACACAGTAACAGACAGATTTAATCAGGTACGTTAAAACGGATTGAACATTTGGAGAGATATAAACATATTGACATATCGATGGGAAAACCTTGTGCAATGATTTCGGAATAACTGTAAAAGTACAGGGAAAGAGTGTGTTTATGAAAACGTTAATCAATCGTGTTTATGAAAAGCTTCGCAGCCGTCAGAATCGCAGGCTTCTTACACGTTTTGTCTCGATTACCGCGGCTGTCGTCGTATTTATCACTACATATGCGCTTGTGCTCCCCGCTATTACAATGGAGGAGGAGGCTTTATGCGGAATTCCTGCGCATCAGCATGATGATTCTTGTTATGAAAGGATGCTTGTGTGCGGCTTGGAGGAGTCCGAAGACCACGAACATACAGAGGACTGCTATGAAGAGGTTCTGATATGTGGGCTTGAGGCGCATACGCATTCTGCTGCTTGTTATGAAGGCGTGGAAGAAACGGCAGATTTTGAAGAAACTGAGGTGACAGAAGGCCTGAACTCGGCAGCAGCAGAAACTTCAGACCTGTCCTACGGGGAAGATCTGTCTTATGGGGAAGATTCGTCTTATGGAGATGATCTGCCCTACGGGGAAGATTCATCTTATGAGAAAGATCTGCCCTTCGAAGAAAACACGTTTGACGGGGATAGTCTGCCTGATGGGGAAACAACGTCTGCAGGGGACAGTCTGTCTCTTGAAGAAAACGCGTCAGAAGATGGCAGCCTGCCTGCCGAAGAAAGCGATTTAGTAGAGGACAACCTGTCTGACGAGGCTGGCGCATCCTTTGAAGATGGCTTGTCAGATATGTCGGATTTGTCTGACATGTCAATGGAGGGAAATCTGTCGGTTGAGGGCAGTCTGTCGGTTGAGGATAGTCTGCCAACAGAGGATGATCTGTCGTTTGAAGATGGAGCGTCTGATTTCGATACTATGTCCGTCGAGGGAAACATTAGCCAGGAAATGGCTGATTTGGAACTCACTGATGGTGAGCAGACAGATGATCAGGATTCCGGAAGCCAGGAAGCTGACCAGGCAGATAATGGATATTCGGACGATGAGTATACAGACAGCCATGAAGGCAGCGATGATGACAGCCTGCAGGAAGATTTTGAAGAAGAATTGCAGGACAACGGGGATGCTTCTGCTTCCGGGGACGAGCTGAATGAAGGCACAGGGGATTCAGCAGAATCACAGGATCCGGCGGACTCAATAGACCCGGCGGAAGCGGATTCAGAAGCAGATGAAAAATCATCGGAAGACCCGGATGAAGCCGTCGACGCAGATTCTGAGAACGGCAATGCCGATAATGCAGAAGGAACAGATGCAGTTGATCCGGATGCAGCCAACGCACAGTCAACGGACGCAGATGCGGGCGATGCAGCTCCAACGGATACAGCTGCAAACACAGACAAAAACACAACAGATGCAGGTAAAGAAACAGGAACTGTTACAAATACAGAGACGAGTACCGATGCCGCAGCCGGAACAGGCTCCTCGGGGGCAGCTGCAGCAGTTCCGGAAAACAGCGCTATCGCACAGACCGGAGGAATCAACCAGGCAGAGAACACTTATACCCCTGTTCTGGATACGATTGATTTCAACAGGGCTCTGACTAACAGTACCGGGATTTACTATCATAAAGCATCTGACGGAGAAGCGGTGGAAGACAGTCTGGCAGTTACCGACTGGAAGAAAATGGATGATGCCGCAAAAGATGACAAAGATGGAACTGACAGTCTTCTTGCTCCCGGTGATCTCATCCGTATTTATCTGGCATACACGATTCCGGCGGGTAATCTCAATGCGACGAATCCGGTGGCCAGATACCGCCTGCCTTCAAACCTGCACCTCACCGACCGGCAGGTCGAGGCGATCAATCAGACTGAGAACGGGATCTCAAAGAGCTATGTGAATCTCAACACTCTTGAAATAACTGACCAGGAAAAGCATGAAGCCTATCTGGGGCTGGAGGCTGTGGAAGGTAGCAGAAATCCTTCTGATGACAGGGAAAAGTACCTGGCAGAGCATCCGGAACAAGACGGCACAGAATGCGTCAGCGCAACCGTCAAGGTTGAGAATGTCTTTGATTTGGACGAATCCGGCCGTGGATCCGGAGAGCTGATCGGACAGGACCTGATCATCACCTTCTCTCCTTATACGATCGAGAAAAACCGGCACGGCTACGATGCCGGCGGACAGCCGACCAAGGCCGGGGAGACAGTCAGCGGCTGGCTGACCCTGGATTTCAATATGCAGCAGGTGGACTGGATCACGACGGATACGGACACCGATGTAAGGATGGAAGATGCAGGAGCCACCGATGGCGAGAACGCAGAGCAGGCAGATGCGGGAGCCACCGATGGCGAGAACGCAGAGCAGGCAGATGCGGAAGCTGCCGATGGTGAGAATGCAGACCAGGCAGATGCGGAAGCCAACGATGGAGAGACCTCAGACCAGGCAGATTCGGCAGACAAAGCTGAGACAGCTGATACAAAAGAAGATGATGCTGAGACCGATGAAAAGAAAGAGGTCTCTGAAGACAAAAACCTCGCCGGACAGCAGCTTGTGAAAAAAATCATTACAACAACTGTCAAAAAGAAAGCGAAAATCGTTTTTGCAGAGAAAGTAAAGGAGGATAAAAAACTCGGTATTAAGGGCACTGACGAAATCAGTACAACACTGAAGATGGAGGAAGTGCGTGTCGAAGAAATAGAAGCATCTGAGGAATATGAATCTCAAGAGGACAATTCAGAAAAGGCTGAAGAGGAGGATCGGCAGTCTTCTGTTCGTATGCCCGCAGTTACCTTTGACCAGAGTATTTTCGTCCATGGCGGAAAACTGGGATCTGACACAGATACGATGGAGTCCGCTGCGGAGACAACGACCATAAAAGTTCATGTCGAAGCGGATGAAGACACCTTCCCGGAGGGTACTACCATGGTCCTCGCCAATGTGACCGGAGATGACCTGGACAGCGTCGCAGAGGCTGTGGAAAATGCAGTGACTTCCAACGACTCCGTCAGCAATAAGACCCGCGGCTTCCATGCCGTGGACATTTCCTTCCGTGACGCAAACGGTAAAGAGATTGAACCGCGAAAACAGATCCGGGTCAGCATGACATCAGACGCTATAAAAGCCGCAGTCGAAGACCAGACCACGGCTCCTGTTGTCGTGCATGTGGAAGAGGAACCGACTGTAATGGAAACTATAGAGGAATCCTCCACTGACATCGGAAAAGATGCAAATAAAGAGGAAGATGCGGAAAAGGATATAAACGGGGAAAAAGAAACTGAGAAGGAAAATGAAAACGAAACTGCCAAAGACACAGAAAAAGAAACTGGAAATGAACCGGCAGATACTCTGACTTTTGATGCTGATTCCTTCTCCATTTACGCCATTGTTTATACCGTGGACTTTCACTGGGAAGTGGATGGAAAAGTATACGAATTTTCACTCCCCGGGGGAGGATTTGTCAGCTTTATTGATCTCGTGGAAGTGCTGGGTGTAATTAGTGATACAAACTCAGATAAAAATGATGCTGAAATAGAAGACGATGAAGCACAGGATGCTAAGGGCATGCTTGATGTTGAGGCAAACGATGCGGCGAAGAAATTTGTTACGGATATTGCTTCTGTGGAATTCAGCAGCCCTGAGTTGATTGATGTAAGCAAAGTTGGGAAAGAAACCACAGTTGGTCAGATTAAGGAGAGTCGTGAGCTGGAGTGTCAGTACAGCGCGGAGCTGACAGAAGAGCAAATTGCGGAGATTAATGCGCAGACAGTGGAAGCCGGTGACTGGGCTTTAATTAGCATGCTCCCGTTCACTAGCGAAGAGAGTCTGACTGTGACGATGAAGGATGGAGAAGTATTTAACATCCGGGTGACAGATTATCAAATTAGTACAAATGTTCTGACTGCAGATGGAAAGACATATAAAATTACGCTGACATTCGACGATGATGCTGAGATTCCAGCGGGAACGAAACTTGTAGTGACGGAAATCGAGAAAGGAACAGACGAATACCGGGAGCTTATTGGCCGAACCTGGATAGAGGTAAATAAAGATTATTTCGAACAGGAAGAACAACGTGATCAGGATGAGGATTATATTCCTGAAGATGTCCCGATGGTGAATATTGACCAGGCTCGTTTCTTCGACATCACTCTAATGCATGGGGAAAATAAGATTGAACCGAAAACATCCGTACAGGTGGATATCAGTTACGAAGAAGGCTTAGGTGTTGACGAAATTGAAGAGTATCTTACTGGTGTTTCTCATTTTAAGAATGATGAAGAGGTTGAACTGATTGAAGAAATTGAGACAAAGACAGACGAAGAAGGTCGTTTGATAGAATATCGTTATGATCAGGACAGCTTCTCTGTAATAGGAACATATGTCGGTCATAAGACGGAAGATGTTGAAGGAGCACTTCATGTTCCCAAACTTAGGCTGTCGTCTTTAGGTACGCCTGCACCTTTAGAAAAACCTGACCCTAAGAAGAGTCTTGTTCCGAACGAGAAAAATGGAAAAGAAGATGGTACGTATACACTGTCTTTGAGCGTGACTGGTGACAGTAAAGAATATACCGTTACAGAGACAAAAAAATCTAATGTACTGTTTGTTATGGACCGCTCGAGCAGTATGGTGACTAATACTGTCAGAGAAGCTTATATTGAATATTCTGGAACCGATTATGAGAATGGGCCAACATTGTACGGCAATGTTAATGGTTCTTATGTCTGGATTACTTATCATGACGGTGTATGGCGTTATTCACGAATGGGGATTCCGTACGAGTATAATCCCGCAAATGGAATCTATTATCGAATTACAAATGGTACGAGGCTAGACGCAGAGCAGGCAGCCCTTGATGGTGTAATTACCAACCTCATGAGAAAGAATGATGCCAGCGGAGAGAATAGTGATAATGTCGAGATAGCTGTTATCAGCTTTGCCACCTTTAAAGGGAAGGATCAGGAAAAGAACTATCTTGGTGGAAATTGGAATAGCCATACTGAGGTAGACTGGCAAACGGGAACTGATAAGACTAATTTGATGAACGGTATCAACGATGATTCAAGTGTCGCCAGGGGAACTAACTGGGAAGAAGCATTAAAATATGCATATGATGTAATTGACAAAAAAAAGAATGGAGTGAATGGAGTAGGCGGGGATGGTGACGAAGAAGATTATTACGTCGTTTTTTTGACCGACGGCGGTCCGACTGCAACCACATGGTCGATTACTGAAGAAGACGGTGCTTATTATGGAACAAGTGGTCATAATGCGACGCAGAAAGATAATCGAAATCGTCCCCGAAATTCCTGTGAACCGGCTTATGAGGATTCTACAGATGAAGCCAGAAAAATAGTACAAAATGGTTATAAGCTGTACAATATCTTCACATATGGTACTAACGACGACTATAAATATCTGGTTCGTTTAACGAATTACGCATATGGTGAATCTGAATATGAATATGATAACGTTCATGACAATCAGGAACCAACAGACTATTTTCCGGATTCTCCAGCAGCTCAGAAATATTTCACCAACGCCACAGACACCGAAAAACTTGTTCAGGCATTCCAGAATATTTTTTCTGAAATATCTGTGACCCAGTCTCACGCCCAGGTCAAGATTACAGACGGTCTCCGGCAGGATGCCATGACGTTCAATATTACGGATGGCAAGCCTACCAGTGCCCTTTATAAAGTCACAAAGAAAGGAAGCACGACGCCTCTATACACCGTCACAGCTTCTATGCCTGGGGATGGCGGCGATCCTGATGTGACCTTCACGATCAACAATGTAACTTATCCGAATGGTGATGTTCAGGTGGTCAGGCACGAAAAAACGTCAGATCCGAACGATCCGGTAGCATCTGACCCGAAGAATTCCTATGATGATGGTGTGTATTACTCCGTCACACTGACCGGGGACGACGGAACAGAGACGGTGTATAAGATGGCTCTGGCGGATGTCAATAACAATGGTAAGCTTATCTGGGATCTGTCACCCATTGGGATGCTCATGGACGACTACACCTATGAGGCGGATTTTGTTGTCTGGCCCAATCAGGATGCGTATGACTATGTATCGGCGCTGAACAATGGGCTTACAGTGCTTCCTGATTTCAATAACGTACCGGAGGGTGCCGATAGTACCTGGAATGAGGAGAACGCTACACCGGTAACGGATACAGAAGGTAATGTGTTGTATTATACTGGCGGGTCTACAGAGTATCCGGAACTGGCATATTATCCCGGAGAAGATGAGCAGCCAGGGACATATGCTGTCCTGATTCCTATCAGCTGGGACCAGGACGGCACAGAAGCTGTTAAAGATGAGAACGGCAACGTGTTGTATTATCGGGCAAAACCGGTGACGGATGAAGACGGCAATATAACAGGTTATACGGGCGGCTGTTCCGAATATCCAAGTATTTCATATTATCCCGGAGTCGGTGACGATTTCGATAAAGGTATATACAATGGCAGATTTGCTGTTCTGACAAATGATGGGCAGCAACTTGATTATTCGATCCTCACAACAGAGGACGGAGAAGTGGTCAGTGTTGTACCACAGGAGCCGATCCCCATGGATTTCCCGGATCCAATGAAGCTGGAGGATACCAAGTCAAGGCTGGAGAAGCAGTGGAACGTGGAAAGAGATGCCAGCATCCTGGCACAGTATCTGTATAATCCTGATGGTACTTCAAAACAATTCAAGGTTACGTTCGATATCTATCAGGGAGATAACACAGTTCCTTATAGAACGGTCAATATTGGATGGGAAAACGAATATAATGATCAGGGCGAGGTTGTGGGAGGCCATTATGTCTGGGCACCTGGCAGCCCAATGAAGACAGTAAGATATGGTAAAGTAACGCATCAGATTGGCACTCGCTGGGCGGCGGACTTCTCCATTTCTGCGGGCCTCATGCTCAGCTATGCTCAGATGATAGCCCATAATATGGATCCGGATGATTATGATTATCCCTCTGTCACTCATGAGGGTACGACATATTACATTTTGGAACCTGGGCACGATTATACGATCAAAGAGCGTGGAGAAAATATTGGCTATGAGTTTGACTTTGACGCGCCGGTATATCATCCCATGCTGGTTGACGGTGTGATTCGAAATGTAGAATTTAATCAGGACGGGTCAATTAAGAGTATGACAGCTGCAGGGACGAGTCTCTCAGCACTTCAAATTGAGAACACCTTACGCGGTTATATCAAGTTGGACAAAGTTGTGGTTGACCAGAACCAGAACAACATTCCTTATGATGATACGAAATTTGAATATGAGATTACGCTGGTCAGCCCAACGGATCCAGGGCCTTTTGAAGGAGATCATATTCCCTGGTATGGTATAAGCATACCCTCATATATTAAGGGACTTTTCTATAACGATGGAAACGAAAACTATTATCAGATAGATATCGTTCATGATGAAGATACGGATGAAAATGTGTGGATGCTGTGGGATGAAAGCGGCAAAAGCTATAAAGTTATCAGCAGCACGTGGGAAGAAGACGATGGAACCGGCAATATGGTTGAGGTTGTTCACGAAGGTGAGTGTGACCCAAACCGGGTTGGGGCACAGACTATTACCTACCTTATCAGTGATGAAGGAGAGGAGCCCGAGACTGGCACGGTTGTGCTCTATGGCAATCAGATGACACCGGCAGTAGATCACGGTGAGGATGGAGAGGGCAATCCAATTGAAACAACGTCCACGACAACGGTTTCTGCGGTTTTATCGATCACCCAGACTGAGACTCTCTACATTGCGAATGTACCGGTGGGAACAACTTATACGATCGAAGAGCTTCTTGATCGTGAGGATCCCGATGATCACAGATATGACGATTATGATCTGATAAGTATTCTGAAGCAGATCAAAGTAGAGACAGAAAATGAAGATGGCACTGTCAGCACTACAGTTGAATCCAGCCAGACCATTACTTCCATAAGTAATAATACTATTACCGGAGAAATTGTCGGGAACCGGGATAACCACCTTACTTTTAAGAACAAGATTGATACAGGCTCCCTGAAGATCACAAAGAATGTAACCGTAGATGGTGCTTCTGCAGTAGAAACCGACTGGGCAGACTATGCAGATGGCGTATACTTCTTTACCATTACAGATGCAGAGGGAAAACCTGCAAAGGGTAAGGTAAACGGAACTCTGATCGAAGATGGCAAGGTAAGCATTACAATAACAAACGGGGTTGAAAATACCGTCACTGTGACAGATATGCTTCCGGGTGTGTATACAGTTACCGAGATAGATCCAATTAACGGAACAAAGCTGGTCAGCGTATCCAAAATCCCTGAGGATGATCCGGATAACGTAGATGATCCGGGTAATGGGGATGACCCGAATAACGGAGATGATCCTGGCAATGGGGATGATCCGAATAACGGAGATGATCCGGGCAATGGGGATGACCCGAATAACGGAGATGACCCGGGTAATGAGGATGACCCGGATGATGGAACAGCATCAGATGTTATCAATTACACAACGTTAAAGGTATTGCCCGGCGTGAATGGAGATGATTCGCCTGAAGCAATCTTCACCAACAACATCAATACCACCGCCGTTGAAGTGGAGAAGGTATGGACAGATGATCAGCCAAATGGTGCTAACCATTCTGAGACTATCAAATACTCGATCCACAGAAAACGCTACCAGTGGGTTGATGATGATGAGAATCCAGGGCAAAAGAAATGGGAATATATTGATTCACAAGATGTGACTAAGATCCTCGTTTCAGCGATGGACGGATATACAGGGGAGCTTAGTTATGCCGTGAACCAATGGAAAGAAACTGTCTATAAGCTTCCGAAGACCGGTGCCTCGTGGGATCAGCAGATTGGGGAGAATGGGGAGTATGTATACTATAAATACGAGTACTTCATTACAGAGGATACTCCTCTCACTGAGTACAAATCTATGATCTCAGGTGGTGAGATAATAGAAAAGGATGATCCACAGCAAGAAGGAGATAGTAGCCAGCAAGAGGGGGATGATGATCTACAGGGAGATGATCCACAGCCGGGAGATGATACCCAGCAGGAAGATGGAGAAATGCAGCCTGGCGACTACTCTTTCACCATCACAAATGAGCCTCTGGGTCCGACGGATCAAGTGACACACTTCGATGTCAAGAAACAATGGAAATATGCAAACGGCGAGCCGGATTTGAATCTTGACAACCACAAGAACGAAGAAGTTGTTTTCACTGTTACACAACGGAAATACAAAGCACAGGCGACAGATGTGAATGGACATACGGCTAAGCTTTATCCGATAACGGTCGTTCTGAAGGATGAGAAGGGTGTTCCTGGTTCAGGACATGTTAAGAACAAATTATCTACTGTAGTTTATGTCCCGGCAGGAGCCGAATTCAATATTACTCCAATTGAGGCAAACCCGACCGGAGTTACTAATCAGTATGATCATTTTGTAGAGGGCTATGGGTTTAGTGCGGATTCTGCCAGCATAGACCACCGTTCCGGTGTAACATACACGATTCCTGCGATCAATTCTGCCACAGAGATTACCCTTGATCTGCATGCCGGTAATGACCAGTGGTATGAAGATTTTGCTGAGAATGAGAGAGACTACCACAAGTGGAAAGTCACCATGTATAGTCCTCAGGGGATCATATGGGACATTAGTGAGCTGTTGGAAAAAGTACTCGACAACCAGAAAGATGTCACGGATCTTATGGTCCTTGAAGAAACGCACGAATACACTATGAAGCTCACAACAACAGACGCCAATGGATTGCCCACGATTATTGCAAATGATGACGCGGGTATACAAGGAGGGGCGCAAGCAGCAGGCTCCCAGGAAAATATTTGGGAAGGCAGCTTCACAAACCTCATGCTATTCGAGTACCATGAAGGCGAAACTATGTCTTATGTTTACGAGTATGAGGTCAAGGAAACAGGAATTCGCCCTGCTGCAGGTTCTACTGCGGATTCAGTGAATACAACCAATCCGCCGCCGATCGATTTGAATCCCGATCCGCCTACATACTGGAATGGGCAGACTTCGGAATATCTCGTGAAGTGGGAAAAGAGTGTAGAAACCGATGAAGAAACCGAAGAAAAAACCGACTTGTGGACACTTACCAACCAGAAAAAGCCACCGATTGAGGTTACCCTTTACAAGGTGGACAAGGATAATATCCCAGATCGTTCTACTTTGCTGAAAGGAGCCGAGTTCCAGCTGGTGAAGAAAAAACTGGTGAAGATGAGCGGAGATGAGGGCGTTTCTCGTTGGGAATGGGTCAAGGACACGAGCTGGCGTCCAAACGGACAGTCCGCAGAAGTGCCTGCCGGGGAGTCTGTAGTGGTTAAGGACAATCCTCAGAATCCTGGGATCTTCTCCTTCATCAATCTGGATGCCGGGTATTATGAGATTGTAGAGATGAAATGTCCCGACGGCTACATCCAGGTAACCGAGAACCCGATTTTCCAGGTGAAGTATAATAATGAAAACATTGCACCGACAGTCTTACTCGTATATAGAAGTGACGACAATGATGGTCATAAAGCGGGTGATCCTATTAACGGTAATGCGACAGACATGGTGAGTATTGCTAATTATGATATTGTCGTTGGCAACGAACCCGGCGCAGCCCTCCCGAACTCCGGCGGTTCTGGGACAAGGCTCTTCACCATCCTTGGATCTATCCTGATTGCAGGAGCAGGATGGCTGCTTTGGAGGAGACGGAGACTAATTTGACAATTTGACGATAATGAAATAATTCCAAGAAGAATCGGCTCTGCAGGTACAGAACCTTGCAGAGCTGATTTAATAGCATGATAACTTCAAAAGACTTGCGGGGACGGACCTTTTGTATCCGTCCCCTTGTTCATGCCAGTAGAAAAACAGGGGGACAGACACAAAAGGACCGTCTCAATGACATTCCTGGTTACCAATTAAAAGTAGTTAATGATGCCGGAGTGAAACTGCCGGGCACCGGCGGCCCCGGCACACGGTTCTTCACGATCCTCGACAGCATCCTACTCATTGGAACGGGAGTATTGCTGTGGAGAAGATGGAGAATGATTCGATGAAACTGATATAACGTCAAGAAAAATCGGCCCTGCAGGGATTAGACACTGCAGGGCTGATTTAATGTCACTATGATTTCTATAAGGCAGTGTGGCCAAGGAACGGGACTATTCTCTGGTCCATACGCCGAGGTATGTATGCCGGAAAACGGACCATGGAACCGTCTCTTGGGCTTCCTCTCTGGTCCTCCGGGGCATGAAGCCATTCCCTAATCACCCCACATTAGGGTTCACATCTAAGTCCGTTGGTTTCTGGTCACACCCAATGTCAATCAGTTGAGTTATCCCTCGGATGACGCATATGCACTATAATCGGGCGAAAAAGGACGTATAGGCAGGTCCGATAAAGGCTTGCATATAAGCAAGAGGGACAAGCGGGGATCCAGGATCTTTTTTGGGCATGGCAAACAGACAGAGATATCTCTCTGCCTGTTTGCCGGGAGAACCCGTTACGATGAGCCGTGAGCCGAAAGGACGGGTCCGGCCGTGCGCGGACACCGCAAGCGGAGACCGCGCACGGGATCAGTCCGGGCCGGCGTCAGTGCCTGTACAGGAATGTCAGCGGTTTCTGGAACTGC
>NZ_FNFZ01000014.1 GCF_900101015.1 Sarcina sp. DSM 11001 | reverse complement strand
TGTTAACTTCCAGAATAATTAACCCTCAAACTGAGAGGCAGTGCCATTTCCAACAAAAAAGCCAGTAAATATGCGGGATTTCAACGACTTTTCTTGCAAAAACAGACTGAATATGGGATAATGATTAAGGGATAATTAACCCTCAATAAGGAGGGGCTATATGTACCTTAATCTCACCGTTCCGATGCCAGTGGGAACTGGAAAACTGTCCGTCAAGAGGATCAGGAACACTCCGTATATTTACTATGAGACCGGGCGGATATACGATGCCAAAAAGAAATATAACAAGCCAAAGCGGGTTTGTATCGGAAAGGCCATTGATGACCGCCCGGGAATGATGGCGCCGAATACAAACTTTCTCCGTTTTTTTCCGGAGGTGTTACTTCCAGACGAGGCGGAAGGCCCTGAGCGCAGCAGCTGCCTGCATGTCGGAGCCTACTTCGTGATCCGGAAAGTGATCAGTGAATACTTTCTTGACCGTATGATCGCAAAGATCATCGGAAAGGACGCCGGGCTGTTCATGGACCTGGCAGTGTATTCCATCATGACGGAGGGGAATGCTGCACAGTATTACCCGTCTTATGCGTATAACCATCCGCTCATGACTGAGGAGATGAAGGTCTACAGCGATTCGAAGATATCTGATTTCCTGGGGAAGGAAACAGATGACCAGCGCATCGCATTCCTGAATGAATGGAACGCAAAAAGAGACCACCGGGAGAAGATCTATATTTCCTATGATTCCACGAACAAGGTCTGCCAGGCAGGCGAGATCGACCTGGCCGAGACCGGTCATTCCAAAGAGGGGTCTGACAAGCCTGTATTTAATTACTCGGTCGCTTATGACCGGGACAACAGGGAACCCCTCTTTTATGAAGCCTATCCGGGCAGCATCGTGGACATATCACAACTCCAGTTTATGCTGGAGAAAGCGGAAGGCTACGGCTACAGACATATCGGTTTTATCCTGGATCGTGGATATTTCAGCAAGGGGAATATCCACTTCATGGACAGCAAAGGCTATGATTTCGTCATCATGGTCAAAGGGATGAAGAAACTCGTCAGGGAACTCATCCTGGAAGTCCATGGGACATTTGAGCAGAGCCGCGCGACCAGCATCCGGGCATTCAGGGTAAACGGGACAACAGTAAGGCGTCAGTTGTATCCTTCAGATGAGAAGAAGCGGTACTTCCATATTTTTTACAGTGAAGGAAAACACGCGGCGGAGCGGGCAAAACTGGAACAGGACATCGACCAGATGGCGAAACAGCTGAAGTCCTGGCAGGGCCTTCAGGTCCGGCCGACCGGAAAATACGCAAAATACTTTGACCTGATCTATTTTCATGAAGGCAAAGACGATGAAGCCTTCAGCTGCGCAAGAGAACGAATAGATGTCATTGACCAGGAGATCATGCTCTGCGGTTATTTTGTCATCATTACCTCTGACAAGATGTCGGCAGAAGATGCGCTGACGCTCTACAAGGGCAGGGACAGCTCGGAAAAACTCTTCCGCGGTGATAAATCCTATCTCGGGGACAGGGCGGAACGCGTATATGGCAGTGAATCAGTTGACACAAAGGTTTTCATCGAGTTCGTAGCTCTCATCATCAGGAACCAGATTTACAACCGTCTGAAGGAAGAGATGATCAGGAACGACAAAAAGCTTAACTTCATGACGGTCCCGGCAGCGCTGAGGGAACTGGAAAAGATCGAAATGATAAAGAGCCCTGACAACGAATACCGTCTTGACCATGCAGTCACTGCGACACAAAAGGCAATATTAAAAGCATTCGGAATGACTGCCCAGGACATCAAACTCAAAGCGAAAGAGCTCAGCGCCGAACTGGTCCGTATCGAGCAGGAAGCAGCTGAATAGAAAGCCGTTTCTGACGCAGCATCCGTTTAAGGAGGATCACACCATGGCAAGGACAAGAAGGACCATCCCGCTCGACGAGAAGATTGAGAAAGCTAAGGCTGCGGTGTTCCAGGCGAAGGATAAATACGATGCAGCTGTGGAGGAACTCAATAAACTCCAGAAGAAAAAACTCGAACTTCAGAAACAGGAGCTACTTAAAGCGATCGAGGAGAGCGCAAAGTCATACGAAGAGATCATGGCGTTCCTTGTTGGAGATTCGAATCCGAACGAAGACTGACGCAGCTGTTTAAGATTGAGGGTTAAAAATTACTGGAAGTTAACATTGAAATCGGAGGGAACGATTTATGAAATACGATTTTGACAGCTACCTCTTATATGAAGTCACAAAGTCCTCTCTGTATACTGTGAGAATCATTGTCGAACTGAACGTTCCCGTACACGGCGAAGTACTCAGGGGAGCTGCGCAGAAAGCTTTCCGGAGGTTTCCATATTATTCCCGGACAGTCCGGACAGATGAGCATGGCGCCTATGTCCTGGAGCCGTGCGAAAAACCGATTTGTGTTTTTGAAGAGAAAGAAGCCCCGGTGAGACTGGGGGCTGAGCAGACAAACGGCCTCCTGTTTGCGATTACGTATAGCCAGAGTACCGTGTATTTTAACTTTTCCCATAATTTCTGCGGCGGCTGCGGGGCCATGTTGTGGGTCAAATCGACCTTGTGGCAGTATCTGACAGATGACGGATATGCGATAGATTCTGCGGGAATTCTTACTCCTGACAGTCCGATCACACCCGAAGAGACGGCCGTTCCGGATCCGGGATCATTTCCTCAGGAGGAGATCATCGGACAATATACAGGCGGGAACAGTTATGTGCCCATTCTGGAATACCTGCCTTATTTGACAAACCCGTCTAAAGGAGGACAGGTTTTTTATCCGATCACCATAGACCGGTCTGCCCTCATGAAATATGCGCGTGATAACGATGGCAGCCCGAATTCCATTCTTTCCGCCGCAATGTTCAGAATGTGCAGCAGAGTGTTCCCGAACGCCAGACAGATCTCAGCCGGAATTGTCTGCAATTACAGACAGGATGTGGGCTGCCCGGAGACCTACAGAGACCTCGTGAGAGTCCTTCATGCCAGGTACCTGCCGGGAATGAAAGACTGGCCGATCGAAAAACTCAGTACCGTGACCAGGGGGGCGATGTACCTTCAGATGCAGCCGGAACTGAGCCGGAAGACGTACAGACAGGTCGCGGCCTACAGGGACCAGATCGACAAAATCCCCGGCAAAGTACTGAAGACCGCTTACGCATTAAATAACAGTCCCCTTCGTTCCGGAGTCAAAGACACCTTCAATGTCAGTTATGTCGGCAATGTGGACTGGGGAAGTCTGTCTGAATATGTTGATGAGGTTTACAGCCTGACGGAAGGCCATCTCATGCTCGAGGTCAACTCGGCCGGGGACAAATTCTGCATCGCCTTCCAGGTCCTGAACAGGGACGAGAACTTTGTCCGGGAATTTATCAGGGTACTGGAGGAAGAAGGCATTCCCTACGAACTCGGAGAAATGATGGAGAGCAGGCTGCCGCAGATCGAGATCAGCTGACAGCCTGCAGACAGGGTGATCGTATTGCTGACGATCAGCATTGTGCCGGACTCCGGAGATAAGCTGCGCGCGCAGCCTGCCTAATCCCATTTCCTGATCAGGGATAATGCATTCTCCCTGCAGAGTTTTTTTGCCGTTTCGGGACTCAGCTTGTCCAGAAGCATATAGTATTTGCCGATTTCATCGGGATAGGTCTCCCAGTGGCCGACTTTATCGGAACCGATCATAAAGCGGTCTGAATACTTTTCGATCAGTGCCGCCCACATTTCTGTAAAGATTTCCGGTTCGTAATTGCCGTGCATCATTTCCCCCCGGATATAATTTTCAAAAAATATCCAGGAGATATCCACATAGAGATTCGGGTGGTCATGGAGCAGTTGTCCGGCAATGATTAGGAGTTCTTCCAGCTCGATCCTTCGGGAGACACCGACATGAGCCCAGATGATCCTGCATTTTCTGTTGTGCTCCAGTGCCCGGATCAGTTCCTCCTCATATAAGGGCTTAATGGCATTCTGGGGAGAGATATTGTGATGGACCAGGACGGGCAGACCGTGATCGGCAGCCAGGTCGTAGATCATGCGAAAAGCAGGGCTGTCCATATGGATGCCTTCCCCATAGGTAAGCGCAGTCAGGTCGTCATGACGGCTCATCAGTTCGCCGATCCCGCACCAGAACCCGGGGTACATTTTCAGCAGACGCTCGATCTGCGTGGCAGCGTATTTATCTGTGCAGTCAAAACCGCAGCAGAAAGGATGGAATCTCTTCCGGATCTCCTCAGGGGCGGAAAGAAGCTCATTTGCCAGAATGTGATCGGTTCCCGAGTAGTAATAGCATCTGCTGTCATTACTCAGATAGTACGCCGGCCTTTCTTTCATCAGATAATCCCATTTTTTAGCCATGGGCATGCCGAAAACAACAGATTCGGAAACACCTGCTGCATCCATGGCTCTTACCAGGGAAGGAAAGCCGTCCGAATCCTGTGTGAAGTCCAGAAAATGCAGGTGGGAATCAATAATGTCGTATCTTGGCTCTGTTTTCATCCTGCAGATATCAATGTCGCGATTATAGATCATGGCAAGCCTCCATTAGTCAATCTCAGTTTTTCCATTTCAATTATAACAGTTGTAGAACCTGTGAAAAACAAAAAAAGGCAGGCAGTGATCTGTAAATAATCTTTGTTGCCACACGCCCTTTTGAAGGGCGTGACCAGTAACTGCAACACCGGAATCCAGATCTTCCTGTCCCGCTTTCCTGTCAGCCTTGACCGGTTTTGCGGGCCCGTGATAGACTGATTAAGATACAAAGACCAGTCTGGTTTCGGGAGATGGCAATCGCTTTTTGCCCCACAGATAATCAGATTATCGGTAATTTCACTTATTTACCTACTGTTTCAGGAGAATCGGTTGGGATCTTTTTTACATAGAATTCCTAAGGAATTTTATGGATTTTATGGAAAGAAGCATTATTTAAGAAAGGAGATCTCGTTATGGCAGCAGAAGCAAATCAGAACACGCTGTATATGGTGACCGGGGCAGCCGGTTTTCTGGGCGGCACCGTATGCCGTCAGCTGGTTGATCAGGGAAAAAAAGTGAGGGTTTTCATTCTGCCCAATGACCCGGCCAGAGTATTTGTGCCAGAGGAAGCAGAAATCGTAGAAGGAGATCTTTCGGATATCGAGAGCCTGAAACCGTTTTTTGATATTCCCGAAGGATGGGATGCCGTCGTTCTGCACATTGCCAGCATCGTCACCTCCAGTCCGGACTTCAACCAGAAGGTCATCGATGTGAACGTCGGAGGGACTAAGAATATCATCGAGCTGTGCCTGAGCACGCCCCGCGTGAAAAAGCTGGTCTATTGTTCCAGTACGGGAGCGATCCCGGAGCTCCCCCAGGGGACACCAATCAAGGAAGTTGATTATTTTGATGAGACCAAGGTCCTGGGCTGCTATTCCATGAGCAAGGCGCTTGCCACCCAGGAGGTCCTGGATGCCTGCCATCATAAGGGACTGAATGCCTGCGTCGTTCATCCCAGCGGGATCATGGGCCCCGGCGACTACGCGCTGGGAGAGATCATGCAGAATGTGATCAATATTATCAACGGCGAGCTGCCGGCCGGGATCGACGGCAACTTCAATATCTGCGATGTGAGAGATCTGGCCAATGCCATTATCAGTTCCGTTGATAAAGGAAGATGCGGGGAGTGTTATATCCTTGCGAATGAAGTCATCTCATTCAAAGATTTCTGCAATATGATCACGGAGAACAGCAGCGGCAGCAAGGTAAAGGTTTTTATTCCTCCGGTAGCAGCTAATATTATGAGCTTCCTGATGGAGAGGATCGCGGAAAAGAAAGGCGAAAAGCCGGTCCTCACTTCCTTTAATATTTATAACCTGACACGGAACAATCAGTTTGATTCCACGAAGGCGAAAGAAGAACTTGGCTATACGACCAGACCCTATGAGGAGACCATCCATGATATGATCGAATGGCTGTTGGCACAAGGGATCATTAAAAAGGAATCATAAGGCAGAGGTACCAACTGTCGGAAATAGATTGCTGTTGACGGCAAAAATACTGTGAACAATAAGAGAAGGAGAAGGAAGATGGCGAATGTTTGTGTGATCACCGGAGGCGGAAGCGGCATGGGGCTGGAGACCGCCAGAAATATAGACAAGGATGTGATCCTGGTACTGACAGGCAGAACAGTTTCGAAGCTTGAGAAAGCAAAAGAACAGCTTGAGGCGGAAGGACACCAGGTCCATCTGATCGCCTGCGACGTATCCGTCAGGAAAGACGTGCATGAACTGTGTCTGTTTGCTGACAGCCTCGGAACCATCAAGACCGTGATCCATGCGGCCGGACTGTCACCCACAATGGCGGACGCGGAAAAGATCATCATGGTCAACGCCGTGGGAACAAAGAATGTCAACATGGAATTTTATAAATATATGAAGGACGGCGGTGTCATTGTGGACGTTGCGTCCAGCTCTGCCTATGAAGCGCCGGGTCTCCTGATCAAGCATCAGATTTTCGAAGAAGCAGAGTATAAGGAAGACGCTTTTGTCAGGCATATGCTCGGCGAGGCAAATCTGGCAGGCGATGATTACAACAAATCCGGTCTGGCATATTGCCTGAGCAAAAATTTTGTCGTGTGGTATGCCCAGAAATGCGCGCATGAGTATGGCCCGAAGGGGATCCGCGTGGTCTCCGTCAGCCCCGGTCTGATCGAGACGGATATGGGTACCCAGGAAGTAGAGAAGTCGGAGTTCGCAAGGCAGATGATCGAGAGATCCTGTGAACACAGAATGGGCAAAGCTGAGGAGCTGGGCTTCGCCATTGCCACGATCGCGGATGCCAGAAACGGATATCTCAGTGGAATCGATGTGCTGATCGACGGCGGTGCTTCCACGGGAAAGAAATCTTAAGAACCAGGTCCGGAAGCCGGTTCCGGTAATCAATTCCGGTAATAACAGAATGTTCTCAGGAACGAATTGATCAAGTAACAGTTCCTTAATACCGTCGATGATGGATGGCTTAGGGAACTGTTTGCGCCGGCAGGGTTTGAGCGGCTTGTATGCAGCAGTGCGCAGTGAGTTAAGAAAGGATTGTTTTATGGCCAAATACTATGAACCGATGCTCTTTGCCGGTACTTCCAGGCATCCAAATAACATGGGGATGATGGCGGTCCTTCAGGAACCGGTGGATGGAGAGCTCCTCGGTGAAGTTGCTGAAACCCTGAGGGAACGTTTCCCGTATTTTTATGTGCGCGCCGAACTCTCAGGCAACGAACTGATTGCTGTTCCGAATCCGCTGCCGATTACAGTCCGCAATACCTGGGAACCGACCTTCCTTCATTCGAAGGAAGTTAACTATCATATGACCACCTTCAAATATGAAGGAAATGCCTTTGCAATCGAGATGTCACATGTTATTTCGGACGGGTCCGGGGCGATTCCCTATTTTAAAAGCGTGCTGTACTTATATCTGTCACGGAAAACAGGCATAGAGTTTGACCCTGCCGGCTTTCGCCTTCCCGGTGACCCCATTTCTGAAAATGAAACCGGGGATCCTTTCCCCTCGCTGAATCTGGATGCCGTACCGGAGACTTTTTATAAGAAAAAAGTTACTTCCGACTTTTACGACATCCATGCCAAACTGGCGGATAAGCTGAAAAAAGGGAAAAATATCTTCCTGAAGATTCCGGAAGAGAAAGTGATGGAGATCTGTCAGGACAGTGACGGAAGTCCCAATGTGCTCCTGTCCGTTCTGCTGGCAAAAGCAGTCAGACGTATGGATCCGGAATCTGATAAGACGGTTTTGATCGGTGTTTCCATCAATCATAAAGCTGTCCTGGGCAATTATGACAGTTACCACCTTCTTTCGGACGTTGTTTATCTGGACTTTCCCAAAAACAGAGAAAATGAGAGTCTGGAAAAAATGTGTACGATCGCCCGGGGGCAGCTCATGCTGCAGGTGCAGCCTGAGAATTCTATGAATTATGTGAAAACCATGCAGAGCGGGGCTGACATGTTAGACATACTGCCTCTGCCTTTAAGGTCTGTGATGACTGATCTTGCCCTTGATTTTGTATCAAGAGGAACAGCCTGTGTCTCTTATCCCAATCTGAGAAGCCTTGGACCACTGGATCCCTATATCCGGGAAATCTTTTACCTGTCGGAACCGGACGCCTTCGACGTACAGATCGAAGCGGCCTGCATTAACGGCAGTTTTTGCTTAGTGTTTGCCCAGAGCTTTTTGTCGGAAGTGTTTTTTGAAGCCTTTTGCCAGGAACTGGAGGCGGCAGGGATTCCTGTGGAAATAATCCGAAAGGATTCGTGCCCGCTGTCCGGTGTCCGGTTTGACGGGATCGAGGAAGAGAAACAGAAGAAATTAAAAGAATTTTTTAAAAAGGTATTTCAGCACTGATGCGCAGAGCGGCTCCCCGGAAAGATTCCTGGACGGGGAGCTGTTTTAATGTCCTCGAAAGCTTTCGTTTTACTCCTCCTGTCACAGAAATACAGATTATTTGTCAAGAGGAGGTTTTCGCGGCTGAGGAACGAAATAATGCTCAGCCTTATTCAAAAGCCCGACCAGAACGCTCCTTTTTATATGTTCCTGCTATACACAAACTATACTTTTTTTTCATTATAAAGTATGTTACAATGAATAAATGCATGACAGTGAATCAAGTGAATAAAACTTGAACCTGGCGGGATTTTTTGAATGCAAGATGTTTGAAAGTAAGAGAGTTCTATATGGGGAGAAAGCAGGCAGTTACTTATCAGGATATAGCAGAATACACAGGCTTTTCCAAAGCAACCATATCGAGATATTTTAATGACCGGGATTCGCTCACGCTGGAAAAACAGGACGCGATCTCTGAAGCCCTGAAGAAGCTGGATTACAGGCAGAACAAGGTCGCCAGAGTGCTTGCAAACGGGAAGACAGAAATGGTCGGAATCCTGCTTCCCGACCTGTACCATCATTTTTATTATCAGATCCTTAATAAGATTCTGGGAACCTACCGGGAGTTTGGATTCAAATTCCTGGTGTTTAACGGGGACCACAACGAAGAGGTGGAGCGCAGATATCTCCAGGAGCTGATGGCCTACAAAGTTGAAGGGATGATCGTCCTGAGCAATACCCTTTCTTCTGAGGAGCTGGCCGGTACCGGCATTCCGATCGTGGCGATCGAACGGGAGGACAGGTCGATCCACAGTATCACGACGGACAACTATCTTGGCGGGCAGATGGCCGCGGAACTTCTCAGGAAACGGGGCTGTACGAAGCTGTTTCACATCAATTCGGAGGTCCCCCCGGGATATATACTTCCTGCCAGGGACAGGATTCCCGGATTTGTGGATTATTGTGAAAAAAACGGTATTTCTCACCAGGAATACTATTTTCGCTACAGACCGGATCAGGAGAGCCTTCAAAAGCAGATCGGAGGGATCCTGGAGAAGATTGAGGCCTGCCGCGGCGGAGAGAAAGCGGGGATCTTCGCGGGAAATGATACCTATGCAAACACCATCCTGAACATTCTCCTGAGATGCGGTAAGAAAATTCCTTCCGAATATCAGATCGTGGGGTTTGATGATTCCCCCATCGCTCTGGACGCCGTATTTCCGATCTCGACGATCGGACAACAGGCTCAGCAAATGGCGGAAAGCGCGGTCTCTCTTCTGAGTGAAGAAATGAGGAAGATGCGCCAGCGCCGTCCGGATCCATCCAAGGAACCGATCCACAAGATCATCCAGCCGGTTCTGATCGAGCGGGAAACGACATTGCGAGAGAAGAGCGACAGGGAATGGGGGAGCACACAGCATTTCGAAAGCAGTTTTCAATAATATGAATATCGGTTGACAAATATAATAAAGAGAAACCCGGAACTTGCACAGATTGACAAAAACAGCAGGTTTCCGGGCTTTTTTTTGTGGAAAAATGAGGTTACAGTACAGACTCCCTCGAAACTCGAGGTGTTTTTCGCGGCTTTTTCGCGAAAAACCCGAGTTTTACGGCGAAAATCCCATCGCGAAGCGATTTGGAATGGGATTTTCGCAAGCTACAGTACACGCCATCGATAGGGCGTGTACTGTAGCAAAATGATTGAAAACGACATACCTGAAACCGGTTTCAATTGACAAAATGCCGGTATTAAAGTATTTTTAATGTAACCGGTTTTGTAACCGATAACAATACCGATAACAATACCGGTTACAGAATTGTCTTTCAGCCGAAACGCAATGTCTGTTCAGGATTTATTGCAATTTATTCAATGAGATGAATACGCGGTGAAATGAATACGCAAGGTGCTTTTCCTTATGAATAAGACGGACATTAGTCCGGACTGGCAACGGGATGTCAAGACCATACGGATTACGCTGCACAACAACGGCTGGCAGACAGGGGATATCTGCAAACAGGGCATTGTGCCCGGGAAGGAGAATCATTATGAAAAATGTTTTGAAGAAAGCTGCTGCCGCGATGGCAGCTGCTGTGCTGGCAGCAGGTCTGCTGGCAGGCTGCGGAGGCGGAGGAAGTGCATCTCCCGGCGGAAGTGATTCCGGCAGCGGCGTTGCGATCACGATCTTCAACTCCAAGATGGAGATCCAGGACAAGCTGGAGGAGAAAGCGGCAGAGTATTCCGAAGAGAAGGGCGTCGATGTCGAAGCCTATTATTCCAGTGACACGGTCGCTGCCCATCTGGCTACAAGATATTCCTCCAATGAACCTTACACCATTTCCATGGTGGACGCGAAGGATGTCTATGCCCTGGCTGCGGAGCATGCGCTGGATTTGACCGGTGAAGACTGGACAGGCAAGACGACCCAGGCCATCACCATTGACGACAAGGTATATGGCTTCCCGGTCTGCATCGAGGCGCGCGGCATCATCTACAATGCCGATGCCATCAAGAATGTCACCGGCGAAGACTTTGATCCTGCTTCGATCAAGACGACTGCTGATTTCAAGGCTCTTCTTGACAAGCTGGTGGCGGGCGGCATGGCTGCTCCCTGCGGTGTCATGAAAGAGGACTGGTCTCTGGCAGCGCACTTCTTCGCGGAGGTTTATGAGCAGAGAGATGATCCTGATGCCTTCATCGCGGGCATCCAGGACGGTTCCGTTTCTCTGGAGAAGGATCCCAAGTTTAATGCCCTCATGGATACTTTTGATCTCCTGAAGACCTATAACTATGCCAAGGACGCCGCCATCTCCGCAGAGCGCGAAGTGACCGAGCAGAAGCTGGCTGAGGGCGAGATCGCCTTCATGTTCGGCGGCAACTGGGACTGGTCCGTGATCAATGCCTATGACTTTTCTGAGAACATGGGCATGATGCCTGTCCCGAATGACAGCGGCGACGGCAGCAATGAGAAGCTTGTCGGCGGCGGCTCCAAGTATTTCTTTATCGACAATTCCGAGAATACCAGCCCTGAGCAGCAGCAGGCCGCGAAGGATTTCCTGAACTGGCTGGTCAATGATGAAGAGGGTCAGTCCTTTATCGTTAATGACTGCGCACTGGTCCCCGCTTATTCCAATATCACCCTGGAAGTTTCCGATCCGCTTGGAAAATCTGTCAAGGCATTTACGGATGCGGATGCTCTGATCCCCAACTACAACTATCTGCCGGATGATCACTATTCTGTGGTCGGTTCCTTTATGCAGAAGTACCTCGCCGGTGAGATCGACCGCGCGGGTCTCGCAAAGGAAATTACCGGATACTGGGCAACTGCTCAGGTCGGCGCGCACTGATATTTCCCTGGAAAAACAGGAAAAAACAAATTACAGGTGTGAATGCCGGCAGAGACAGCATGCCTGGCGTATGCCGGCATTCACATGTCCTGGAAAGGGGAGAATGAATGAAACGAAATACATCATCTTATAAGGCACAGCAGTTTCTGATGTTCGCCGGTATCGCGACTGTCCTGTTCTGTGCTGTCGTGATCATTCCGTTTATCTATGGTATTTACCTCACCCTGACAAGCTGGGACGGTATTGCCAAAACAAAACCTTTTGTCGGACTGGCAAACTACGCGGAGGCGTTTAAGGACGTTGCTTACTGGCAGGCGCTGGGCCGCACAGCGATCTATTCTATTTTCGCGGTCGTCCTGATCAACGTTGTAGCGTTTTTCCTGGCTTATCTCGTGACCAGCGGTGTCAAGGGACAGAATTTCTTCCGCGCGGGTTTCTTCGTTCCGAACCTGATCGGCGGTATCGTCCTTGGTTACATCTGGAAATTTGTCTTTAACCGCGCTTTCGTCGCGCTTGCCTCCGCTATCAAAGGCGGAACGGCACCGTCTCTTTTGTCGACAACAAACGGAGCAATGTTCTGCCTGATCCTCGTTTCGGTCTGGCAGTTTGCCGGTTATATGATGCTGATCTATGTGGCCGGTTTTATGAGCGTGTCGGATTCCCTCAAAGAGGCTGCCATGATCGACGGGTGCACACCTTCTCAGGCAATGTGGAACGTCACGATTCCGCTTATGAGATCTTCTTTTGTGCAGTGCATCTTCCTGAGCATCACGAGATGCTTCGTTGTGTACGATGTGAACCTGTCCCTGACAAAAGGTGAGCCCTACAATACCTCCGTCATGGCGGCCATGCATGTCTACAACACAGCATTTACCTATAAAAAATACGGCCTGGGCCAGGCTGAAGCTCTGATTCTGTTCGTGGTCTGTGCAATTGTCGGCGTCACCCAGGTCTACATCGGTAAGAAAGGGGAGGTGGCAGCATGACACAGAATGAAAAAGCCGCGAGAAAGAAAAAGATCATGCATGTGGTCATGTGGATCGTACTCCTGGTGCTGTTCCTTTGTTTTGTCGCCCCCTTTATACTGGTGATCATCAATGTTTTCAAGACAAAGGGCGACATCACATCGAATCCGCTGGCATTGGTCGGTGAGCATGGTTTTACGACGAAGAACTTTCCTGAAGCCATGAAAAAGATGAATTTCTGGCTTGTCTTCGCGAACTCCGCGATCATTACCATCAGTGCTACGATCCTGACGATCATTATCTCCGCCATGGCATCCTTTGTCATCGTCCGCAACCAGAAATGGAAGGCCTGCGCCCTGCTGTTCGCAGCCATGGTCGCCTCCATGGTCATTCCCTTCCAGGTTCTCATGGTGCCTCTGGTTTCGGTTTACGGCGGAACTCTGGGTGTCCTGAATCACAGGCTGACGCTGATCCTGATGCATGTCGGATTTTCGGTATCTATGGCAACCTTCATGTTCCATGGCGCGATCCATACCAATATCCCGCTGGAACTGGAAGAGGCCGCTTACATTGACGGATGTACCCGCTGGCAGACCTTCTGGAAGATCGTATTCCCTCTGTTAAAGCCTACGATCGCGACGGTGGCCATCATCGACGCTATGGCTTTCTGGAACGATTACCTGCTGCCCAGCCTTGTTCTGACCAAGAAGAATCTCTATACGATCCCGATCGCGACCCAGGCCTTCTATGGAACCTACTCGACGGATATCGGCCTTGTCATGGCAGCCCTGCTGCTTGCTATGCTGCCGATCCTGATCCTGTATGTATTCCTGCAGAAGTACATCGTCGAAGGTGTTACTTCCGGAGCAGTCAAGGGCTAAACGGCAGACCCGGCGTGCTGGATGATACCCCGGTGGGTATACAGTACCCGATGTGCCAGACTCGCTCGCGAGTCTGGAACTCAATGAAAAGCCCTCCCGCTTCTTTAAAAGGCTTAAAAACACTGTATCGATATACTGAATGATTTTAAATGACAGATTCGCCCTCGCTGTATGGCGGGGGCGAATCTATAAGCCGTCAGGTAAAACATTCCGGCACAGGAGGCGAGGATCAGCATAATGAAATACATCAGTGAAAAACTATCCAATGCCCGGCTCGAAGAAAAACAGGGGGAAAAACTGACCGGGCCAGTGCGCCCGTGTTTTCATCTTACTGCCTGTAATGGGTGGATGAATGATCCGAACGGGTTTATTTATTACCGGGGAGCATATCATCTTTTTTATCAGTATTTTCCTTTTGCGTCCCGGTGGGGGCCCATGCACTGGGGGCATGCCGTCAGCAAAGACCTGCTGAACTGGGAATATCTGCCGGCTGCGCTGGCGCCCGATCAGGAATATGACCGCGACGGCTGTTTTTCAGGGAGTTCAATTGAGCTTGCGGATGGAAGACTCCTGTTGATGTATACCGGTGTGCGGAAAGAAAAAGAGGCGGACGGGCAGATTGAGACAACACAGACCCAGTGTCTGGCGATTGGAAGCGGAGTCGATTTTGACAAGCTCCCGCAGAATCCGGTGATCGATGGGAAAGATATGCCGGAAGGTGCCAGCCGCGCGGATTTCCGTGATCCGAAGATGATCCCGTGGGAAGACGGGACGTTTCGCTGTGTCATGGCAAACCGTGCGGAAGACGGGAGCGGTCAGGTCCTGCTTTACAAGAGCCCGGACGGGTTTCGATGGGAATTTGAAAAGATACTGATCAAAAACAATTATCGTTTCGGCACTATGTGGGAATGTCCGGATTTTTTCTGCATGGACGGCCGGTGGATCCTGATCGTCAGCCCGATGGATATGCTTCCTGTGGAAGGAAAATATCCTGCCGGGGACACAACGATCTGCCTGATCGGAGAGGAAGGCGGGAAACCGGGACAGTTTCCTGAAACAGCGGATCAGCCCCTGGATTACGGGATCGATTTTTACGCGGCGCAGACCGTTCTCACACCGGACGGGAGACGCGTCCTGATCGGGTGGATGCAGAACTGGGACGATATCACGATTCGGGAGCCGGATTCGCCCTGGGCGGGACAGATGACCCTGCCCAGAGAGCTCTTTCTGCGCGGGGGACGCCTCTGCCAGAGACCGGTCAGGGAACTGGAGCTGCTCAGACGCGGAAATACGCAGTACCGCGGCATTCCGGTATCAGACCGGATGACCCTGCCGGGAGTCTGCGGCCGCGCGGCTGACCTGGAGATCCGGGTGAGACCCAAAGGACGGGAGCAGAGTTACGAAAAATTCGAGATTCACTTCGCGGAGAAAGACCAATGGCATACTTCTCTGAGCTATCGTCCGGCAGAATCTCTTCTGACGCTCGACCGGCGGTTTTCAGGGACAAGGCGGGCGCTCATGCATGAGTGCAGCTGTTTCATCGAGGACGCGCAGCAGGAGCTCCGGATCCGTGTCATCCTGGATCGATACAGCGTTGAAGTGTTCGCTGAAGACGGAGCCAAAGTGATGACCGCCGCTATATTCACGGAGCCTGATGCGGACGGAATTTCCTTCTGCGCGACTGGAGAAGCGGAGATGGATATCACCTTGTATTCCCTGGAATCATAAACGATAAAATCAGCAGATCGTTTCAAAGTGAGAAACCTTTATCTTTCAGGAAAAGCCCCTTTTCGGGGGCTTTTTCCATTGCATAAAAATCTGTGGGCGGAGACTCAGAGCGTTCTCCTGGTTCCGGTCAATGGCTCAAACAGTTATATGGTCAGGCCCTGGTCAGGGTTTGGCTAGTAACCTCAAGTAACGATAATAACCGGCAATTTGCGAAAAAAAGTTGTCGAATAAAAGAAGAAGTTAGATAATGTCTATATACAAAAGACTACAGCTTTGGCTTTATAACGAATGAAACAGGAGAAAAGAATATGGCAGATACGATACTGGATCGCCTTGAAGAGTTTACGCAGAGGGATCCTCTTGCTCCGATCCTTTTTGATGAGGTTTATACAAAGGGAATCACCTATCACCAGCTGGATGAGATGTCCGGCAGGGTCTATGCCTGGCTGAAGCAGGAGGGGATCGGGAAAGAGGATTTCGTCCTGATCAACCTGCCCCGCGGTGTTCTCCCGGTCATTGCTATGATCGGGGTCTGGAAAGCAGGCGCCGCCTGGGTGCTGGTCGAAGACACCTATCCGGCGGAAAGGATCCGGTTTATCCGGGAGGACTGCGGCTGTAAGACGGAGCTCAACGCGGAAGACTGGGAGGACGTGATGTGTATGGAACCTCTGGAGGGGCATGTCCAGGCGGATCCCCATGACGCGGCTTTTGCTGTCTATACGTCCGGAACGACGGGAAATCCCAAGGGAGTCCTGCATGAGTATGGAAACCTGGAGAGAGCGGTCCTGTCGATCCGTGAGGACGGCCGGGAAATAATTTCAGGTAAGGACAGTGCCGCCACACTTTCTCCTTTGAACTTTGTGGCTTCCATCATTGTGATCCTCGCCGCCCTGAGCAAATTCCGGGCAAAAAACTATATCGCGTCCTACGAGACCATCAAAAACACGGCTGCCCTGGCAAGGCTCTTTATCACCAAAAAGATCACGGCCACCTTCCTCACCCCCTCCTATGTGCGGATGCTCGGGGGCAAAAAGACGCCCTTCCTCCGGATGCTGTTTGTGGGGAGCGAGCCGGCCAACAATGTCTACGTCGAAGGGCTGGACCTGATCAATATCTACGCCTGCTCCGAGAGCGGTTTCGCTGTGGGGTTCTTCAGGATCGACAGGTCCTACAGCACCTGCCCGGTCGGACACCCTGAGGTGGATACAAAGATTTTCCTGCTCAAAGAGGACGGGACAGAAGCGGCGGATGGCGAGATCGGAGAGATGTGTTTTGAGGATCCCTATGTGCGGGGATACATCAACCTGCCGGAACAGACGAAGGCAGCCTTTGTAGACGGATATTTCCATTCGGGAGACCTGGCGAAAAAAGATGGATCGGGCAATTACGTTATCCTGGGGCGCAGAGACGACATGATCAAGATCAACGGGAACAGGATCGAGCCCGCAGAGATCGAAGCGGCCTTTAAAGCAGTGCTGGGACTGGACTGGGCTGCTGTCAGGGGATTTGATGAGGGGGGCAAGAGCTTTTTGTGCGCCTATTATAAGCAGGACGTCTCCTTTGACGCCGATCAGGTCCGCCGTGAGATGGGCAAAAGGCTCCCCTACTATATGATCCCGGCCTATTTTGTTAAAATTGACGAGATCCCCCTGAAGACCAACGGCAAGTTGGACCGGAAAGCCCTTCCCCGGCCGGAATCGGGGAGCTTTCAAAGCGATTATGCGGCGCCTGAGACGGAGACCCAGAAAAAGCTCTGTGAAGCTTTTGTAAAGGCACTTGGTCTGGAACAGGTCGGCATCCACGATGATTTTTATGAACTGGGAGGAGATTCCCTTTCCGCCATCTCGCTGATCACCGAGTGTGATCTTCCGAACCTGACTTCTTCGCAGGTCTTTGTGGGCAGGACCCCTGAAAAGATCGCGGAGCTCTATGATAAAAAGATTGAGGAAACCGGCGGAAAATCCGCCGATGAACGGAACGCGGAATCCATCGCCCAGGCCCATCCCCTGACGGCGGAGCAGACCTACATGGTGAACTATCAGCTGTATACCCCTTTCTCGACGATGTACAACCTGTTCACGATGATGAAGCTCGATAAAGAGATCTACGACATGGAAAAGGCCTGTGCCGTCATGAAAGAGGTCATCATGGCCCACCCGGCGCTCCTGACGACCTACTACTGGAATGAGGACGGCGTGCTGATGCAGAAATATTCGCCGGAGATCTTTGAAGAACTCCACGTGGAGCACCTGACAGAATTCGAACTGAAATATGTAAAGGACACCCTTGTCTATCCCTTTAAGATCATAGGCGGCCGTATGTTCCGCTGCAGGATCTTTGAGACAGAGAAGGCGGGTTATTTCTTCTTTGACGTCCATCATTCACTTTTTGACGGCACATCCTTTAAGGTATTTATGGACAGTGTTGAAAAGGCGTTCACGGGCCAGCCGCTGAACCGGGACTATTATTATCTGATGCTGCAGGACCGCGAAAACGTCATCCACACGGATTTTTATAAGGAGAGCCGGAAATACTTTGAAGACCGGTATGACGGGATCGAGTGGTCGGAGTATCCTTTTATTGACCACAAATCCAGAAGCAACGAGATGGGGGAGATCTTTGCGGAACTGGAGATCGAACAGTCACAGATGCAGGAGATCGAGAAGTCCTACCGCATCAGCCGCAATGAGTTCTTTATCACCGTCGCAGCGCTGGCCATCTCCATCTACAACAAGTGCAATGACATCAAGATCTCCTGGAATTATAACGGCCGGGAAAGCATCGAATACATGTCCTCCGTCGGGCTTCTGTTCCGGGAGCTGCCGGTGGGGATCAGGTTCCGGCCGGATAGAACGATCAGGGATGTCTTTTCGGATGTGCAGGACCAGGTGAGGAAGGGGATCGAGCACAGCTGTTATCCCTATGTGGATATCCACGGAGAAGTGGCGACCGGGGAAAGCGCCTATCTGCTGTACCAGCAGGACCTGCGCGACACGGAGTCTCTGGAGGACGCGGGGATCGAAGTCGTCGATGTGCGTCAGAATCAGGCCGCTTCCCAGACGATCCTGGACATGGAGGTACTGGATGGAGCAGACGGTCTGCAGCTCATGATCGACTTCTCCGCCAGCTGGTACAACGAAAAGAGCATTGAGAAATTCTCGCGAATCTTCGCCGGTACGGCGCAGCTGATTGCGCAGCACAACGGGCAGGAGGATCTCACGATCAAAGAGATCACGCACAGGATCCATAAAGAAGTGATCAAAGAGGTGTTCAAAGAGGCTATCGGAGAACGGATCTCGGATGAGCGGCAGAAGCTGGGAACGATCGGGGAAAAGATCTCGGAGGGGACGCACAGGCTGGGAAATGCAGGGGAGAGGATCTCTGACGGACCTGACAGACGCCGCGATCACGATGGGAAAATCATCTCTGAAAGTCTGCACAGGGGCAGGGAAACAGTGAAAAAAACATCCGAAGCTCTGCCCGGATCGGGTCTGATCAGGGAAAAGGTCAGAGAAGGAGGAACTCTTCTCAGGAGTTTCTCCGCGAAGATCAGGAAAAAGAGATAATTGCCGCGGCCAGGTCCTGACCGCTGCTCCGGTGCGCTGGCGGAGAGGATAAACAGGAGAAAACTCCATGGCAGTCTACAACATCGAAAAATACAGGAAGTGCATGCAGAAACTCATCGGGGTGAACAGAGTGCTGACGGGGAAACCCTATGACACTGCCCTCGCTGTTAAGTGTCATAACGGGACTTTTGTGGGGACCGAGAAGGACGGTGTCCGGTCCTACAAGGGCATTCCCTATGCAGTACCGCCTGTGGGCACCCGCCGCTGGAAGGCTCCGGAACCGGCTGTCCCGGACGATGGTGTTTACGAAGCGCGGTTTTTCGGGAAATCCTGCATCCAGACAGAAGAGGCTTCGGAAAGAGCTTCTTTATACAGGCAGGGGGAGGACTGCCTGACCCTGAATATCTGGACCTGTCCCGGGGAAAAGAGGTCAATCCCGGATGAGGAGGACAAATCTTCTGCCGGAAGACCTTCCGCGGATACGAAGGAAAGATTCTCTTCCGAAAGACCTTCCACAGATACAAAAGACAGCTTTTCCGCCGGGAAACCTGTCATGGTTTTTATCCACGGCGGATCCTACGGCTGGGGCGGGACGGCTGACCCCCTGTACGACGGCCATCAATTTGTGAGCCGGCAGAGAAATGTGGTCCTGGTCACGATCAATTACCGGATCGGCCTCTTTGGTTTCATGGATTTTTCCGGTGTGAAGGGCGGGGAGGACTACAGGGAGAGCGGCAACCTGGGCTTGCTCGACCAGATCTGCGCCCTCACCTGGATCCGCGGGAATATCCACGGCTTTGGCGGAGATCCTGAAAACGTGACCCTGTTTGGAGAATCGGCGGGCGCATCCAGCGTCTCCCTCCTGCCTCTGATCGACTCCGCAAAAGGGCTTTTCAAAAGAGTGATCGCAGAGAGCGGCTCGATCGCCTTTACCTACAGCAGGCAAGAGGCCCGGGCGCTAACCGACAGGCTCCTGGAGGAGACCGGCGCGTCCTGTATGGAAGACCTGGCGGCCATCGATGAAGACCGGATCCGCAGTATAAATGAAGAGCTCAACGACCACAACATTTTTCCTGTGCGTGACGGGATCATCCTGCCGGAGGATCTCTATGAGGCTTATCGGGAAGGAAAAGGCGCCGGGATCGATATGCTCATCGGTACAAATGCGGATGAGACCAGGTACTGGATCGGGGAGATGGGCAGCTGGCTCATGTACTGGTGCCTGGCCCCGCTTTTGGTCCGGAGCATCATCCACAGCTTCAATAAAGAGGACAGAACCCTGGCAGAGGCTTTTTTGACTCTTCAGAAAGGCAGTGCCGCCCACAGGGCCACAGAATTCTTTAATGAACTGGTCTTCCGCGTGCCCTCCATCGCACAGGCCTCCTTCCATGCCGAAAACGGCGGAAAGACTTATATGTATTACTGGACAAAAAGGTCCGCCATCCCGCATTTCGGCGCCTGTCATGCCGTAGAACTTGCCTATGTCTTTGGCAATATTGAGGAAACCATTTATACAGGGAAAAAGGCGGACAAAGAACTCTCCGATACCGTCCAGGATATGTGGGCCCGCTTCGCGGCGTCCGGGAATCCCGGGTCGGAGGAATATCCATGGGAAGAATATGAGGTCGGGAACAGACACAAAAAAAGAAAGACCATGCTGCTCGGGGATGAGATCCGCATGGTCTCTGACCCGCAGAAGGAAAACCGGGTTCTGATCGAACCTCTCCTTGCCTACAGGTACAATGGAAATTATGATCAGTTTGGAAAGATCATGAAGTATCTGAAGCATTCTGCAGCCCGCACAGGTCTGTCTCTGGCCCTGGCCGGTTCGGCCATGTACGGACTGCACTGTCTGAAACGCAGATATTGATCTCCTTGTTGAAGAAATTTTTTCTGACGAAGGGAATGCAGGGAAGTATGGGATCGAAGATCGAAAAAGCAGCTGCAGCTTTACAGCCGCGTCCTTATCAGACCGGCTTGACCGATACGCCGATTCCGAGAGCTCCCGGCCCGGTGTGGCAGCAGACGCCCAGAGACAGGTAATCACTCAGAACCGGGATGCCGGGGAAGGCTTCCTTTACCTGCCGGATCCAGTCCGCTGTCGTGTGCGGATCCGCGCTGGTGGCGGTCATCAGATAGAAGGCGTTATTCTTATACCAATCGGAAAAGCGGGTGTTGAGGTCGGTCCGGATCTGTTCGATCATCATGGCTTTTGCTTTTACCATACCGCGGGCATTTCTGTAGGGAGCCAGAATGCCGGTAGTCAGCTGCAGGATCGGCTTTATCTTTAAAATGCTTCCCACAGCCGCGGCAGCGGGAGTGATCCTTCCGCCCTTTTTCAGGTATTCCAGTGTATCCACGGCAAGATAGATCACTTCCTCATCCCGGTATTTTTCCAGGACAGACTTGACATGGGCAGCATTGTGACCGGCTTCGATCATTTCCAGCGCGTCCAGGACGGTGCAGTGCATCGGCGTGGAGATCCGGCCGTTATCCACTACATACACTCGGCCTTCGTACTTATCCTGTTCCGCCAGAAGCATGGAAGTGGAACAGGAGCCGCTCAGACCGCTGCTGATGGGCATATAGAGGAGCTCATCATAGGAAAGAAGCACCTTGTCCCAGATCTCCATAATACTATCCGGCGTAGGCTGGTAAGTGGATACGGAGGCCCCTGAAGTCAACAGCTCAAAAAACTTTTCCCTGGTGATATTTTCATTCTCATAGTAGTTGACGCCATCAATGAGAAACGGTGCCGGAAGCAGAAATATGCCCAGCCGCCCGGCTTCCTCGGGGGTGATGCTGCTGTGACTGTCAACGACGACGGCAGTTTTCATACATAGTCTCCTGTACAGTGTCTTACGAATGCGCTCTGTGATACCTGCGCACAGAATCAAAACCAATAGAATAAGAATAACACGAAACTGCTCCGACCGCAATTCACTGATGGATGAAAGAACAGACTGATGGATGAAAGAACAAACTGATAAATGAAAAAACAACAGAAAAACACAGCGTAGGAAAAGATAACTCAAACCACATCGCCGAAAGGAGATCCCTTATGAATTTTATTTTTATTTCCCCCGCCTACCCCGTCACCTGTACATATTTCTGTGACCGTCTGCACAGGCTTGGAGTAAATGTGCTCGGAATCGGAGATGTGCCCTACGATGAGCTCAATGATCAGCTCAAAAACTCCCTGACAGAGTATTATTATGTCGATTCCCTTGAAGAGTATGATCAGGTATATCGGGCCGCCGCTTTTTTTATCCATAAATACGGCAGGATAGACTGGCTGGAATCCCTGAATGAATACTGGCTCCCTGCAGACGCGCGTCTGAGGACGGATTTCAATATTGCTGTAGGCACCAGGGAGGACGGAATCGGGAAACTTGTGAAGAAATCCTCCATGAAGAAAGTATTTCTGGAAGCAGGCATCCCCACCGCGCGCCAGCACATTGTCACGGACCTCGAGGCAGGAAGGCAGTTTGCAGCCACAGTCGGCTATCCTGTGATCGTAAAGCCGGATATCGGTGTCGGCGCAAATGGAGCGATGAAGCTTGAGACGGAGGACGACCTGGTCTCGTTTTATGATGAGCTGCCGTCTGTTCCCTATGTGATGGAGGAATTCCTGTCCGGAGATATCTGTACCTATGACGCTGTCATCGGTCAGGACTGTGAGCCGCTGTTTGAATCCATGTGCACCTATGCGCCTGTCCTGGATTCCGTTCAGAATGACGAGAACGTTCATTTTTACACGACCCCTGATGTTCCCGAAAGACTGCTCGAACTGGGAAGGAAGACCGTAAAGGCCTTCGGGGCGGACCGGCGGTTTGTCCATTTTGAATTCATCAACATTACAAAGGACTATGACGGCATCGGGAAAGCCGGAGATTATGCCGTGATGGAGGTAAATATGCGGCCCGCCGGCGGCCATGATCCGGATATGATGAATATCGCCCAGTCGACCGATGTCTTTCAGATTTACGCGGAAATGGTCACCTCCGGCAGAAGGTTCGCCCCAGAATCCGACGATCACTACTTCTGCGCCTATGCAGCCCGCAAGGATGGCCATATCTTCTCCCATAGCCACGAGGAGATCATGGAGCGCTACGGGAGCGATATCGTGATGCAGGAGGAAATGCCGCCGATCGACTGGCCTTCCATGGGACGATATGTCTATCTTGCGAGATTTAAAGAGAAGGAAGAGATGGACGACTACTTCGCCTTTGTCCTGGGCTGAGGAAGAGGACGGCGGAACGGAGACAGGCCTCGTCGGGGTTTTCGACAAAGTGATCGAAAAAAGACATGCAGTTTTTCCTAAGTTATTTTTCTCAAGTGATTTTTCTTAAGCTATTTTTCCTGAGTTATTAGAAACAGTTACTGAGTAAGAGAGATTATTATGACAATGAAATCGGAGTACTCAACAGGATTTTCATCCGGATCCCTTGTAAAGCTGACTGCTTCCATGCTGATCTTTGGCACAGTTGGTATCTTTCGCCGCAGCATTCCGGTTTCTTCTGAATTTCTTGCATTTTCAAGGGGGATCCTGGGAGCGCTCTTTCTCCTGGGCTTTCTCGGGCTCAGGAAGAACAGGAAAAACACCCGTATCCAGCCTGTTCCCCGCTCCGCCTTGCTCTGGCTGGTGCTCTCCGGAGCGGCCATTGGGGTCAACTGGATTCTGCTCTTCGAGGCCTACCGATATACCACTGTGGCCGTGGCGACCCTCTGTTACTACATGCAGCCCACGATCGTGATCCTTTTGTCTCCGCTCCTGTTCCGGGAACGGCTCACTGCCAAAAAACTGGTCTGTGCTTTTCTTGCTATCCTGGGACTTGTTCTCCTCTCCGGAGTGACAATTCCGGGAGTGACAATACCCGGTTTGACGATTCCCGGAGCGGCGGCAGCTGCCGGCTCCGCCGGCGATCCGCGCGGTATCCTGTACGGGCTCGGAGCGGCCGCTCTGTATGCCTTTGTAGTCATACTGAATAAACTGCTCCCGCCCCTCGACGCTGTTGTCAAAACGATGATCCAGCTGTTTTCCGCGGCGGCCGTCATGATCCCCTACCTGCTCATCACAAGGAATCCCGGGCTGGAAAAAATGTCCGGCACCGGCTGGTTCCTGCTGGTGCTGATGGGGATCGTTCATACGGGGATCGCCTACGTGCTGTATTTCAGCAGTATGGACCTTCCCGCGCAGACCGTCGCTGTTTTCAGCTATCTTGACCCTGTCTCCGCCCTGTTTTTTGCCTGGATCTTCCTGGGCGAGAGCCTCACCGCCGCTGGTGCCCTGGGCGCGGTCCTCATTCTGGGATCTGCCCTGGTCAGTGAGCGGAGCGGTGCCTGAAAGCTCATCCCCATTCCCGCACGCGCTTTTTCATTCCCTCCACGTCGAGGACGCCGAGGGCAAAACCCTTGCGGACAAGTTCCGGAGGTACATACTGGTCGTATTTGTCAAAGACGGGAACCTCTTTGGGGTAGACGAGTTCAAGCGGATCGAAGTCTGCATCCGCCTCTTCTTTTAGTATTTCAAAAAATTCGCCCTCATTCACCTGCATGGTAAACTGCATATAATAAGGCCGGGAGGGGTTCAGCCCCTTGAGGCCCAGGCGCCTTGCGCAGCGGAGCTTCAAAAAGCGCTCCAGAGCGAGGAAGGCATAGCTTCCCAGCCACGGGAACAGGGCCCACATTTTTCCGCCCAGATGGATGAGCGGCTTTTTTTCCATGCCTGCTTTCGCGAAGACATCCCGTGCCTCCTTCAGCCGGAATACGGCGTGGCGCATGAGGTAGGGATAGCTCTTATCTTCCGTCAGGACACCGTGCATCCGCTCCAGGATCCGGGTGTGGATGTCTCCGGCGACATCGCCGAAATAAGCGGGGATATTCCCTTTGACCAGGGTGCAGTACACTTCGCGGCGCTTGTGGTCCACCTCGTCGACGATCCAGACCCGGCCGGCGATGGCGATCTTTTCCCCTGCCGGCGGGGGATTGACGATGGTGCCCAGCTCCCGGGATTCCGCCCGGACGGAATATTCTATGTTCTCCTGAAAGACAGCGTAAAACTTGTAATTGTTCACGATCCGCTCCCCGGCAAGACCGACGATCAGGCCGCCGTTCTCAGTCAGGTTGATATGGTCGATCTCCAGAAGGTGCCTCAGGAGAAGGCGGAAATCATCCTGGCTGATCCGGTGAAAGACGGACAGGGGCAGGATCCGGGAGGCCAGTTCAGCGGGCGTCATTTCGCCGCAGGAGGCCAGTGTGCTCATGGTCTGGTGGTAGAGGAGAGAGAACGGCAGCCTGTCTGTGCGGGGCGGTTCCACGAAGCGCTCCTCTACATAGAGCTGGACCAGGGCGATGCCCTGGATCATGCGCCAGGGGAGTGTCTCGGGGAGCAGGGCCCGTGGCTCCGGATGGTCCTCGCGCATGACAAACCACATCTCCGACGGACTGCCCCGCCTTCCGGTCCTGCCCATGCGCTGCAGAAAGCCGGAAACTGTGAACGGCGCGTCGATCTGGAAGGCCCGCTCGAGCCTCCCGATGTCGATGCCCAGTTCCAGCGTCGCCGTCGCGCAGACACTCATCAGGGACTCGTCGTCCTTCATTTCCTCTTCCGCGCTCTCCCGGTAGGAGACCGAAAGGTTGCCGTGGTGGATGAGGAACCTGTCCGGCTCGTTGTTTGCCTCGCAGTACTGACGCAGATGCTGGCATACTGATTCGCATTCTTCGCGGGAGTTGGTAAAAATAAGACACTTCTTTCCCCGCGTGTGTTCAAAGATATAGCCCATGCCGGGATCCGCCGCCTCGGGGGCCCTGTCGGTGGGCGGTTCTACAGTCAGAAAGGTGCTTTCCTCAGCCTTACCCGGATCTTCGGCTGCTGACTTCCCTGACTTCTCTGACTTTTCCGAATTCTCTGAATTCTCTGAAAGCCCTTCCGGACAATTCCCTGAATTTTCTTTCAGAGAATTTTCTTTCAGAGAATTTTCTTTCAGAGAATTTTTTTTCAGAAAATTTCCTTTCAGAGAATCTCCGGGATGGTTCTCCAGAATGGATTCCACCAGCTTTCCGAGGACATCCTCCATGGATTCTCCGGGTTTTGCAGCCAGAGTGGACTCAGCTGTCAGGCCGGCTGTGACCGGCGTTTTCTTTGGCGCTGCAGGCGGCAGAGTACCGGGCGGAGAACTGTTTCCTGTTCCGTCCGCCTGGGGATCTGTATTGAAAAAATGCTCCATCGACAGGCGCCAGACTTCCTTTCCGCCGTCAAACCGTGGAATGATAGTCCCGCGCCCGCTTCCGGCAGCGAGGAACCTGCCGGCTTCCTCCGGGTTTCCGATGGTCGCCGACAGACCGATCCGCCGGGGTGTGCACCCTGCCAGTCGGCAGAGGCGTTCGATCAGGCAGAAGGTCTGCCCGCCCCGGTCAGCCCGCAGGAGGGAATGGATCTCATCGATCACAATGAAGCGGAGATCCCGGAACAGGGACGGGATCTCCATATGTTTGTTGATCATCAGAGATTCCAGGGACTCCGGCGTGATCTGGAGGATCCCGGCGGGCTTTTTCATGAGCTTTCTCTTGCGGGACCGGGGCGCATCTCCGTGCCAGCGGGTGACCGGGATCGCCGCTTCTTCGCACAGCTCTTCCAGACGGCCGAACTGGTCGTTGATCAGGGCCTTGAGCGGCGCGATGTAAAGCACTCCCACTGTGGCGGACGGATCTTCATCCAGCAGGCTCAGAATCGGGAAAAAAGCGGCCTCCGTCTTTCCGGAGGCCGTCGATGCCGTCAGCAGCACATTCTTGTCCGAGTTGAAGATCGCGTCTCCCGCCGCGTTCTGTACCGCCCGCAGTGTCTTCCAGCCCGACCGGTAAATATAGTCCTGAATAAAAGGCGCGTAGCGATAAAAAATGTCCATAGTTGTCCTCCGGTACTATAACGTGAACTCTGCGTAGTTCTGATCACCGACATCTGTATGTTGAAATCCATGTACAAGTACTATAACGTGAACTCCGCGTAGTTCTGATCCGCCTTATCGGAGACGGCATCGGATTTTGTGTAGGAGAATTCATCTGAATTCAGGAGTTCAGAGATGGACATGGCAGGGTTTTGATAGAGCAGGTCCATGAGCTCGATGAAGTCGCGGATGATTTCGCGGGGGGTGATGTTCAGGTCTGCCCCGATGCGCTCATACTCAATGCGGATGAACAGGGCCAGGTCCTCTGTCGTGATCCTGCGCGGATAGCCGTAGAGATCGGTGTGCATCTCGGACAGTTTCTCACACAGGACCAGCATCTCCTCTGCCGTCAGGGCCTCGAGGCGGATGACCGGAGCCAGGAGGTCGCGCGCGCCTGGCCTGGAAAACCTGCCTTCGGAAAGGCGGGACCGAAGCGCCTCATAACTATAGACTCCCCGGCGTTTATCCTCCATGGCCTGGGGCGTCGCTCCCATGAGGATCCCGAGGTACTTTGCCTTGCCCTGCAGGGTGTCGTTGTACATAGTCAGAATCTTTTCGTAATTGTACTGACGCGTGATTGAATTCGGGATCTTGTAGATATTGACCAGCTCGTCGATCATGATAAACATGCCTGCGTAGCCGGCCAGGCGGAAAAAGGCCGCGAAAAGCTTGAGGTACTCGTACCAGTCATCATCATTGATGATGATATTGATCCCCAGTTCCTCCTTTGCCTCTCGTTTTAAGCTGTATTCTCCCCGGAACCAGCGTACGACCTTTGCCTTTGTCTCATCCGCGCCCTCTATGTAAGCGTGGTAGTACATGGACAGGAGTCTGGCAAATTCAAATCCATGCACCAGTTCGCTGACAGCGGACGTAACTTCATAGATCCTGCGGTCCACCAGGGCTGTCAGCGCCGGATCTCCGGGCATGAGGCCGCTTTCCCGGGCTGCCCCGGTCTGGACAGTGCTGATCCAGCGGTCCAGCACCAGTGTCAGCGCACCGCCCTCGGGCTTGGTCCTTGTGGACAGGTTCCCGATCAGCTCCCGGTAGGTCGCGAGCCCCTGACCGCGCGTTCCCTGCAGCCGGCGCTCCGGAGACAGATCCGCATCCGCGACGATGAACCCCCGGTCCATCACATAGTTCCGGATCGTCTGCAGCAGGAAGCTTTTGCCCGAGCCGTACCTTCCCACGATAAAGCGGAACGAAGCCCCGCCCTCCGATATGATGTCCACATCGTGCAGGAGAGCCTGGATCTCGTTTTTTCTTCCAACAGTAATATAGGGCAGGCCGATCCGCGGGACCACGCCGCCCTTAAGAGAATTCAGCACCGTCTGGGCGATCCGCCTCGGCGCCTTTTTGTTTTCTTCTTTCAAAATATTATCTCCACGTCTAAAAATGTCATCTCGTTTTCTGTGAGTAACAGTTCCTGAACCATGCAAAGGTTTTATGGTTAGGACTTATGTGCGGGATTTATGTACAGAATCTATGTGCACGACCCGGACTTCAAGGTAAAAATCTCATTTTTTAAACATCATTAAAATTACTCGGGCAGAATCAACCTTCTCCCAGCAGTTCCATAATATCCTCCCGGTAATCTTCCACGAGGATGATCTCATCTCCGTCGCATTCTACGACACTGTCTCCAATCTCGTCAAACAAAGCTTCATTGAGCCCGTCCGCGACGATCTCCGGCATGCCATGCTGTTTCGTGATCCGCTCCCGGACAGATTCCCCCCGCAGGAGGGCCAGCAGCAGGTCACGCTGGTTTTCATCGAGAGGAAGGGCGGGAGAGCAGGGCTCCTTTCCTTCCATTTTGCCTGCAAGTCGGTTTTCCTCCGAAAAGTTCTTTATATCATCAGCAGAGTGCTTTTCGCCCGGCAGGTGATTTGGGCTTGTCACTGCAAAAACGTCGTCCAATGCAGGCTCTGTTCCTGCAGAAATGACGCTGCGCTCGGGGCTTGTCTCTGCCTTCTCAGAATTATCAAACTGCGGATTGTTTGTGCCTGAATTCATGAGATCGCTGTACTCAGATAAAGCGGTTTCGACTGTTGTGACGTATTTTTCCTGCCGTTCCTCTTCTGTCAGGAGGCTGTCCCTGGTCGCGAGAGCATCCCGGCGTATCTGGTCCAGATCCGAAAAACGGATGTGGACCTTGGGTTTTGCCGCTTCGATTTTCGCGGTCCGGTCCGCTTCTATGACTGCCTGCACATAAGGCGCGGCCCAGGCTTCATCCGACATCTCCTTCAGGCGGCCGCCCGCTTTCAGGTAGAGGCGGAGCTGCCGGTCTGTTTCATGCAATAAGCCCGTCAGTCTTTTTTTATCAAACAAGATCTTCAGGTAACTGCTCTCCTTCCAGAATCTGCCGTCAAAGGTGTATTTCCGGCAGGGGTTGAGGATATAGGAGACCGGTTCGGCCGGCCTTCTCGCCCCATACATCACATTTTCGAGGGGAAACCAGACCTTGGTCTTGAGGTCGCCGAAACAATGATTAAACAATTCTCTGCCGTTCTCATTGAAATGCGAGCAGGCGTACCGCCAGGCTTTGGCGAAGAGCGGGATGCCCTCCTCTGTTTTTTTGATCACCGGGGAGGAGGTTATTTTACTCCCTGCAAACAGACAGAGGGCATCAAAAACTTCCCGATCCTCAAAATGGCGCGGGTCCCGGAGGACTTCCAGGAAATGATCCCTCTGTATCATCTCCGGGTCTGCGTATCGGCATGCGGTTTCAGGGTCGACTCCGTGGAGGACCGCAAATTCCAGCATCCATTTGTGAAGGTTCTGGCGGATCGCATTCTCCCCTTCTTTTTCTGAGACAGGTCCTGCCGCTCCGGCTCCTGATCCCTCACTTCCTGTTCTTTCCGGTCCCAGATAGCCTTCCTCAAATTCCTTTAGCTTCTGCAGGCTTTCCTCCGGCGAGGACGCACCGATCACGTTGAGCAGTTCATAGATATAGATATAGACCACTGAATCCGGGACTTTTTTAAATATACCTCTGCGGATGTCTGTCCGCCAGGTGAAATATCCCCGCAGCTGGTCATTGCGAAGGTCATGATAGGTCGGAAAATACCGCCTGAAATCCCCGTGCCAGGGGACATCATCCTCGTAATCCTCCATGTACTTTCCCTGTATATAAAAGTTCATGCTTCTTTCCCGGAAGGTCCCGTCCCCGTATTTATACAGCCGTTTCATTCCCCGGATCTTTTCAGGCAGAATTTCATCATCCCGGACAGGTTTTGATCCCGGGGGCTTTGCTGACAGAATTTCATCCTCCCGGGCGGAAAGTCCCTTGTCGTTAAAGCCGGGAATCGGTGAATCCTGATAATACTTTTTATAGCTATATGCGGGTGATGTGTTTTCGCTATATGCAGGTGATGTGCCCGCCTCAGGAAGCGGTGTTTCAACATAGAATGGCGTGGAAATCCCCTCCCGGACGGGAACTCTGCCCTGCTTACCGTCCGCACCGGAGACAATATTTGCAGCAGCTGTATTCTCTCTGCTGTCTGCTCTGCTGGTCCCGCTTTGGGAAAGACGTTTTTTCCATGGTTTAAAGTCTCTGCCCAGAACGTACAGATAGCCGCTTCCTGAGTTTTCTTTTCCTGAGTTTTCTTTTCCAGAACTTTCTTTTCCAGAACTTTTTCCGGAGAGCCCGTCCTGATTTCCAAGTGCCCGGTCCAGCAGTCCGCAGACAATTTCGGGATCTGTACCTTCATCGAAGCGGATACCGACCCATTTTTGTCCATGCATGCGGAAGGGGCCGGAGAGCCAGGGCACCCTGTATTCTTCCAGACAGGAGCGCCCGCATTTGATGTCACACCGCTCAATCTGTTCTCCTGCTTCGGAGTCCCATTGACGCATCAAAAGAGCAGCCCACTTCCCGGTGGCCGGATCCGCCAGGACGGAGAAACCGGGAAAGTCAGCCCATTTGTGCTGCTCGCTGATATGATATTTTTCCCGGGCATATGCCGTCAGGCCGGCCAGATTCATTTCCATTCTTCCTCTGGTATTAAGATACTTTTATGAAAATTATTTTATGAAAACTATTTGAAGGAATTATCGCCCCAAAAATGCAGGACTCACCAGAACATTTTATAGTCCATCGTTTGATTGTACAACGCTTTTCAGCCGGAAGCCATAAGGGGGCAAGGTTAAATATTTATAAATGGATTTGAAAAAAACTGAAAAAGGGTTTAAAGAAAGATTTGAGAAGAGGATTTGAAAAGAAGATAGGAAAAGAAGATAGGAAAAGAAGATAGGAAAAGAAGATAGGAAAAGAAGATTTGAAAGGAAGATTTGAAAAGAGAGTTTAAAAATTGGTTTTGAATAAAGATTTGAAAAAACAGCGGGAAGCCCTGTACGTGAGCTTCCCGCTGTCCCCATTTCCATTCCCCCGTCCTGCGGAGGACTATTCAGATCAGGCGAGTATGTCGTCAAAATCCGCGTCGTTGAGGCTCTTGATGCCATTTGCTTCAAGCACCTTTTCCGCATCCTCTACTTCGTTGACGCGCAGGACAACATAGGCGGAGCCTGTTTTGCCTCCTGTGAACGCATAGACATATTCAATGTTGATGTTGCCATCCTGAAGGACCTTCAGGACATTTCTGAGGGCGCCGGCCTTATCATCCATGCGGACGGCAATGACTTTGGTCTCAGTGACGAGGGTATCGTCGCTGAGAACTGCTTTGGTCTTTTCGATGTCGCTGACGATGATGCGAAGGATGCCGAAATCCCTGGTGTCCGCGACGGAAAGAGCGCGCATGTTGACTCCTGCGTCGGAGATGGCGCTGACAGCTTTGTAAAGCGTTCCGGGTGTATTTTCAAGAAAAGCGGATAACTGTGTGATTGCCATGGGTTTTCCTCCTTTTTTGATCTTTACAGACAGTTCCTTCACTTTCGGTTTCTTTAGTCATTATTCTTATAACATTGTTATAATCTCATTTAATATTATTATAATCTCATTTTTGCCGGCAGGATACTGTCTTTGATTTTTTATTCTTCTATATTTATCAAACGATTTATCAAACGTCCGTCAATTAATATGTATTGACCGGCAGGGTTATATCTTTCTGCCGATTCTTATTTCCCGGACATTCTGTTTCCCTGGTCGATCTGCATTTTCAATCATGGAGTTTTCTCTTGTCGACGATGCGGACAGCCTTGCCCTCGGATCTGGCAATGGTCTTGGGGGCGACCAGGTGGATCTTGGGGCCGATACCCAGCATGGACCGCATTGCGCCGTCCAGCTTCTTTTCGTGGGCCTGTACATCGGCGATCTTGTCGGAGAACTGTTCGGGCGCGAACTCGACGTAGACATCGAAGGTATCGGTGTTGTTGACACGGTCGACCACGATCTGGTAGTTGGGGGAGTAGCCTTCTTTGAGCAGAACGGCTTCGATCTGGCTCGGGAAGACATTGACACCGCGGATGATCATCATGTCATCGCTGCGTCCCATGGGCTTGGTCATCCTGACAAGGGTCCTGCCGCAGGAGCATTTCTTACGGGAGAGGACGCAGATATCCTTGGTGCGGTAGCGCAGGAGAGGGAAACCTTCTTTATCGAGGGAGGTGAAGACCAGTTCGCCCTTTTCGCCGTCAGGGAGCGGTTCGCCGGTCTCGGGATTGATGACCTCGACATAGAAATGGTCCTCATTGATATGCATGCCTTTCTGTTCTTCACATTCGAAGGCAACACCGGGACCGGAGATCTCTGTCAGGCCGTAGATGTCGTAGGCTTTGATACCGAGGCTTTTTTCAATATTGCGGCGCATCTCCTCCGTCCAGGGCTCTGCGCCGAAGATGCCGGCTTTGAGCTTGTTGTCCTCAGGCTTGTATCCCCGCTCCGCCAGGGTCTCGCCGATGAAGGCGGCATAGGAGGGGGTGCAGCAGAGGATGGTGGCATTGAGGTCCATCATGAACTGGATCTGGCGGTCAGTGTTGCCGGAGGACATGGGAAGGGTGAGACATCCGACCTTATGGGAGCCGCCGTGCAGGCCGGCACCGCCAGTGAACAGACCGTAACCGTAGCAGACCTGGCAGACATCTTCATCTGTACCGCCAGCAGCCACGATCGCCCTTGCGCAGCACTCCTCCCACATATCGACGTCCTTCTGTGTATAGAAGGCGACGACACGTTTTCCGGTGGTGCCGGAGGTGGAATGGATGCGGACACAGTTTTTGAGGTCGGTTCCCATAAGTCCGTAGGGGTAAGCCTCACGCAGGTCATCCTTGGTCAGGAAAGGAAGCTTTCTGATGTCGTCAATACTCCTGATGTCTTCCGGACGGACTCCTTTTTTGTCCATCAGATCGCGGTAGTAGGGCACGTTGTCATAGACATATTTGACCTGTTTGACGATTTTTTCATTCTGGATCGCGATGATCTCCTCACGTGAGGCGGTTTCGATCTCCTTCTGATAGTAGTTTTTCATTACTTTGCTCCTTTCCTGATTGATTCCTTTAAGGTTCCCGTACGGGAAACCTGCAAATGCTGAGAAAACAGAAACGAAAAAGGGGTGTGGCACAGGTCGATGTGCCACACCCCTTTGTGATCGTTTTTTATCGGAACTTACGTTTCTCACCCGTCACACTCTTCGGCATAGCAAATCAACCTTACGGCCAGCGCCAGTAAAGCTAAAGAAAAAGCTAAAGCTAAACCCGAAGGTATTGACGGAAATACGGCTGTTCATTACTAAACCTCATACCCTGCTGTCTGACCAGGATAGGGCAGAGCAGGCAGTCACGATTAATAACAGGTGCAATAAAGAGTACAGTGATTAAGATTATTACAAGAGTCGCGCAACTTGGTAAGAATGTTATCACTGTAAAAAAGTGATGTCAACAGTTTGATGAAATTTGTGCAGTCAAGGTTGTGAAGTCGTTACAGTACAGACGGGCTCGAAATTTTAGATAACAGGTGTTTTTCGCGCACTTTTCGCGAAAAACCCGGGTTTTACGACGAAAATCCCACCGCGAGGCGATAACAAAGCTTCGCATTGTTGGAATGGGATTTTCACACGTTACTCTATGCTCTTATTCCAGTCCGGTGGCTTCATCTATCCCCAGCATGATATTCATGTTCTGCACAGCCGCTCCGGAGGCGCCTTTTCCGAGATTGTCAAAGAGGGCGGTGACGGTGGTCATATCCTCATGGCCGCAGACAACGATCTGCAGGCGGTTGGTGCCGGCAAGTTCGGCTGCATAGATCGTGGGGCCGTGTCCTCCGAAGGGGAGGACCTCCACAAAATGTGTATCGCTGTAGTAGTCCGCCAGCCTTCCGCGGATCTCCTTCGCAGAGGGAGAGCCGGGGAGAAGGGTATTGTGGAGCATAATGGTCGTGGCCATGCCCTTGTAGTAGTCGTCGACGACGGGGAGAAAGACAGGGGGATGGGAGAGGCCGCAGACCTTCTGCATCTCCGGCAGGTGCTTATGGCGGAGTGTGAGACCGTAGATCCCGGGAGAACCGAGCTTTTCAGCCCTCTCTGGCGCCTCATAGTCCGCTATCATCTTTTTGCCGCCGCCCGAGTAGCCGGTCAGAGAGAAGCAGGTAAAGGGATAGTCCGCCGGAACGATCCCCATACGGAGAAGGGGCGCCGCGCAGGAAATGAACCCGGTGGCATGACAGCCGGGGTTGGCGACGCGGCGGCTGGTGCGGATCGCTTCGCGCTGCGCAGGGGAGAGCTCCGGGAAGCCGTAGGTCCAGTCATCGCTTGTCCGGTGCGCCGTGGAAGCATCGATCACGCGTACCTCGGGGTTGTCGATCAGGGAGACGGCTTCTCTTGCTCCGTCGTCCGGCAGACATAAAAAGACAATGTCTGCTGCATTGAGAAAACGGCGGCGCTCTTCATTGTCGTGCCTTTTGTCCTCGTCGATCCGGAGGAGTTCCAGATCTTCTCTGGCCCCGATCCGGTCAAAAATCTGAAGCCCTGTGGTGCCGCTCTGTCCGTCGATGTAAACTTTGGTCTTGCTCATTTTTGTCTTGTCTCCTGTCCACGGTGAAAACAGTCCGCTGTTTTCACCGATCATGTCCTGTTGGTAAAAAAGTTATAGGGTTTTGTCGGAAAATGATCCGGCTGGTAAAAAAGTCATAAGGTTTTGCCGGAAAATGGTCCGGCTGGTAAAAAAGTCATAAGGTTTTGCCGGAAAATGGTCCGGCTGGAAAAAAAGTCATAAGGTTTTGCCGGAAAAAGATCCGGCTGGTAAAAACAGTCAGCAGTTTTCCCGGATCATGATCTTGTTGCTGAAATAATAGGATTTTTTATCGGGGAGCCTGTCGTAAACCAGGTATTCGAAAAGAACACGCATGGAGAAGCGCCCCTGTTTGGCGAGGCCGCCGGTCAGTGTACAGGCGACCTCATTATTTCTGAGAAGTTCGCGGATCTCTCTATACTTTTCATAACAGATCACAGCCGGTCCGGTTTCGCTTCCTGTTTTTTCCCTGTAATCGCGGATCGCCCGGCAGATGTCCGTCACACAGCCGCAGGTGATAAAAATGGAATTGATATCAGGCGTCTCCTCCAGAAGCTCCATAGTCTTTTGATAGGCATCCTCCGGCGTCTCCAGAATATATTTGATGTTTCTGACTTCATAATCCGGATAATTCTGCTTTACGCTGTCGATGAAAGACCGTTCACGCTGTTCGTGGGAGAGCATGTTGTGGCAGGAGATGATCCCGATCCTTGCCTGGTCTTTCACAAAGAGGCTCAGCATTCTCGACGCGACGCTGCCGGACTGGAACATATTCTGTCCCACGTAGCAGAGGATCCCGTCCAGATGCAGCTCGGAGTTGACAGTTACCACAGGTATTTTTTTGTCAATCAGCCCGCGGATCGCATCCGTGACAGCATCAGACCTGATCGGCAGAATGAGGGCGCCGGCAACACCTCCCTTTGCCAGCTGGCGGATACAGGCAGCCTGTCCTTCCGCGTCCGAAGCCCCGACCTCATGGTATTCCACCTGTATATTGAAGCTCTGAAAATCCTGGCGGACGATATCGATTCCTTTTTTAATGTCATCCGCGGCGCTGATGCCGGGAATGACAACAGCCACCTTCATTTTGCGCTTCTGGTAATTGAGGGCCTTGGCCAGGGGATTGGCCTCATAGCCGTGTTCCTGCAGGAGCTGCTGGATTTCTCTTCTTTTTTTATCACTGACGCCGGGACGGTTGTGGATCACTTTGTCCACTGTGGATTTTGTCGTGCCGGCAAGCTCGGCGATCTGCTGTAATGTAATTCCCATGAGAGTTCCTCTCTGATCGAAGATAAGATGTTTTTCGCTGCGGTTCTTTAAGACCGGGAATGCCTTGATCCGGGTTCCGGATCCACGCCCGGATCTGAAAAGGAAAGGATAGGCTCAGACCGCCGTGTCCTTTGTGTGGTATGACGGGACTACAGTCAGCCGTCCGCTGATGTGAAATTAATAAATGATGTGAAATTAATAAATACGAAGCGCTTTGGAACACAAGACCGCGGGCTCCAGGCCCGGGAGTGGTTTCAGCGGCTAAGGGAACTCAGGGACTAAGTAATTTCACATTTAATAAGGTATGTCAGATACAGACCGCATAGATGTACCTGAGATTGTATAAGGCCATGCATTTCAAATCATTATAGTGGAAATAATGAATATATTCAAGAAAGTATATGCCGAAGAATTTTAGTTAAGCGGTTTGGTGAGCAGCAGCGGCAGTAAGATACGGCACTGTAAAGATAGGGCAATATGCATAAAAAATTTTTGATTTTTATGGATTCTGTCAATGGATATTTTTGCAGATGCGAAATACAATATATTCAACGACACTGGTATCGTTGAATAAAATGAAACAACTTTCAGGTGTCGTTTAATTAAACAGGTGAGAGACACCGGTATCGCGATTCTCGTGCTTAGCTCTTTGAGGATTCCGGTCAGGATCTCGACTCATTCAGGTCACATTAATTCAATACAGCCTGATCTATGGCCTGGAAACACAGGGCATGATCGGAGGCCTGAAACAGAGGACCTGATCTATGGCCTGAAACAGAAGGCAGAATACAGAATGTGTCAGGGGCCTGCCTCTGACACATTCGTTTTTGCGGACAGAGCCTCATGTATCAATGTATCAGAAGAGGTCCTGGGAATGGAGGGTATGACCATAAATGAAAAAGGGATATCACAGCACGCAGAGGAAAATCTGGGGAACCATTCCGGCATCCGAATTTTAAGGATTTGTGATCGGCTATGTTGCTGCTATGATTCTGATCGGGCTTTTTGACTGGGAGACAACGATGCTGCCGATCTTCCTGGCCTTCATCGGAGTCGGGATCGGCTACTGGTATGACAGAAAGTTCTTTTATGTAAAAGATGAACCGGAAGGAGAGGAGCTTTCCGCCGGGGGAGAAGATGAAGCCGGAACCCCTTCTGCCGGAGAAAGAGCTTCCGATGCATCCCCTTTAGCGGGGAAAGAAGCGGACGATGCATCCATGCAGAGACAGATCAGGAAGTCGTTCGACAGACTGAAAGACAGGGATGACGATTTTCCGGATGATGAACACAGGTGAACCGGGCGGCGGACAGGGAAAAATAGACAATTTCTGTCAGCAGGAATTGTGCAATACAGAGAAAGTCAGGTGTTCCCTGACTTTTTTTGCAATACCGCTTGCACGCATAAATTAAGCGTGCTAATATAAAAGCACATAAGAAATACGAAACACGCACGCAGCGAAATGCACGCATCAACGGAAGCTGAAACAGGAACCGCAGCAGCCGGATCAGAGGAATCTGATCAGAAGGAAATCAGAGAAAAATCAATTAGAAAATTCAATTGTTTTTTGGAGGGGTACCATGAATTACATTGATTTTGATGAGTCAAGAGAGTTTGATATTATCCTGCTGGGCAGAGTGGGTATTGATTTTAACCCCGCCTACAGCGATGACGTGAAAGAGGACTTCAAGCCTCTGAAGAATGTGCACTATTTTGAAAAATTTGTCGGCGGTTCCCCCGCCAATATCGCTGTCGGAATCACCCACCACGGCATGAAGGCTGGTTTCATCGGCAAGGTCTCTGATGACCAGTTCGGCGATTTTGTCGTCGACTACTTCAATGAGCAGGGGATCGACACCTCCAATATCACCCGCTGCACGCATGGTGAGAAGCTGGGTCTGACCTTTACCGAGATGCGCTCCCCCATTGAGAGCAGCATTCTGATGTACAGAAACCGCGTAGCGGACCTTCAGCTTTCCGTCGAGGATATCAAAGAGGACTACATCAGGAAGGCAAAAGCCATTCTGATCTCCGGCACAGCGCTGGCGGAAAGCCCTTCCAGAGAAGCCGCCCTCAAAGCAGTCATGCTGGCAAGACGCGTCGGCACCAAGATCATCTTTGATATCGACTACAGAAATTACAACTGGAAGAACCTGGATGAAATCTCCATCTACTGCTCCATCGTTGCCAAGGAAGCGACCGTCATTCTCGGCTCCCGTGAGGAGTTTGACCTGACCGAGAAGGAGATCAGGCCCGGCATGTCTGATGAGGACAGCGCAAAGCTCTGGCACAACTACCACGCCAGGATCGTGGTCATCAAGCACGGTATGCAGGGATCCACAGCTTATACACGCGACGGACAGCAGTTCAGCATCCGTCCCTTCCCCGTCCAGGCACGCAAGGGCTTCGGCGGCGGCGACGGTTATGCCTCCGGTTTCCTGTATGGCCTCTTCCAGGGCTGGGAGATCATCGACTGCCTGGAGTTCGGCTCCGCTGAGGCATCCATGATGGTCCGCGCCAACAACTGCTCCGATTCCCTTCCGAATCCCGAGCAGGTCCGTGCCTTTATCCAGGAGGAGAAGGAACGCTACGGAGAGATGATCGCGCGCGTATAAGAAGCCTGCAGGAAGTATGCAGGAAACAGCGAGTCTGGAAATCATACACCTGATTAATAAAAGCACATGAAAACGGGCGGAGGAGTTTGAGCATTCCTCCGCCTGTTTTGTACTGCAGGGGTGATACCAGGCCGGCCGCCGTACTCGATTCTGTAAACAGCCGCCCGTTTTGTAATACAGGGGTGATACACAGGATCCCGGTCGATAAAAGTAAAAATTTCTTCGTTTATTTTGCGTGAGGAAAGAAGTCAAAAATACTCTGAATGCGATAAATGATTTCCAGAAGCTCTCCCGTCTGGATGCGGTCTATAGAGGTGCAGCCTCTTTTTCGGGCTGAAAAAGACACGATGTCTTCACACAGAACGACTCCTTCTGTTCGCTGCCCCCGGATCCTTACATGCAGTGCATCTTCATCGGCGGACGGGACGATGGGGCAGACCACCAGCATTCCGGATGTATTAAAATAATCTGAGCTGACAACCAGAAAAGGGACTTTGCCGCGATCGATTTTTATGATGTCACCCTGTTCAATTGTCAGCATCCATCCACCTCTCTATTCCTATTCCGGCCCCCCAGTCAAATTCTTCATAGGGCCCCAGTTTTCCTCCGAAGGCTGCCGCATATTCGGGAAGCGTTTTTCTCTTTACGGGTTTTCTGAGGATGATGAAATCCCCTTTTACCTCCATCTCCAGTTCTGAGTTCTGGTCGGCACCAATCATTCGAAGAATCTCCCTGGAAATACGGATGCCCTGGCTGTTCCCCCAGGGCTTTAATTGCACTGTAATAGACATGTGTAACCCGCCTCCTTTTTTCTTCTTGTATGTCTTAGTATGCTTCTTATATGTTCTTGTATGCTTTCTGTATATTTCGTCAGGATAACCAAAGATCATGACATTTGGGATATCCTAAGTATATCCGTTCCATTGGCCTTTTACAAGAGCTGCGCAGATGATTACGAACACTGAAATCCTCAGCAGCCGGGGATGGCAGGATGCGGCCGGAGCCGGGGAAGGACTTGCCGGCTGACCATAATCGTATTACTATGGCTTTTGAAATACTTTTTTGAAAATGCAGAACGGAGGTCATTACCGCAGGCATGAAATCGACGAAACTGGCATTGCCGGACGAGCTGCTTTTGCAAATACAGAAGCCGGCGCGATATCTGGGAAATGAGATGCACGCAGTGCACAAGGATAAAAATATACCGATCAGGTTCGCTATGTGTTTTCCGGATGTCTATGAGATCGGGATGTCACACCTGGGGATCCAGATCCTGTATGAACTGTTCAACCGCAGAGAGGATACCTGGTGCGAGCGGGTCTTTTCCCCATGGACAGATATGGACAGACTGCTGCGGGATCATCAGATCCCGCTGTTTGCGCTGGAATCGCAGGATCCGGTCCGGGAGTTTGATTTCCTGGGGATCACGCTTCAATTTGAGCTCTGTTATACCAATATCCTGCAGATCCTCGATCTTTCGGGTATTCCTCTGAAGGCTTCTCAGAGGACCGAAGAAGATCCCATCGTCATCGGGGGCGGTCCCTGCGCATATAATCCGGAGCCGATCGCGCCCTTTTTTGACCTGTTTTACATCGGAGACGGGGAGACCTCCTACGATGCCCTGCTGGATCTGTACAGATCCATGAAAGAAAGGGGAGAAGGCAGAACAGCCTTTTTGCGCGCGGCCGCACAGATTCCCGGGATCTATGTGCCGTCCCTGTATGAGGTGACGTATGATTCCTGTGATAACGCTGTAAGGGATTCTTTAAAAATAAAAACAGAATATCGGGAAACGAAAGCCGGAAAACCGGAAGCCGGGAAAACAGAAGCCGGAGAAATAGAAGCCAGAGGCGGGGAGAAAAAGGTTCCCGGCACAATCGCTTCTTTTTCTCCCAAATACCCTGATGTACCTGCGCGGGTGAGGCGGCAGGTGGCGGCAGACCTGGATGACCGGGAGAAAGCCCCCTATCCGATTAAGCCCCTGATCCCTTTTATCACGGTCACCCAGGACAGGGTCGCCGTGGAGCTGCAGAGGGGCTGCATCCGCGGCTGCCGGTTCTGCCAGGCGGGCATGATCTACCGCCCCAACCGGGAGCGCAGCCTGTCGACGGTCAAAGCCTACGCGGACGCCATGCTGGACAGCACCGGTCAGGATGATATTCTCCTCAGTTCGCTGAGCTCCAGCGATTATTCCTGTATCCATGAGATCGTGGATTATATCTCTGACAATCGTGAGGCGGACCGGGTGAAGCTCCAGGTGCCGTCGCTGAGGATAGATTCCTTTTCCCTCGACCTCATGGCCCGGGTCCAGGACGTCCGCAGGAGCAGTCTGACATTCGCGCCGGAGGCCGGATCTCAGCGGCTCAGGGATGTGATCAACAAGGGCATAACGGAAGAGGAGATCCTCGCCGGAGCCAGGGAAGCCTTCCGCGGGGGCTGGAACAAGGTCAAGCTCTATTTCATGCTGGGGCTCCCGACAGAAACGGAGGAGGACCGGGTCGCGATCTCGGATCTGGCCAACAGAATTTCTGCTGCCTATTATGAAGAAGTCCCGAAGGAAAAGCGGAACGGCCGCTGCCAGATCACGGTCAGCACTTCCTTCTTTGTGCCCAAGGCTTTCACGCCTTTTCAGTGGGCGCCCATGTATCGCCCGGGGGACTATCTCGGCTTTGCGGCGACCGTCAATCACGCTATTTACGCCGCCCACAACCACCGCAGCATCCGCTACAGCTGGCATGACGCGCAGATGATCTATCTCGAGGGTGTATTGGCCAGGGGCGACCGCCGGGTGGCGGATCTGATCCTCGAAGCCTATCGGCTGGGAGCTTTGTTTGACTGCTGGCTGGAGACCTGGGATTTTTCCCGATGGGAGGATGCAGCCCGGAATATCGGACTGGACATGGACTTTTTTGCCGTCCGGGAACGCGGCCGGGAGGAGATCCTGCCCTGGGATTTCATTGATGTCGGGATACGGCGTGACTTTTTGTGGAGTGAATGGGAGAAGGCGCACAAGGCATGTCTGACACCGGACTGCCGTGAGGCCTGCAGCGCCTGCGGCGCGGCGTCGTATGGCTGCGGAATCTGCATGAGACAGGAAGAAATCAAAAAAGCAGCGACAAAGCCGGCTGCTTCGGAAAGATATCAGGAAAGACATCAGGAAAAATATCAGGAAAGACAGCGGGAAACAGGAGGAGTTTCAGGAAAAAATCCTGTTAATTCTGCTGAACAGGAGGGGCTGTCCGCGGCGGCTGCGTATTCAGAGAACCCCGCTGCAGTGTCGTCAAATGATCTCTGCATCCGGATCCGCATGAGGCTGGCCAAATACGGACCGATGAAATTCATCGGCCATCTGGAACTCATGCGTTTTCTGCAGAAATGCCTGCGCCGCACGGATATCGATGTGCATTATTCAGACGGGATCACACCCCGCATGATCATGCACACGGCCATGCCGCTGGGACTGGGGCTGGAAAGCACCGGGGAGTACGTCGATATTGAGATCGGCTCGCCGGTCTCCACAGACCATGCCCTTTCACAGCTCAGGCCCCTGATGCCGGAGGGGCTGGAGATCCTGGATTTCCGCCAGATCGGAGAAGCTGTTCCCGAGGGCGGAGGTACAGCGAAAAAACCGGAAAAGGCCATGTCGGTCGTGGCTGCCGCGGAATACGCGGTGCGCTTCCGGGACAGCTTCGCGGCCCAAGAAAAAGCCGGAGCTGGTGCGGCCCGGGGAGGTGATTCCGCTTTTCTGCCGGAAAACTGGAAGGAGATCCTGCTTGCTTTTACCAGTCAGGATCAGATCCTCTGGACCAAGGAGACAAAAAAAGGGTTCAGGACCCTGGATATGAAACCCCTTGTTTATGACTTTTCCATCGGAGCGGATGACACGATCTTTATGTGCCTCTGCTCCCGCGTTGGGGAGAACCTGCGCCCGGAGCAGCTGATCGGGGAGGCCTTCCGGAGGTCCGGATATATCCTTCCTGAAGATGCTCTCCAGATCCGCCGCCTTGACCTGTTGGCAGAGCGCAGCGGCAGAGAATCCGGAGGATCCGGATCAGCCAGAGACGGATCAGATGAACTGCAGGAAGGACTCTTCGCTGAGCCCGCAGGAAATGGACCTTCAGAGGATATCGGCCCGGAGTTCCTGCGGAAGCGGTTCATTTCCCTGGGGGAAATGTAAATGGGTAAATGGGGACGGTCCTTTTGTTTCCGTCTCCATGTTTCTTTCGAAACGAAAGGACCGTCCCTATGTTTTCTTCTATGTTTTCCCATGTTTCTTCAGATGTTTAAGTGAGCTCAAGAATCAGAGTCTGGTAGCCTGACAGGGAGACATTGACAGCTCCCGGCCGGGGCGCGGGATCCGGGCAGTTATTCAGGAGAACTTTTTTTACAGGAGCGGGCAGGGGCAGTTTGCGGGACTCCTTCTGGTAGTTTGCAATGATCAGGAGGGAGGGCAGGCTGCCGCGCCCGTCTTCTTTATTATTGGCCGCATTATTATTGGGCACACTATTATTGTCCGCATTGTCCGGCACCTTTTCGGGGCGGCGCAGATAGGCAATGACGTTGTGGACATGAGCCAGCCAGGGTTCAAAGCTGCCGTATACAAAGGTCTCTTTATATTCCGGGTCTTTTCTGAGAGCAGTCATTTTTCTGTAATGCCGGTAGACAGAGGCGGGATCTGAGAGCTCACACTCCAGATTGATCTCAGGGTAATCAGGATTCACACGGAGCCAGGGAGTCCCGCTTGTAAAGCCTGCATGAGGTGCGGCGCTCCACTGGAAGGGGGTGCGGGCATTGTCGCGGCCGTGTTTTTCAATGGCCCGAAGAGCAGATTCTTCGGAAATGCCGAGCCCGCGCATGACGTTCCAGGCGTCGAGGGAGGCGATGTCGTCCACCTCGCCGATGCTGCGCAGGGGGACATTTTCCATGCCGAGCTCCTGTCCCTGATAGATCCAGGGGAGGCCTTTCAGGAAGAAATAGACGGTGGCGAGAGCCTTTTTGGCAGTGACCCGCATTTCCGGATCCATGCTCCCCATGTCCTGCTCGGGAATGTAGCGGCACACGCCCCGGGGCTCGTCATGATTTTCGATGATATTGGAGATAAAGCCGACGCCGGCGGTTTTTTTCTGGGTCAGGAAAAGACAGGCCCGGTAGTCGTCCGGCGTAATGTCTTTGTTGTCGTGCCAGCCGGCGGGAGAGCTCCCCCAGACGATTTCGGAGAAATCAAACATGGAGGAAAAATAGCCGTTCTCCCCGATGAAAGCGGGGAGATCGCCCTCTTTTTCATTGAAGACCTCGCCGACGGTGAAAGCCCGGTGCGGCCGGAAGGTCCTGTCGCGCATCTCCCCCAGAAACTCTCCGATGCCATCCGCATCATGGACCATATTGTGAATGTCGCTCAGACCGTCCGCCCGGTCAGGCGCATAGTTCCGGAAGGGCAGGGCCTTTTTGATATTGATGATGGCGTCGATCCGGAAGCCCGCGAGTCCCCTGTCCAGCCACCAGTTGATCATGGCGTAGATCTCCTCCCGGACTTTCGGGTTTTCCCAGTTCAGGTCGGGCTGCTTTTTGTGGAAGACATGCAGATAGAACCAGTCCTCGTGGCCGGGTAGTTTCTCCCAGACAGGCCCGCCGAAATAGGAGCGCCAGTTGCAGGGGAGGACATAACCGTCAGGGGAGCAGACGGAGTATTGTGTTCCCGCCGCAGGATCCGCGCCAAGGGTATTTTTTAAATCAGCAGATGACAAAGATTCCGTCTCCGCCGCGGGATCCGTGCATGGGAACCCGGCCGCTTCCGCCTTTTTCAGTCTGCGCAGATAGAAATATCCGCCGTATTCGCCCTCCGGATCCTCGCAGGCTTTCCTGAACCATTCATGTTCGTCGGAACAGTGGTTGACTACCAGATCCATGACGATGTGCAGGTCCCGCTTTCTGGCCTCCGCAAGAAGCCGGTCCATGTCTTCCATGGTTCCGAAACGGGGATCGATCGCATAATAATCAGAGATATCGTATCCCTGGTCCGCCAGTGGGGATTGATAAACAGGAGAGAGCCAGAGAATATCCGCGCCCAGCTCCTTCAGGTAGTCGAGCTTGCTGATGATGCCCGGCAGATCCCCGATGCCGTCGCCGTTGGAGTCAAAAAAGCTTTTGGGGTAGATCTGGTAGGCGACCTTGTCCTGCCACCATTCTTTTTTCATTATACTTTCCTCTTGATCAGAGCTCCGTTTTCAGAGATCTCTTCTTTCAGAAAAAATATGATCCGTTCTTATGACTGAGCATGGGCGATGACTGAGCATGGGTGATGCCTGAGTATGGGGAATGCCTGAGTATGGGGGAATGCCTGAGTATGGGGGAATGCCTGAGCAGGGGGTAAAACTGTACTTACTCAGGTTTTTCCTCCGGCGGGCCTGTGCGGGCCTGGATATCCTCCTGCAGTTCCTCCGGCTCGTAGGGCAGTGTCCTGGCAAGAAAACCCATTTCCCAGAGCCGGTTCTCGATCAGGTCCAGGATCTCTTCGCTCGGAGCAAGCAGGGTGTGGTAATGAAAGCCTTCCGTGGTGGAAGACAGAAGTGTGGACTTGCCGGTGCGGATCGACTCCAGGAAGTTCTGTACATCCAGACGGGAGCGTATATTCAGCTCTCCGCGGAGGATCCCGTAGGCCCGGTGGCTGACAAAAACATCTTTGACGATGGCACCGCAGTCTACAAACAGATTCAGCTCTTTTTCACAGTCTTCCCGGGAATGCTGAACTTTGAAAATGCGCCTGGCCTGATGTTCATGCACAACGAGATAACCATGACTGGTCGACGTGATCTCCATTCCTTCCGCCCGCAGGATCGCGATATCTGTCACGATGACCTGGCGGCTCACGGAAAGCATTCTGGCAAGAGCCGATCCTGAGACCGGCTCTGTGGATTCGGAGAGAATATCCATCATTTTTTTTCTTCTGTCAGCAGCTTTCATATCAAAACCCTCTCTGTGGCTTTTCTGTTTATTCTATACTACTTTTGCCGTGTTCAGATGTCAATGTGACAGCTTCTGTTCTCTCCCGTTCAGGGCCTTCCGGAGCCTGTCAGGAGGGGGTGTCATCAGCCTGTAAGCACGGGATTCTGACGACAGAGTTCAGCCTGCCAGGAGGGGCCGGTCAGGATACCGGCAGAGACTTTTCCGGAGGAATGAGGTGCATGGGTTTGATACAATTGTGACCGTTAAAACGGTTGCCAGAGTGTTCCTGCTGTGATAAAAAGAATAAATCGGATTCACAAAGAATACAAATTAATCTGCTACTCTGAATATGCTGCTCAACAACGGCTCAACAGCGGCTTAACAACACAGCGGATTGTAACGGAATGGAACAATCTGAGTGAGGTGAGGAGCAGAACAGATAGGAAAAATACCTGTGAGCCGGAAGAAAATTGTGAAAACCTGTGCTTACAGGAGAGGAGAAAGAGATTTGTAAGAAGATGAGAAAAAGGAGGAACAGGGAATGAGAAAGATAAAACAGGCGGGCAGGCTGACGGCGTTGGTATTTCTTTGCGTTTTCCTCTCAGCCGCGGCTGCAGGCTGCGGTAAAAATACAAAAGAGAATTCTCAGCAGACCGGGACGGAGCAGACAGGGAAAACAGGTATCGCCGGCGGAGAATCCGGGCAGGGTCAGGTACTTTCCGGTGCAGATGGAAAAGACGGAGAGGAAGAGGTGAAAGATCCGGTCCAGGCCCAGAGGGAAGAACTGGCCAATGACCTTCTGGTCGATGAGGACGGCAATCCGCTCTCTCCCGAGGATATTGCGGCGATGGACGGCGATGTCAGCGACGGCATGCCTTCGCCGATGGAGGAATTTGACAGCGCTCAGGATCTTGCCGGGGCGACGAACCTGCCGATCGAGGAGATCACAGAGCTGCCGTTTGAGCCTTCCCGGACGCTGTATCTCGTGTACGACAATGGTATGTATGAAATCCAGTACGAGGAGGAGTCCGGAAACCAGGTTTCTTTCCGCAAGGGAGAAGGGACAGGGGATGTCTCGGGGCTCACCGGCCTGGGCTTTTATGACAGCGAGGAATCTGTCCGGGCAGGAGACCTTGATCTCACTGTATACAGCTTCGAAGACCAGGTTTTCCTCGCGACATGGACAGACGGCACCTATGCCTATTCCATCACTGTGGACGCAGGAACCACGGCGGAGGGAATGGCGAAGATGGCGGGATCAGTGAAATAAAGGTCTTTGTGTTTTTCCTGACAGGAGAAGGGCAGTTTCGATTCAGCTATACAGAAACAGAGGCCCGGTTCATCAGCAGAGCCTTAAGACAGGCGTGGAATGGAGGATGGATCAGAAATGTATGATATTACAGTGATCGGACCAGCTGTGATCGATATTCTGGCGTCACCGGTCGGACCGGATCCTTTTGCCGGGGATGTCAAATATCTGGACAAGATCAGACTGTCCTTTGGAGGGGACGCACTTAATGAGTCTGTTGTCCTTGCAAGGCTGGGGAAAAAAGTACAGCTGATCTCAAAGGTCGGAGAGGATGAGGCGGGCAGAAAGATACTGGATTATCTCAGGGAAAACGGAATCTCTACGGACAGTATCCGGATGGAGGCCGGGCTGGATACAGCCATAAATATCATCCTGATCGATAAATACGGGGAGAGACGTATTCTGGGGGCCGCGGACACCAGTCCCCGCAGGCTGGAGCCGGAGGATGTGGAGGCACAGCTGAATAAAGGAGAGACAGCCGGGATCGTGTGCTTTGCCAGTATGTTCATTTCCCCACGCTTTACTATTGAAGCTATGAAGGACCTGTTTTCCCGGATCAAAGCGGAGGGCAGGACACTGATCGTTGATATGACACACACCAAAAACAGAGAGACCCTGGAGGATCTGAGAGACCTTTTTCCTTATATGGATGTCTTCGTCCCCAACGATGAGGAGATCGGTTCGCTGACCGGAGACCTTGACCCTGTGCGCAACGCCGCCCTCCTCGTGGAAAGCGGTGTGAAGACTGCCGTGGTCAAGGCAGGCGCCAGGGGCTGTATCGTCGCGACAAGGGACGGGGTCGTGGAAATCCCCTCTGTGAAAGGAGTGCAGTGTGTGGATACGACCGGGGCCGGGGACACCTTTGCTGCAGCATTTGCCTGCGGACTCAGCGACGGACTCCCGGTGGCAGAATGCGCGCGGCTGGGCTGTGCGGCGGCCTCCTGTTCCATCGAACAGATCGGAGCGACGGACGGCGTGCGGTCATTGGACCAGGTCATGGAGCGGTATCGGACAATCCTTGTGTAGACCCTGGTTTACTGTTAGAAAACTGCGTGTTGTTCGGAAAAGCCATGTGAATTCTGCACCGCATCCGTGCTGCATCCAGATCCACATGCCGATGCGGTACCGGCACAAATAGGCCATGAAAGTTTGCCGCATATTTGAACTTTCACACTGCACACCTCCGGTGTGTCAGAGCGTTTATTCTTCATCGCGGGATTGTACCCACGATGAAGCGAGGTTCCCTTTTTGCACCTGTATCCCATGTCTGAAGACATGGGGATTACCCGATGAAGAATAAACAGAAAACTGTAAATAAAGAAACAATCACAATGATAAAGCCGGGAGGTTGAGCCTCCCGGCTTTTTGCACGTTACGGAACAGATGGAACAGATAATGGCAGATAAATGATCCCGATGATTTTCCAACGGGTCCGGACAGGGATCAGTAACCGATTTTTGTGCGGGATTTGCGGTTTTCGCGCCTGAGGAGAGCTCCGTCCCAGCGGGCCTCCTCGACAAAATTCTGGACTTCCAGTCCGTAAGGGATCTCGACAGGTTTCCCTTCAGGTGAGATGGAGACATAGGTGATAAAGGCCCGGTTCATGGCGCGCCGGAAACCCTCCTGATCCTCGACATAGGAGTCCACACGGACCTCGCAGGAGGTGCTTCCCACATAAGTCATGCGGGCGATCAGGACAACGATATCTCCCAGATAAGCGCCGCGCTTGAAGGTCAGGTTGTCTATGGAAGCGGTTGTCATGCGCTGCCCTGTGTGGCGCATGGCACAGGCTCCTGCTGTCACGTCGATCCAGGAGACAAGCCGGCCGCCGAACAGTCTCCCGGAATCATTGATGCTGTCGTAGAGGACGACATGTGTGCATTCTGTCTGAGAGAATTCCACGGTGCGTTTCGGCCGCGGATCATTTCTTCCGTAATCAGAACCCTGTTTTCCAAGACCGGTATTCAGATCGTTCATTGTTTCACCTCCAAGTATTGCCTTAAGTTTAAACTGTCTATAGTCTACCTAAAACCGGCTGAAATGAAAAGAACTTTTTCGGGATGGAGAAAGCGTTTACCCGGTCTTGATGCTGGAAGCACGGGATTGACCGACGGGCGGCTGGTAATATCCGGCTGAAAACAGACCGGCAGCATTGCAGCAGAAATCGTTAAAAAGCGTGCTTTTTGTGTTGCACACGGCGTGCATTCAATGTATAATTTTAAAAAGATGATTTGACACGCAAAACTTTGCGGAAAAACCTCTGTAAGCCGGGGGGATCGGCTTTTTCAGGAGGGAATTTCGTGCGTGAAAAATCTGTTACCCGGAAATCTGGACGCAGAAAACCTGTAAACAGGAAAGATCTGGCCTGGCAATCTGCAGTTTGAAAATGGAAGTGACGTAAAAAACTTCAAGACTCGCTTGCGAGTCTTGCGCGCCGAAGAATAAACCGCTTAGACAAAGGAGATAAAAGCAGTGGGAGTGACAGTACAGCAAATAGCGGATGCGACAGGCGTATCCAGGGGGACAGTTGACCGGGCACTCAATAACCGCGGCAGGGTCGATCCCGAAGTGGCGGAAAAGATCCGCAGGGCGGCAGCGGAGCTGGGCTATGTCAAGAAACCGAGAAAGACAGCGAAGAAGAGAAAAATCTACAGGCTCGGTGTTGTGACACATTTGTCCGGCGCTTCCTTTATGATCGCGATAAACCGGGGGATCCGGGAGGCCGCGGCAGAACTGGCAGACCGGGGCGTCGAGGTGATCCTGCGGGAAAGTAAGGCTGTGGATGAACATGAGCAGATGGAGATGATCCGCAGTCTGAAAAAAGAGGGGATCGACGGACTTGCTTTGATGGCGATTGACTGCGAATGCGTCCGCGACGTGGTCAATGAACTGATCGAAGAGGACGGGATCCCGGTCGTGACTTTCAACTCGGATATAGTCGGCACAAAGCGCAGGTGTTTCGTCGGAATGGACAATGTCCAGAGCGGCCGCGCCGCGGCGGGGCTCATGCAGATTCTGATGGGGGGCGCCGGCAAAGTGCTGGTGATCACGGGCTACTTTACGAGCCATGTCAACAATTCCCGTGTGGCCGGTTTTATCGAAGAAATGAAGGCTTCCTGCCCGGAAATGGAAGTGGTCGGGGTACAGGGCAGTTTTGACGACGCGCAGGAAGTAGAGAAGGTCGTTGAGAATACGATGCGCACGATTCCGGAACTGGGAGGGATCCTTCTGGTCTCCAGCGGCCAGGCCGGGATCCGCAATGCCTTTGACTCATTGAAGCTTGAACACCGGCCCCGTGTCATCATTTACGATCAGACCCCGAAAAACGAGAAAATCCTCAGGGAGGACACGGCGGATTTCCTCATCGACCAGAGCGGTTACATTCAGGGGTACCGCCCCCTGCATATTCTTGCCGACCTGCTGCAGAAAGGCCTTCAGCCGGAGTCGGAGATGATTTTTACCGATATCACGATCAAAACAAAATATAACCTGTGACGCGCTCTATTGAAACAAAAATACAACTCAGACGCGCTCTGCCGGGAAGAAATCAGATCTTTGACCCGCTTTGTGGGAAATTGGGCAGTTTGACCAAATAAACGGGATTTAACTGGGCGTAATATAGAGGAAATACAGACAAATTTATTGACATGTACCAACATCGTGGTTAAAATTAACATAAAGGAAGGGCTATTATGCCCTCCGCATTATCCCCCGGGTACATGGTATATAAGGATACAGCTTCCCGAGAGGGCATATATGCCTGATCGGGTATGGGGCTGCACGACAACAACAGTTGTAAATTTTTTACCGGTAAGGAGGAAAAATGGGAAAGAAACTTAGAATCGGCCTTTTGGGCGGCGGCCGTATCGGCAAGCTTCACGGCACGAATGTGCAGAATTTCATTCCGGACGCAGAGGTGGTCATCCTCGCGGATCCCTTCCTGAATGATGATATGGAGGCCTGGGCGAAGAGCATCGGCATTGCGAGATGCACAAAGGATCCCGCTGATGTTTTTGCGGCAGAGGATGTGGACGCTGTATTTATCTGCTCCTCTACGGACACACATGCGGAATTCATGATGAAGGCGGCTGCCGCCGGCAAGCATATTTTCTGTGAGAAACCTATCCACACCGAGATCGCCAAGATCAAAGAAGCCCTCGCCGCTGTCGAGAAGGCCGGCGTCAAACTCCAGGTAGGCTTTGTCCGCCGCTTTGACAGAAGCCACAAGGCTGTGCGTGATGTCGTCGCTTCCGGCAAGCTGGGCAAGCCCTATGTGGTCAAGGTCTGCTCCCGCGATCCCGCTGGTCCGCCCATGTCCTATGTCAAGGTTTCCGGCGGCATCTTCCTTGACATGATGATCCATGATTTTGATATGGTCCGCTATCTGGCGGGCAGCGAGGTGACGGAAGTCTCCGCCACGGGCACTGTCCTGACAGATCCCGGCTATGCGGAATACGACGATGTCGACACCGCTATCGTCACCCTGAAGTTCGAGAACGGCGCGATCGGAGTCATCGACAACTGCCGTCAGGCGCCTTACGGCTATGACCAGCGCGTGGAAGTTCTCTGTGAGAAGGGCGCTGTGCAGGACAACAACCACCTCGAGAACGAGGCCTTTATCAGCACGGCGGAAACCGTCTGCTCCGCGAAGCCCACCTACTTCTTCCTCGAGCGCTACAACGACGCGTTCGTGGCTGAGACCAAGGACTTTGTGAACGCTGTCCTGAACGACGCCGAGGTCCCTGTGGGAGGCAAGGATGGTCTCGAGCCTGTCCGCATTGCGATCGCGGCCAGGAAGTCTCTCAAGGAGGGCAGGCCTGTCAAGCTTTCCGAGATCGAAGCCTGATATAAGTTGTTGTTTTCAGGATCTGTAAACAAATATTAACGTTTGTGAAAACTGCTCCCCTGATTTGTTTACAGTTCAGAAGATGATTACAGGATGCCGGAAGGAGGCATCACTGCGGGCCTGGTACAGTCCCGCGTACTGCTTATATGTACCAGTGGCCGGGGAGATCGCTCCCCGGCTTTTTTTAACGGCAGAAGCTGCGTGTTATTTGCTGGATTTCTCGTGATGCACGCATTTCGGTGCGTGCAAAGAAATTTGAACGCAAAAGCGATTTACCGGTATCTCGGGATGATTTTTATGCAGGCTATTAATAATAGACAAAATGTTTGTAGCTATTTTGTGCAACATGGAGAAAGTCCGTAAAATGCAAAAAATAACTTGCACGCTAAATGAATGCGTGCTATTCTGACAATGCAAGGAAGATAAAAAGAAACGCACACAAAAGCACACATAGCACGCATTTATCGAGATCGTTTTTAAACTGTTCACCTTTTAAAATTGAAAAAATGTAAGTGCCTGAACAAACGATGGTTTGGCAAAGAGGTACCTACATAGAGCAGTACACACATTTTTTACCAACAAGAAAGAGAGGGGTAATTAACATGTCGAAGCTGAATGAAATGAGAGAGAAGTTCCCGCAGACTGAGTTCTGGAATGATTCCTGCAGCTGCAAGGAGCTGGCCTATGCGATCGAGAACGGCGGCACAGGCGCAACTACGAACCCTGTTATCGTGGGCAACGTTCTGAAGAAAGAGCTTCCTGACTGGGAAGACACTATCAAGCAGGTCATCGCTGACAATCCTACATGGACAGAAGATGATGTCGCATGGGATATCATCGGCAAGCTCGGCACGAAAGCCTCTAAGCTTCTTCTGCCTATGTTTGAGGAGTCCCATGGCCAGAAGGGCCGTATCTCCTTCCAGACCAATGCCAAGTATTATCAGAACAAGGATCTGATGGTTGAGCAGGCCTGCAAGCTCGCAGCTCTGGTTCCCAACAGCCAGATCAAGGCTCCTACCAGCAAGGCCGGCGTCGAGGCATTTGAAGAGCTGACCTATCGCGGAGTTTCCATCAACGCTACTGTTTCCTTTACCTGCGCACAGGCAGTTGCAGTCGGTGAGGCAGTTGAGCGCGGTCTCAAGAGAAGGGAGGCAGAAGGCCTTGATACTTCCTGGATGCACCCCGTCTGCACCATCATGATCGGCCGTACTGATGACTATCTCAAGAACGTCAACAAGGCCAGCGATGTCTGCATCCCCGCTGAGGCCCTGGATCTCGCAGGTGTTGCCGTCATGAAGAACGCATACAAGTTCTACAAGGAGAAAGGCTTCCGCACCAAACTCCTGACCGCTGCATACAGAAACTATCACCACTGGCTCGACTTCCTCGGCGGCGACATCGTCATGACCATCACCTCCGACTGGCAGAGGAAGTTCGCGAATGCTGACTGGGTAAAGATGGAGAGCAACATTGACAAGCCCGTCGATCCTCAGTATCTCGAAGCTCTGAAGCAGATGCCCGAATTCATCCAGGCTTATGAGCCTTACGGCCTCAAGCCCGAGGAGTTCCAGCACTACGGCGCCTTCAAGGCTACCATGAACCAGTTCCTGGGCGGCTATGACAGTCTGGTCCAGCTCATCCGCGGCTACATGATCGTCTGATCAGGATCGCAGGATAAAGCAGGATAAATAAGCAGGACAGACAGATAAAAACAGATAGATAAAAACAGACAGATAATAGATAAACAGAATAAAGCAAATAAGACAGAATAGCTTTTACTGACAGGAGTTCCTAAAAATGCCTGCCGCACGCATACGCGGCGGCAGGCATTTGTCAATATTTCATATTTTTACAAGGGAAGGTAAATATGGAAAAAACAATCAGACTGACAACGGCTCAGGCCATTGTAAAATTCCTTGATAATCAGTATGTGTGCATGGACGGCGAAGAGACCAAGTTCGTCGAAGCATTCTTTACAATTTTCGGACACGGCATCGCAGTCGGCCTCGGCGAGGCTCTTGACAGCAATCCCGGCAGCCTCCGCGTGATGCAGGGCCGCAACGAGCAGGGTATGTGCCACACAGCGATCGCTTACGCAAAGCAGTGTGACCGCAAGAAGATCATCCCCTGCGCAGCATCCGTAGGCCCCGGCTCCGCCAACATGGTTGTCGGCTGCGCGACTGCAACCGTCAACAATATTCCGCTGCTGGTATTCCCTGCGGATACCTTCGCTTCCAGGCAGCCTGATCCCGTTCTACAGCAGCTTGAGCAGTCCAACAGTCTCGCGACCACAACTAACGATGCTTTCAAGCCCGTGACCAAGTACTGGGACCGCATCCAGAGGCCTGAGCAGATCATGACCGCCATGATCAGCGCAATGCGCGTTCTGACAGATCCCGCCGACACCGGCGCTGTGGCTATCGGCCTTCCTCAGGACGTCGAGGGTGAGTACTATGACTATCCCGAGACCTTCTTCAAAAAGCGCGTCCACCGCATCACCCGTCCTGTAGCTGTACAGGAGGAGCTGGAAGATATCGCGGCTGAGATCATCGCTTCCAAAAAGCCCATGATCATCGTCGGCGGCGGCGTCCGCTATTCACTGGCCGGTGAAGTGGTCGAGAATTTCTGCGAAGAGTTCGGCATCCCCTTCGGCGAGACCCAGGGAGGAAAGAGCGCCTGCAAGTCCAGCCACCCTTACTGCCTCGGCGGTATCGGCGTGACCGGCACTTCCGCTTCCAACAAGATCGCTAAGGATGCTGACTGCGTCATCGCTATCGGCACCAGGATGAGCGACTTCACCACCAGCTCCAAGTGGCTGTTCCAGGGTGAAAACGTTCGTTTCGTCACCATCAACAACAACCGCTATCATGCTTACAAATATGACGCCGTCAAGGCTGTCGGCGACGCTAAGGCCACTGTGACAGCTCTGGCCGAGATCCTCCGCGCCAAGGGCTACAAGTCCGCATACACCAACGAAGTCGCTGAAGCCAAGGCAGAGTGGGATGCAGAGCTCGAGAGACTGGGCGGCATCGTCTGCACCGGCGAGGACTTCGAGCCCATCATCAAGCCCAGAGATCCCAGGACTGTTCCGGAGTTTGTCCGCATGTACGGCACATCCCTCACCCAGACTGCAGCACTCGCTACCCTGCGCGCCTGCATGGGTCCCGATGACACCGTCATCACAGCCGGCGGTTCTCTTCCCAGCTGCCTGCAGCGTGTATGGAAGACCGACAAGCGCGGCGGCTACCATGTAGAGTACGGCTACAGCTGCATGGGTTATGAGATCGGTGCTTCCCTCGGCGTCAAGATGGCACAGCCTGACTGCGAAGAGTACACGGTCGTCGGCGACTCCGGCTTCCAGATGCTCAACAGTGAGCTGGGAACCATCATGCAGGAGAAGCGCAAGACCAACATCCTGGTCTTCGACAACTGCGGTTTCGGCTGCATCAACAACCTGGAGATGACCCACGGTATCGGCTCCATCGCTACCGAGTTCCGTTACACAGACGGCAAGAAGCCCTGCGGCGACCTCATCAAGACCGATTACACCAAGATCGGTGAGGCCTATGGCATGAAGACCTATCTCTGCAAGAGCGTTGAGGAACTCCGTGATGCCCTCATGGATTCCAAGAAGCAGACTGTCGCCTGCCTGTTCGACCTCAAGGTCGTTCCGAAGACCATGACAGACGGCTATGGCGCATGGTGGAACGTCGGCATGGCTATGGTTTCCGAGAGCGCCAGCGTCCGCGAGGCGGCTGAGGATGTCCTGCAGCACAGAGCAGAAGCCAGAAAGTATTGATCAGAAGAATTCCCGGAAGTGTTAAAACACATAACAGCAGGTATCCCGTCAGGACTGTTTCCTGACGGGATACAGCAGCGAATAGAAAAAAGCGAATAGAAGAAGAGGTCAGCTCAACATGGTAGAAAAGAAATTATTCGGATATCCCACCTTTGATGAAAACGGTGAAGAGATTCTTTCGACCTATGAGAACGAGTACCGCGATATGCTGATGGACGTCCGTGTCTATCGTATGGCTGCCGGTACGACGAGAGAGTTCTGCAGGGAAGGCGAGGAGATCGCGATCCTGCTGCTCTCCGGCGAAGTCACCTTCAAGTGGCCGGACGGTGAGAAGACCGTTTCCCGTAAAGATGTTTTTACGGAAGGCCCCTGGGCCCTGCATGTTGCCGGCGGCGTGAAGGCTGTCGTCACTGCAGTGAAGGACACTGAGATCCTCGTCCAGTGCACCCAGAACGAAAAGACCTTTGCCTCCCGTCTGTATGCTCCCGAGGATGCTCCCTGGAAGTATTCCGGCGTCAAGGGCAAGCTCGGCGACACCGCCAACCGCCAGGTCAACACGATCTTTGACCATGACATCTGCCCCGAGTCCAACATGGTCCTGGGCGAGGTCATGAACGACCGCGGCAACTGGTCGGGCTATCTGCCCCACAGGCATCCCCAGCCGGAGCTCTATTACTTCAAGTTTGACCGTCCGGAAGGCTTCGGCGCCAGCTTTGTCGGCGACGATGTTTTCAAGAGCGTGGACAACAGCTTCTCCGCCATCCCCGGCGGCAGGCTCCATCCCCAGTCCGCGGCTCCCGGCTATCTGATGTACACCTGCTGGATGATCCGCCACCTGCCCGGCAATCCCTGGCTGCAGACTGACCGCTGTGAAGACGAAGCGTATGTATGGCTGCATGAGGCGAAGATCGTGAATCAGCCCTGGTAATACAGAACAAACAGAACATTAATTTCCTGCGGGAATTTTTTTCATGGAGGCCCTGAAGGCCTCAGAAAGGAACGATATGGCTACTCTGGACAAAAATAAAGTTAAACTTGGAATCGCTCCCATTGGCTGGACAAACGATGATATGCCTGAGCTGGGCAAGGAGAACACCTTCCAGCAGACCATCAGCGAGATGGCACTCGCAGGCTTCAAGGGAAGCGAAGTCGGCAGCCACTATCCTACAGACAAGTATGAGCTGAAGAAAGCTCTTGACCTTCGCGACATGGTCATCTGCAACCAGTGGTTCTCTTCCTTCCTGCTGACAAAGCCCTATGAGGAAGTCGAGAAGGAATTCGTCAAACAGTGTGATTTCCTGCACTATGTCGGCGCCCGCGTCATCGGCGCTTCCGAGCAGAGCTACAGCATCCAGGGCAAGAACCAGCCCATCCTTGAGGGCAAATATGTCATGAACGACGACGAGTGGGAGACCCTCACCAAGGGCCTGAGCAAACTCGGCAAGGTCGCGAAAGAGATGGACATGACCCTTACCTTCCATCATCACATGGGCACCGTCGTGCAGACAGAGGCTGAGATCGACCGCTTCATGGATATGGTGGATCCCAACTACGTCTTCCTGCTCTTCGACAGCGGCCACTGCAGCTATGCCGACATTGACCCTGTCAAAGTTCTCAGCAAATATATCGGCCGCACCCGCCACATCCACCTCAAGGATCTTCGCCGCGATGTCGTAGCTGAAGCCCGCGCCAACAAGTGGAGCTTCCTTGAAGGCGTCCGCAAGGGCACATTCACGGTTCCCGGCGACGGCGATGTCGACTTCGAGCCCATCTTCAAGATCATCCAGGATTCCGGCTATGAAGGCTATGTAGTTGTTGAGGCCGAGCAGGATCCCGCTATCGCGAATCCGTTTGAGTATGCTCTGAAGGCAAGGAAGTACATTGCGGAGCACACAGGACTTTGATCGGATAAAGACCTCATAAGTCTTAAAAGTGCCGACAGTTTTTGACAGATTTTAATGCATAAAAGGTATGCCGGGGCAGCATAAGGCCCCGGCGTGCCGGGAAGAAACAGGATGCTAGAGGATAGAGGAGCGCTGAACGGACAGTCCGTCCGGAGAATCCCTGCGGATTTCTGTATGGAAGAGTTCAGGCGCTTCGAAAGGAGATAATATACTATGGCAAACGTATTATTGCTTCCTCGCCAGATTTTCACTGGTGAAAATGCCCTGACTGAAGCAGGCGCATCGATCTGTGCGCTTGGAAAGAAAGCCCTCATCGTGACGGATCCCTTCATGATCCAGTTCGGCAATGTGGCCAAGCTTGAGGATATGCTCAAGAGCCACAATGCTCCTTACGCGATTTTCTCCGATATCACAGGCGAGCCCACCGACAAGATGGTCGAGGCAGGTCTGAAGGTTTATGCGGATGAAGGGTGTGACTACCTGATCGCACTCGGCGGCGGAAGCTGCATCGATACCATGAAGGCCATCGCAGTCGTCGCGGCAGGCGGCGGCACGATCACGGACTACATGGGCCGCAGTATTGAAGAGGACGTAGCTCCCATGGTCGCGATCCCTACGACAGCCGGCACCGGCTCTGAGGCGACCAGGGTCACCATCATCGCCGACACTGTGAACCAGGTCAAGATGATGCTGATCGGCTCCAGTATTGTACCGCCCGTTGCAGTTATCGATCCTCAGTTCACCATGACTGCTCCTCCCAGCGTTACCGCAAACACCGGCCTGGATGCTCTGTGCCACTGCATGGAAGCCTATACCTCCAGGAGGGCTCAGCCCCTGACGGATACCTTTGCGCTCTCCGCTGTAAAGCGCATTGTGGCGAATCTTTCCACCTGCTATCATGACGGCAAAAACGTTGAAGCCAGGGCTCAGATGTCCATCGCGGCTCTTGAGGCAGGTATTGCGTTTACGAATGCATCAGTTACCATCATCCACGGCATGAGCCGTCCGATCGGCGCCCTCTTCCATGTCCCTCACGGCACCTCCAATGCCATGTTGATCAAGGTATGCCTGCCCTTCATGCTGACAGGCTGCTATGACCGCTTCGCGGATCTGGGCAGGGCCATCGGCGTTGCCGCGGATGATGATGACGATAAGACCGCAGCCGAGAAATTCCAGGCCAAGGTCATGGCCATGGTCGACGAGATGGGTATTCCTACTCCCGCCCAGTTCGGCATTGACAAGGACGCTTTCTTCAAGGTCATCGACAAGATGGCGGACGACGCCCTTACCAGCGGCAGTCCTCAGAACACCTGGCATCAGCCCACCAAGGAAGATCTGGTCGGACTGTACAAGAAGCTCTGGGACTGATCTGATACACACTTTCTGTCTGTCTTTGACAGACAGCAGGCCTGAAAATAGAAAAGGCTGACTCCCGCAAGGATCAGCCGCGGCTATTACAGGCCGGGAACACTTATCCGAAAAAAACCAGCGCAGCTGCGCTGGTTTTTTTATGGATTTTATGGATCGGAAAGCTCCCGGCCTTTCAGAGCAGGTCCGGGCCAGGACATCTTCGCATCGCAGACATTCATGGACCAGAGCGAACTATTCTAAGCAGGCCTGAGACAGGATTGGAGCCGGCAGGTACATTTTCCGGGGCATCGGACATGAAATATCAGGACATTTATGCCTTTATTACTGGAAATGTGATAAACTATATCTGACTGGAAAAAACAGATCATTATATACACATGCATGACTGGAGGGTAATCTATATGAAACTGCTATTTGCATCCGATTCTTTTAAAGGCACAGTCACCAGTGCACAGACTGTTGAATTCCTCACAAAGGCGGCAAACGAGGTATTTGGACCCTGCGAGACGAAGGGTGTTCCGGTGGCGGACGGCGGCGAGGGAACGACCGACGCAGTCATAGAGGCTAGGAATGGAGAGAAGGCCTTCGTGGAAGTCCATGGTCCGCTGATGGAGAAAGCGACTGCCTATTATGGAAAGCTTGGAAATTCGGAGGCGGTTCTGGAGATGGCACAGGCTTCCGGCCTGCCGATGGTTCCGGAGGAGCTCCGCAACCCCCTCAACACGACGACCTACGGGACTGGAGAACTTGTAAAAGCTGTACTTGACGCGGGCTTCACTGACATTTCTATCGCGATCGGCGGCTCCGCGACCAACGACGGCGGCATGGGGTTTGCCAGCGCTCTTGGCGTCAAATTCCTGGACAAGGACGGGAACGTTCTGGAAGGAAAGGGAAGTGAACTGGAAAAGGTCGCTCATATCGATATGAGCGGCTTCGATGAGCGCGCAAAGAAAGCCCATATCACGGTCATGTGTGATGTCACGAACCCCCTGTGCGGTAAAGACGGCGCTACCTATACCTTCGGAAAGCAGAAGGGCGGCACCCCGGAGATCCTGGACCGCCTGGAGAAGGGAATGTGCAATTACCGCGATGTCATCATTAAGGAGTTCGGGATCAACCCCGACGACACTCCCGGCACCGGCGCCGCCGGCGGCCTGGGTACTGCTCTGATGATCTTCCTGAACGCCGAGATGAAATCCGGTATTGACACCGTTCTCGACCTGATCAACTTCGACGGCCTCCTCGAGGGCGTTGACCTCGTGGTCACCGGCGAAGGCAGGACCGACTGGCAGAGCTGCTTCGGCAAGGTCATGCAGGGCGTCGGCGACCGCTCCAAAAAGCACGGGGTCCCGGTCGTTGCTCTCTGCGGCGGTCTCGGTGACGGATATGATCAGATCTATGAACACGGCATCAATTCCATCATGACCACCGTCGACACCCCCATGCCCCTCTCCCAGGCACTGGAAAACGCGGAGGACCTCTATTGCAAGGGCGCGGTACGCATGTTCCGCATGGTCCAGGCAGGCATGCAGCTGGCAAAATAAGAGGTATTTTATAAGAAATTAAGCAGACTATAGGCAGAGACCGCCCCGTTTTGTTTCAGGAGACAAAACGGGGCGGTTTTCTGCGTGATTTGGATTTGAGCTGTTCTCAAGGTGGGCGGTTTCCTGCATGGTTTAGATAATAGACTTGAGCTGTTTTTGTGGCGGGGTAGTTCCCTGCATGATTTGGATTTGAGCTGTTTTGCAGGGCGTGAAACGCAACGTTTCATGGTCACACCCTGGTCAGGGTGTGACCGGAAACCTTTTCCAGGCTGGTTTTCCTTTATCCTGACCGGTTGTCATGGCCCCTTTAAGCGTATATGATAAGGACGTAAAAAGACTTTCAGTGAAAAGAAAAGCGCGGAAGCCGGCAGGATTGGGATATCAGAAAACAGGAAGAAAAAGAGCGATATGAGAAATAATGAAAATGAGAACAGTGGAGCGAAAAACACAGTTAATCCGCTGGGCACAGCGCCTGTCGGAAGGCTCCTGCTCCAGTATGCTATTCCCAGTATCATCAGTACCCTGATCGCCTCCCTCTATAACATGGTCGATCAGATGTTCATCGGACAGAGGATCGGGTTTCTGGGCAATGCGGCCACGACGGTCGCCTACCCGCTGACCTTTCTGTGCGGTGCCATGACCCTGCTTTTCAGTAACGGGTCCTCTGTGAACTTCAATATCTGCAACGGCAGAGGGGAAAAAGACGAAGCTCTGCACTTTGCGGGAGCCGGTCTCACCCTGCTTGCGGCAGAGGGGATTTTTACAGCCGCCCTCGTCCTCTTTTTTACACCCTGGTTCGTCAATCTGTTCGGTGCGACAGACCAGGTCTATCCCTATGCCCTCACCTATATGAAACTGGTCGCGCCGGGACTGCCTTTTCTGGCCCTGACCTCCGGAGGGACACTCCTGATCCGCTCTGACGGAAGCCCCCGCTACGCGCTGATTTGCTCTATGTCCGGCGTAGCGCTCAATTTTGTCCTTGATTATCTGTTTCTTTTTCCCATGAATATGGGGATAGCCGGCGCAGCCCTGGCAACAGTCATGGGACAAGTGCTGTCTGCCCTGATGGTTGCTGCCTATATGCTTCACTTTCGCACAGGGCGGCTCAGGCGGGAGCATTTCGCTGTGTCAGGAAGCAGGTTCAGGCAGATCACTTCGATCGGGGCGGCGGGGAGTCTGAACCAGGCGGCCATGCTGGTCATGAACCTTGTCCTCAACAGCTCGCTCAGATATTACGGTTCCCAGTCTGTCTATGGAGGCAGTGAAGCCCTGGCGGCTGCCGGAGTCGTGACAAAGGTCAATTTTCTGTTTTATTCCACCATTATCGGCTGCAGCATAGGAGGCCAGCCCATCATGGGCTTTAATTTCGGCGCACGCAACTATGAGAGGGTAAAGAAGACGGCTTATCTTGTGTTTGCCTACGCCTTTGTGATCGGAGCGGCGGTGACTGCCTGCTTCTGGCTGTTCCCGGAGCAGATCCTCAGACTGTTCGGAGACAGCGCCGGCGGCTACCAGGCATTTGCCCTGCGCTACATGCACGAGTTTATGCTGCTGGTCATCCTGGCCGGCGTCCTGCCTGTGGCCATGAACGCCATGGTATCCATCAGGCAGCCCTTAAAAGGTGTGATCATCTCTCTCTCCAAGCAGCTGGTCCTCATTGTCCTGCTCCTCATCCTGCCGCGCTTTCTCGGGATCGACGGGATCCTCATCGCAGGGCCTGTCGCCGACCTGATGGTTGCCATCGCCGCCTTCATCGTGATCCGTTCAGCCTTCAGCCGGCTGGGAAAAACACCTGCTGCCGGATAATTATAGAAACAGTTTTTGGAATCGGAAGACAAACCGTCTCCTGATCTTCGGCCTTTCTTTTCCTGCATTCAGGCTCTGGCTTTCATTCAGGCACTGGCTTTCGGACTGTCTGCCCTATCCCTGCTTTGAAAGCAGGTCAACCAGTTTCTTCCCGTAAAAAAAATCATGGGTGAGCTTTTCGTATTCTTCCCACATGGGGAGTGTCTGGCAGGCGGCAGCCCGAGGGCATGCGGCTGCATGATCGGCCAGGCACGCTACTGTCGTCATTGAGGCATTCTCGGTCATGTCCAGGATCTCCCCGATGGAGTATTCCTCAGGCCTGCGGCAGAGACGGTAGCCGCCGCCCTTGCCGCTGGCCCCGATGACAAGCCCTCCCTTAACCAGATCCTTGACAATGATCTCCAGATACTTCTTGGAAATCCCCTGTCTTTCCGCCACATCTTTCAAAGGGATGAATTTACCCTGCTCCTGTTCTGCCAGGTCGATCATGATCCGGATGGCATAGCGTCCTTTTGTAGATATCATTCTGCATCTCCTTCAGCATTATTTTTAATCAATTCTGCCTTGAATTTCCGCGTCCAGGGCTTATCTGCCATGGTTTCGACGATATAACCTATTATATCGTAGGTAAATAGGCAATTCAAGCCAAAAAGATTATTTAAACCTATTGACATAGTAGGTAAAAGGAATTATAATCACCACAGTTTTGAGAAATGAGTCCTGCAGGGAACTGCAGCAGAACAATCATCTATACGATCAGAAATCTTTGTAAAACACTAAGAGAGGCATGAAAAGACCATGAAGATCTATGCAGACAATGCAGCAACGACCAGGATGAGCCGAACGGCAATCGACGCGATGATTCCCTATATGGAAAATGTTTACGGAAATCCCTCCAGCCTGTATTCCATCGGGCAGGAGGCGAAGGAGGCATTGGAACAGGCCAGGGAAGATGTGGCGGCTGTCATCAATGCAGAACCCAGAGAGATCCTGTTCACCTCCGGCGGCAGCGAAGCCGATAACCAGGCTCTGCGTTCAGCGGCGGTGATCGGGGCGAAGAAGGGGAAAAAGCACATCATTTCTTCCGCTTTTGAACACCACGCGATCCTGCATACCCTGAACAGGCTGGAAAAAGAGGGCTATGAGGTGACGCTCCTGCCGGTGCACGAGGACGGACTGGTGCGGCCGGAGGAACTGGAAGCGGCGGTCCGGGAGGATACCTGCCTGGTCTCGATCATGTACGCCAACAATGAGATCGGAACGGTTCAGCCGATCCATGAGATCGGCGAGATCTGTAAAAAGCACGGAGTCCTTTTCCACACGGATGCTGTTCAGGCAGTCGGGCATGTGAAGATCGATGTAAAAGCGGATAATATTGACATGTTGTCTGCCTCAGCCCATAAATTCCATGGCCCTAAGGGCACGGGATTTCTGTTCGCCCGGAAGGGGATCGCACTCACCAACCTGATCGAGGGCGGCGCCCAGGAAAAAGGCAAGCGGGCAGGAACCGAGAATGTCCCGGGCATTATGGCCATGGCGGCGGCCCTCAAAGAGGCTGCCGGGAACCTGGAACAGAATGCAGCCCACCAGACAGCCCTTCGCGACCGGCTGATCGAGGGTCTCTCAAAGATCCCCCATTCCGCCCTGAACGGCGATGCGAAAAAGAGACTTCCCGGCAATGTCAACTTCTGCTTCGAGGGGATCGAGGGCGAATCGCTCCTGCTCCTTCTGGACGACCGGGGCATCAGCGCCTCCTCCGGCAGTGCCTGCACCTCCGGGTCGCTCGATCCCAGCCACGTCCTGCTGGCGATTGGCCGCGTACACGACGTGGCCCACGGGTCTCTCAGGCTTTCCCTGGGAGAGGAGATCACAGAGGAAGAGGTCGATTACCTGATCCAGAATGTGAAGGAGGTTGTCGAATATCTCCGGAGCTTCTCCCCCGTCTGGCGCGACCTGGTCTCGGGAAAGACACCTTTCATCCTCTGATGACCGGTCTGGAGACAGGCAGATCAGTTCAGCCGGGAGACCGGAAATAAAGATATCAGGAAATAAATTCAGCGATCAAAATAAATATAAGCAAACATAAGAAAATATAAGCAAATATAAGCAGGAGGCTTAGCGATGGCACTCTACAGTGAAAAAGTAATGGATCATTTCCGGAATCCCCGCAATGTGGGCGTGATCGAAGACGCGGACGGAGTCGGGGAAGTCGGCAACGCCAAGTGCGGCGATATCATGAAGATGTACCTGAAAATAGAAGACGACATAGTCGAGGATGTGAAATTCGAGACTTTCGGCTGCGGCAGCGCGATCGCCTCCAGTTCCATGGCCACAGAGCTGATCAAGGGGAAACCGGTCAGTGAAGCGATGAATCTGACCAACAAGGCGGTATGTGAAGCGCTGGACGGACTGCCGGCTTATAAACTTCACTGTAGTGTCCTCGCGGAAGAGGCGATCCAGTCGGCACTCGAGGATTACTACACGAAGCATCCCGAGAAAAGACCTGAAAAGAAGGAGTAAATGGAAGGACTGAAGAAAGACTGAGCGGTCCTGATTATTTCTGAATAATACATGATCCCGATCATCTCTGAACAATAAAAAAGCAAAGAAAAAAACAAAATAAAAAACACCATGAGAGATAATGTTGAGAGAATCCTGAATCCTGAAGCTTTTTTCCGAATGCGATGTCGATGTACGAAGCGGCAGGCTATATCTTAAAATAATTCGGTCAACATCGATTATCAGAGGAAAGAAGAACAGGAGAGAGCTTCCATGAGCAATTATAAATTTGAGACACTGCAGATCCACGTGGGGCAGGAGCAGGCGGATCCGGCGACGGACGCCCGCGCGGTCCCGATCTATCAGACGACTTCCTATGTCTTCCGCAACAGCCAGCACGCGGCGGACCGGTTCGGTCTGGCTGATCCCGGGAATATTTACGGGCGTCTGACGAATTCCACGCAGGATGTGCTGGAAAAGCGCGTCGCGGCCCTGGAGGGCGGCAGCGCCGGTCTGGCAGTGGCCTCCGGCGCAGCGGCCATCACCTACACGATCCAGGCCCTGGCCGCGAACGGCGGGCATGTCGTGGCACAGAAGACCATCTACGGCGGCAGCTTCAACCTGCTGTCCCATACCCTTCCTCAGTACGGGATCGCGACGACCTTAGTTGATGCCCACAATCTCGAGGAGGTGGAAGGTGCTATTCAGGACAATACCCGGGCGGTTTATCTGGAGACTCTGGGCAATCCCAACAGCGATATTCCGGATATCGATGCCATCGCAGAGATCGCGCACAGGCACGGCCTGCCCCTGGTCATCGATAATACCTTCGGCACACCCTTCCTGATCCGGCCCATCGAGCACGGCGCGGACATCGTGGTCCATTCGGCGACCAAGTTCCTGGGCGGGCACGGCACGACCCTGGGCGGAGTCATTGTCGAATCCGGGAAATTTGACTGGAAGGCAGGGGGAAAATTCCCGCAGATCGCGGAAGCCAACCCCAGCTATCACGGCATTTCTTTCTACGATGCTGTAGGACCGGCCGCCTTTGTCACCTATATCCGCGCGATCCTGCTGCGCGACACCGGCGCGGCTATCTCGCCCTTTAACGCTTTCCTGCTCCTGCAGGGCGTGGAGACCCTCTCCCTGCGGCTGGAGCGCCATGCTGAAAACACCAGGAAGGTCGTGGAGTATCTGGCGGCCCACCCCTGTGTGGAAAAAGTCAACCATCCTTCCCTGCCGGATCACCCGGACCATGCCCTGTATGAAAGATTTTTCCCGAACGGCGGCGCTTCGATCTTTACTTTTGAGATCAAAGGCGGGCAGAAGGAAGCCTGGGCCTTTATCGACAATCTGGAGATCTTTTCTCTTCTTGCCAATGTGGCGGACGTCAAGAGTCTGGTGATCCATCCGGCTTCCACGACCCACTCCCAGCTTTCGGAGGAGGAGCTGCTTGACCAGGGGATCCGCCCGAACACTATCCGCCTCTCCATCGGCACGGAGCATATCGACGATATCATCGCCGATCTGGAAAAAGGCTTTGCTGCGCTGGCGTCCGTTTGATTCGCCATCCAGCCCGCAATGTGATATACTGAAAAACGCCTGCAGCGAGAACCGCACATATCTGTAAGAATGCAGGCAGACGATAAATACAGGAAGGAGTCATCATGGCAAATATTTACAAGGGAACACTCGGACTGATCGGGAATACACCTCTGGTGGAGGTTGTCAATATTGAGAAGGAACTGGGGCTGGAAGCCACCGTCCTGGTAAAATTAGAGTATTTTAATCCCGCGGGAAGCGTCAAGGACAGGATCGCCAAGGCCATGATCGAAGACGCGGAAGAGAAGGGACTCCTGAAAGAGGGTTCTGTGATCATTGAGCCGACCTCCGGCAACACGGGCATCGGCCTCGCCTCCATTGCCGCCGCCAAGGGCTACAGGATCATTCTGACAATGCCCGAGACGATGAGCGTGGAGCGCAGGAACATCCTGAAAGCCTACGGCGCAGAGATCGTGCTCACAGAGGGAGCGAAGGGAATGAAGGGCGCCATCGCGAAGGCAGAGGAACTGGCGGCGGAGATTCCCGGCAGCTTCATCCCCGGACAGTTTGTGAACCCCGCCAACCCCGCGGTCCACAAGGCCACCACAGGTCCCGAGATCTGGAACGACACCGACGGGAAGGTGGATATCTTTATCGCAGGCGTCGGCACCGGCGGGACACTGACCGGCACTGGCGAGTATCTGAAGGCGCAGAACCCCGCTGTCAAAATCGTGGCTCTCGAACCGTCGGATTCTCCGGTCCTCTCCGAGGGAAAGGCGGGCGCGCACAAGATCCAGGGTATCGGCGCCGGTTTTGTCCCGGATGTCCTGAACACGAAAGTATATGACGAGATCTTCAAGGCAGAGGGAGACGATGCTTTCGCGGCGGCCAAGCTGCTCGCAAAAAAAGAAGGCATCTCCGTCGGAATCTCCTCCGGCGCAGCCCTGCACGGCGCTATCGAGCTGGCAAAGCGCCCGGAAAACAAGGGTAAGGTCATAGTAGCCCTCTTGCCTGACAGCGGCGACCGCTACTATTCCACAGCCCTGTTTACTGACTGAACAGACAAGTCCGCAGAGTGGGCGGCCCTGTTCACTGACTTGGCAGCCCTGTTCACTGACTGAACAGCCCTGTTCACAGCCTGAGCAGTCCTTGTTCACAGCCTGGGCAGCCCTGTTCGCAGCCTGAGCAGATATGTTCAACCCCCGGAAGCCGATGAGGCTTCCGGGGGTTTTTGACATCCGAATTATTCTGCTCTTGTATTCAAAGTGTACGCCCGTCAGAAAAGGTGCGATGAAGTAGTAATCCGCAGTGATCAAAAAGTATCCTGCTGGTCAAAAAAGTAAATAGCCATCAGAAAAAATGTACTCCCGGTCAGAAGTGGAGCCTGTATTTTCCGCTGCCGGTGTTTTCAACAGAGGAGGAAAACAGCACCCGCGCTGCCTCGACCAGCCAGGCTGTGTCCTTTGCGCCCGCTGTCTCATAGGGGGAATGCATGGCGAGCTGCGCCAGGCCGGCATCTACGGTGTTCAGGGATACCTGGGCCTGGGAGATGTGTCCGAGGGTGGACCCGCCGATCATGTCTGACCGGTTGGTAAAGGTCTGGAAGGGGACGCCGGCCTTTTTGCAGACCGAGCGGAAGATCGCTCCGGAAACAGCATCCGTTGTATACTTTTTGCCGGCATCGTACTTGATCACGATGCCGCCGTTCATACAAGGGCGATTTGTGGGATCCGCCTTCTCCGGATGGTTCGGATGGACCGCGTGCGCGTTGTCGAGGGATACCATAAAGCTCGACGGCAGGGCGCGCAGATAATCCTCTTCGGACCTGCCGAGCCCTTCGTTGATCCTGCGGAGCACGTCCCTGAGAAATGTCCCCGCGGCGCCCTGAGCGGTGCCGCTGCCGACTTCCTCGTTGTCAAAAACGCAATGGACCGCCACGCTGTCCCGGGGGCGGGCTGTCAGGATCCCCTGCAGGGACGCAAAGGCGCACTGCAGGTCGTCCAGCCGTCCGCTGCAGAGAAACTCCCTGTTCATGCCGACATACGTTCCCTTCATCCGGCTGTAGAGATACAGGTCCGTATCCAGGATCTGTTCCGGGCGGACACCCGCTTCTGCTGCCAGCAGGGAGAGAAAACCCGCCTGTGTCCCTGCGGCGGATGCTCCTGGTCCTGTGCCTGTTCCGCGGGGATCTTTTTCCATTTTCTGAGGGAAAGCCGCAGCTGCCGCTTCCATCTCAGGTCCTGCGCCGGGGGAATCATTTTTCCTGCCTGCAGGGCAGGAGGTATCCAAGTCTGCCGCCCCGCCTGCTCCGGCTCCGGGAATTTCCCCCAGCAGAGGCAGCAGATCGGTCTGCAGATTATATTTAAACCCTTCGTTGACCTGCCGGTTCATATGGATCGCCAGGTTCGGGATGATCAGCAGGTCTTTGTCGATATTGACCAGCTTTGTCTCTATGCCTGACTCCGTCTCGACGATCACGCGCCCGGCGACGGACAGCGGACGGTCCAGCCAGGGCGCCAGTACCGCCCCTCCGTATTTTTCAACGTTGAGTTTTATATACCGCCCTTCCGCTGTGATCTCCGCGTTGGGCTTGATCCTGAACATCGGCGAGTCGCAGTGGCTCGCGATGATCTGAAAGCCGGTGAAATCTGTTTTGGGGATCCTGAACGCGATCAGCGCGGAATCATTGCGGCACACATAACAGGCGTCCCCTTCCTGCAGCGTCCAGCGTTCTCCTTCGTATAGTTCCCGGAAGCCTTCCTTTTCCAGGCTTTCTTTCATATTCCGGACGGCGTAAAAGGGAACCGGGCTCCGGTCCAGAAAATCCAGAAGCGCCGTATTTATTCCTGTAAAATCCATATATCCTCCTGTCTTGCTGCCTTCTCTTTTGTTTCCGCAGTTATTATTTTTTTCTCTTTTGTTTTCGCACTTATTGTCTTCTTTTCTTTTGCTTCCGTTGCTTTTGTTTTTGGCTCTTTTATGTTCATCCGCTGCGTTTTTTTCTCTTAATTAATAAGGATAATAAAGAACAACAGTGTAACCCCTGTCCAGGGATGTTTCCTGTTAAAAAACAAGTATATCATGATTCGGAACCTCCGGACAGAGTGTCATTTTTACGCTCAGTTTTTCTTTCCTGTATCTGATGTCGGTTGAAGTAAATAGTTAGTTGGTATATAATAAGCGGAAATGCAAATGAAAATGCATAGGCACTAAAAACTATTCATATATCGGGAGCACGCAGGACTTGCGGCGCGCCAGGGGCTGTCAACCTTCGATCTGTACCTTTTTTCAGCTGTTCTTCGAAGCTGTCTGTTTGTACCTTTCTTTAAAAAGATAGTTCCTGACAGGATATGCACTCTGTGACATCGGAACCTCATCCGCTTTCCTGTGAGACGCTCCAAAATGGAGACTATCCGCTCATGAATCCCAAAACAATCACTTATATCATCAAGCGTCTGATCCTGGCTGTCTTTACGGTCTGGATCGTTTTTACGCTGACCTTTTTTATCATGCATGCCGTACCCGGCGGTCCGTTTGTCGGTGAAAAGGCGATCTCCAAGGCTGCTCAGCAGGCCCTGGAGGCCAAATACGGACTCGACAAGCCACTGTCGGCGCAGTATTTCACCTATCTGAATGACGTGGTCCACCTGCGGTTCGGCCCTTCGCTCAAACAGAGAGGCCGGATGGTCATTGACATCATGATGGACGGAATGCGGACCTCCGCCAAACTGGGGGTGATCGCCGCTGTCCTGGCGCTGGTCATCGGTGTTGTGCTGGGGGCGATTGCGGCTCTTCGCAGAAATACAGTTTTTGACCGCATTATCATGGTGCTGACGACAGCCTTCGTCTCGATGCCGTCCTTCATAATGGGATCTCTTCTGCTGGTAGCCTTTGCCATAAAGCTGCATGTGCTGCCGGCAAACGGCGCGGCGGCAGGAGGCCTGGTGTTGCCCATCGTCACTCTGATGCTCTATCCAATGGCCTATATCACACGTCTGACCAGGTCTTCCATGCTGGATGTCCTCGGGCAGGACTATATCCGGACCGCCAAGGCCAAGGGCGTTCCTGCCCCTAAGATCATTTTCGGTCATGCGCTTAAAAACTCCCTCATTCCGGTTATCACTTATTTCGGACCGATGCTGGCCTACATCGTGACAGGCTCTCTGGTCGTCGAACAGATCTTTGCTGTTCCCGGCATAGGCAGGGCGTTCGTCAGCAGCATCATCAACCGCGACTATATGATGATCATGGGAACGACGATCGTGCTCGCGACCCTGATCGTGGTCATGAATCTGATCAGTGACATCATGTACAAGATCGTAGATCCGCGGATCACACTGGAATAAGGATTCTGCTTACCGCATTGTGGTTTTTTGCGCAGGGCGCCTGGATATGGAGGTAACATGGACAGCAATCTGAAAAGGCTGAGCATGCAGGTGAATGTGGATGACCTGCTGCCTGCAAGTGAAAAAGAAAAGGAATATATGGTCAAGATGAGGCCTTCCACGACCGCTTTTCAGGACGGTGTGCGGCGGCTTCGCAAAAACAAGGTCGCCATGGTGAGCTTCTGGATCATCCTGCTGATCACGGTGGCTTCGATCTTTGTCCCCTTCTTCTGGCCCTATAAATATGAGTCCATGCTGGGCGTGAGGCCCGGCAGGCCGGTGGACGCTTCCTATAATAACCTGAAACCCTTTGAGTACGCGAAATCGGAGAAGACCAGGATGGAGGCGGGAGAGAAGGTCTTTCCCCATGTGTTCGGCACGGATTCCTCCGGCCGCGATTATTTTATCCGTATCGTCTACGGCACGCGAATCTCGCTGGCGGTCGGATTTTTCGCCAGTATCATCGTTCTTGTCATCGGACTGCTCGTCGGATCGATCGCCGGCTATGCGGGAGGGGTGGTCGATATCATCATCATGAGGATCGTTGACGTCATCTATTCCCTGCCGGACATGCTGATGGTCATCCTGCTGGCTTCCGTCCTTAGGGAGCCGCTGGGCAAAGCGCTGGAAGGAACGGTCCTGGAAAAAATCGGGTCCAATATTATCTCGCTGTTTATCATCTTCGCGCTGTTGTACTGGGTATCCATGTCCCGCCTGATCCGCGGACAGATCCTGTCCCTGCGGGAGCAGGAATACGTCCTGGCGTCGCGGGCGAGCGGAGCAAAGGCCGGATGGGTCATCCGCAACCACCTGATCCCCAACTCGATCTCCGTCATTGTTATTTCCACAGCCCTTCAGATCCCCAACGCGATCTTTACGGAGAGTTACCTTTCCTTCCTGGGACTGGGTGTAAACGCGCCGATGCCGTCGCTGGGATCACTGGCGTCCGACGCGCTCAACGGCCTCAAGTCCTACCCCTACCGTCTGGTCATTCCTGCCGTCGTGATCTCGCTGATCGTGCTGTCCCTGAACCTTTTCGGCGACGGCATGCGGGATGCCTTTGACCCGAAGCTGAACGAATGATCAGGAGCGTTGTTACAATTGAGTTTTCAGACTGAAATCAGGCAGAGCTCTGCCGGGGCAGTTTTATCCGGGACAGTTTTTGTCAGGATGAGGTGTTGGTTTCAGCCTGCGGGGAGGAAAGATAAATGGCTCTATTGGAAGTAAAAGACCTGCACACATCATTTTTCACGGATGCAGGAGAGGTGCGTGCGGTAAATGGTGTCTCGTTTGATCTTGAGAGAGGAAAGGTTCTCGGAATAGTGGGAGAATCCGGATCCGGAAAATCGGTGACGGCTTATTCCATCATGCAGATCCTGACATCGACAGGCCGGATCGTCTCGGGTTCGATCAAGTGTGACGGGCAGGAGCTGGTGGGCGCCGATGAAAATGTGATGAAAAGTATCCGGGGCAACAAGATCTCGATCATTTTCCAGGATCCCATGACCAGCCTTAACCCGACCTATACGATCGGTGACCAGCTGATGGAAGCGATCCTGCTCCACACGAAACGCAACAAGCAGCAGGCGTGGGACAGGGCAGTGGAAATGCTGCACCTTGTCAATGTCAACGAACCTGAAAAACGCATGAAGCAGTATCCCTTCGAATTCTCCGGAGGCATGAGGCAGAGGGTCATGATCGCTATGGCGCTCGCCTGTGAGCCGGATATTCTGATCGCGGACGAGCCTACTACAGCCCTGGACGTGACGATCCAGGCCGGGATCCTCGAGCTGATGAAGGATATTCAGAAGAAAATGGGCATGGCGATCATCATGATCACCCATGACCTGGGCGTTGTCGCCCAGCTGTGCGATGAAGTTGTCGTCATGTATGCCGGATCCATCTGCGAAAAGGGAACGGCCGACGATATCTTTTATAACCCCTGTCATGAATACACAAAGGGACTGTTGCGGTCGATCCCCACGGCCGGAAACGAAGGGCAGAAGCTCCAGCCGATCACCGGCACACCGATCGACCTTCTGAATATGCCGAAGGGCTGCCCGTTCGCGCCCCGCTGTGATGCCGCCATGAAGATCTGTATCCGGGAGAAATGTGAAAGTTTTGAGATCAGTGAAAATCATACCGCGGCATGCTGGATGAATCTGAAGAAAGCAATGGACCGGAACTGAACCGGCCGAAGACCTTCCCTGAGGACAGAGTTGAGGAACTATCATGAGTAATGAAAATAATCACAGCGAACCCCTGATCCGGGTCAGCCATCTGAAACAGTATTTTCCGATCAATGTCGGGTTTTTCAGGACAAAGCCCCTCAAGGCCGTGGATGATATCTCTTTTGACATCATGGAGGGGGAGACCCTGGGTCTGGTCGGGGAGTCCGGCTGCGGTAAGACCACAGCGGGACGTTCGATCCTGCATCTGTACAAACCGACCGCCGGCGAAGTGATCTATCGCGGGAAACCCGTGAAGACCAAAGCGGATATCGAAGAGTTCCGCAGGAAAGCGACCATGGTCTTTCAGGATCCCTATTCGTCTCTGGATCCCCGCATGACCGTGGAGGACATCGTCGGAGAGCCGCTGGATGTCCAGAAATTGTATAAGACAAAAGAGGAGCGCCGCGACCGGATCCTCCAGCTGATGGAATATGTCGGACTCAACTCCGAGCACGCCGCCCGCTATGCCCACGAGTTTTCCGGCGGTCAGAGACAGCGCGTCGGCATTGCCCGCTCTCTGGCGGTCAAACCGGATTTCATCGTATGTGACGAACCTGTCTCTGCACTGGATGTTTCCATTCAGGCCCAGGTCATCAATATGTTCGATGAATTACAGGAAAAGCTCAACCTGACCTATCTCTTCATCGCCCATGACCTGCTGGTCGTGCGCCACATCTCGGACCGCATTGCTGTCATGTATCTGGGCCACCTTGTGGAGCTTGCGGGCGCGGATGAGATCTACGATCGTCCGCTGCACCCCTACACCAGGGCACTCATTTCGGCCGTCCCGGTACCGGATCCGGTCATCGCCCGGGCCAACAAGCGGATCGAAATGACCGGCGAGATCCCCAGCCCCCTGAACGCGCCTCCCGGCTGCCCCTTCCACACCCGCTGCCCCTATGCGGTTGACGGCTGTAAGGAGAGCATGCCGGAACTGCGTGAGATCGAAAAGGGCCGCTTCGTGGCCTGCCACCGGATCGAGGAGATCGGATGATCCTGCGTACTTCGTGAGATCGAAAAGGGCCGCTTCGTGGCCTGCCACCGGATCGAAGAGATTGGATGATCCTGCGCATGTCGTGCGCAGATTATCGATATACTACATCAGGAACTGTTGATCTGTATTATTAGTCGGTACACGGATTCTGTACCATTTCCAAGGGAGGAAAATTATGAGAAAACTGGTTGCATGGGCACTCTGTGCCGCAATGGTTCTCGGACTGGCTGCCTGCGGGGACTCTGCTGCAAACGGCGGCGGAAGCGGAAGTGCTGCGGATGCGGCTACAGGGGCCGGAGCGGAGGAGGAAGCACCTGCCATTGACGAATCTCTGATCGCCAAGGACGGTATCAATGTCTGTATCGCTTCTGAGCCTGACAATATCGACCCCGCTCTGAACAGCTCAGTCGACGGCGCTACCCTGGTCCTTCATACCTTTGCCGGTCTGGCCAAGTGGGAGCAGAAGGAGGACGGCTCTTTTGAGATCGCTCCTGACTGCGCGGAAGAGCTGGTAGAAGGCAAGGAGAACGAAGACGGCACTGTCACCTATACCTATACGCTGCGCGACGGCCTCAAGTGGTCCGACGGACAGCCTGTCACTGCAGGGGACTTTGAGTTTTCCTGGAAGAGAGCGGCAGACCCCGCGACAGCTTCCGATTATGGGTACATGTTCGACCAGATCGCCGGCTATGACAAAATGACCGAGGAAAAGGAAACCGGCGAGAAGGACGAAGAGGGAAATCCCGTCATGGAATATGTGAATCCCGATCCTGAGCTGCTGGCTGTCAAGGCAATCGACGACAGGACTCTGGAAGTCACTACAAAGCAGAAGGTCTCGTACTGGGACGAGCTTATGGCTTTCCCCACCTACATGCCTGTCCGCAAGGATATCGTATCCAATGAAGGCTGGGCGACAGATCCCTCCACCTATATCGGCAACGGCCCCTATGTCATGACCGCATGGCAGCACAACAGCGTCATCACCATGGTCAAGAACAAGAACTACCATGATGCGGACAAAGTCACCATGCCTGCCATCAATTTCTATTTGTCCGACGACGCCAACAACATGCTCACTAATTTCGAGAACGGCGACTGGAAGCTGATCGATGAAGTGCCGACCAATGAGATCGCCTCCCTCAAGAATGAGTATCCTGATGAGTTTGTCGTCACCGGCCAGCTGGGCACCTATTATATCGGCTGGAACGTCAATGAGGACATCCTTCCCAAGGATTCCGGCCTGGAAGGCAAAGAAGCCGAGGAGGCCCGCGCGGAGATCCGCAAAGCCATCGCCCTCCTTTTTGACCGCAACTACATCGTCGATGAGATCGCTCAGGGCGGCCAGACCCCCGCTTCCTCCTTCGTCTCCAGCGGACTGACAGAAGCGGACGGCATGACCGACTTCAGTTCCAAGGCCGGTCACAACGACGGCTATGCCGGATACTACGACGTCTCCCAGGATGCCCTGGAGAATAACTACGCGGCTGCCATCGAAATCCTCAAAAAATACTATGAGTTCGATGAGGCCACCCAGCAGGTCAAAAACTTCCCGACCCTGACTTACCTCTACAACACCAGCGAAGCCCACAAGGCGATCGGCGAATACCTGCAGAGCGCCCTGGCATCCGTAGGCATCAACATGAACCTGGAGAACCAGGAGTGGAACACCTTCCTCAACACCAGAAAGGCCGGCAATTATTCCATCGCCCGCAACGGCTGGCTGTGCGACTATAACGACCCCATCTCCATGCTCGACATGTGGATCACCAGCTCCGGCAACAACGACTGCCAGCTCGGCAAGGGTGCCCACAAGGATGTCAGGGCCTACAGCATTGACCTGACCGACCTCGGCTATGACACCAAGGTCACAGACGGTACCTGGGCAGAGACCTACGATGTCATCATCAACGATATCAAATCCTGCACAGACACCAATATCCGTTACCAGCTGATGCACCGCGCAGAAGACCTGCTCATGAGCACCGGCGCCATCTGCCCCCTGTACTACTACACCGACCTCTACATGCTCGATGACAGTGTCAAGGGCTTCTTCAGCACCCCTCTGGGCTTCAAATATTTTATGTACTGCACAGTGGACTAAGCAAACTGCTGTAATGAACATCTTCCGCACCGCGCGCGTGCGGTGCAACCAACACACCTTCGGTGTGTCGGAGGGCTTATTCTTCATCACGGGGTCGTACCCAAGATGGAGAGAATTTCCCTTTCTGGCGCGTATATCCCATGTCTGAAGATACGGGTATTACGCGATGAAGAACAGAAACAAACAATCCCCCGCGGGTTTTAACCACCCTGCGGGGGATTGTTATTGATTGATCACATATTGATGAATGCATTCGCATGGATAATATCCTTATGATCTGTCGGGAACCGGGGAAATTTTTCGGGGAGGCAGAGACGACAGGGGAAGGAGACCCAGAACCGTTCCCGCCTCCTCACGGTCAGATGTTTTTTCCATTCGTCCGGATCACTTCCGAGTACCATGCAGCGCTGTCCTTCGGTATGCGCTGCTGTGTTCTGTAGTCGACATAGATCAGGCCAAAGCGGTCGTCGTATCCGCTGTGCCACTCGAAATTGTCTGTGAGAGACCAGTGGAAGTAGCCCTTCACCGGTATTCCGTCCTTACAGGCTTTCTTCAGCTCCCGAAGGTATCGATGCAGAAAGTCGATCCTGTCGGGATCGTGCACTTTCCCGTCCAGGAAGATGCGGTCGTTGCAGCTTTGTCCGTTTTCTGTAATATAGATCGGCTTTTTGTATCGCTCAAAGATCAGGCGCGGTCCCCAATACATAACCTCCGGGGTGACAGGCCATTTAAGGGCTGTGCGGGGATAACCCGGGTATTTCTCTTCCCGGAGAAATCCGGTCTGGTCATCCCATACCATTCCCTGTCCGTTGTAAATGTTCAGTCCGGCAAAATCGACCGGTGAGGAGATGATCTTCAGGTCCTCGTCCGGAATATCTCCGGTAAAAGAAGACCAGGGGCATTCCGGATCTTCCGGGTAATGTCCGAGAAAGACAGGGTCGAGAAACCACTGGTGATTAAAGAAATAGCCAGGGTTTTCGCTGAGCGGGAGTGACAGAAAAGAAGCCTTCCGCAGCATTTCAGGGGTCTCCGCGCAGACTTCCCGCAGGTAAGCAAGAGCCCCGGTAGAGGACACCCCGATCTCTGCCTTCGGTGCTGCGCGGCGGATCTCCCGGACTGCCAGTCCGTGCGCAAGCAGCAGATTGTGCCAGCAGCGGAAGAGGGTCCGGTGATCCAGATGCAGGCCGGGAGCATGCAGACCGTTTCCCATTCCCAGTCCGATCGCGCACTGGGGCTCGTTGATCGTAATGAAATGTGTCACGCATCCTCTGAAATGAGAGGCGACATAAGCTGTGTACTCCGCAAAATGCTCCGCTGTTCTGCGGTTCATCCAGCCGCCTTTATGATAGAGGGCCAGAGGCAGGTCCCAGTGATAAAGGGTTATCCAGGGGGTAATGCCGCGCGAAAGACAGCCTTCTACAAGCCGGTCATAATACTCCATACCGGCGGGATTGAGTCCGGCCCCTGCAGGCCCCGATCCATCGCTGCCATTGACAGTCCCATCCGGAAAAATGCGCGGCCAGCTCAGACTGAACCGATAGTTTTTGATTCCCAGTTCCCGCATCAGGTCCAGGTCTGCCTCTGCCCGGTGGTAGGCATCACAGGCAGTATCGCCGGTATGGCCGTTAAAGGTTTTCCCCGGAATGTGGGAAAAATGATCCCAGATCGACGGCCCTTTGCCATCCTCAAATGCGCCTCCCTCGATCTGATACGCAGCGCTCGCTGCGCCCCATACGAATTTATCACTAAACTGCATATAACTGATCTCCCGCTGGTTTTTTCATTCTCATCCCATTACTACAGAAACTGTATATTCCCTGCATCCCTTTTCCAGAGGGACCAGCGTTCCCGGAACCTGCTTTCCGTTTACTGTCATGGAGACCACTCCATGCTGGACGCCTGCGGCATTGTTGATCTCAATGTGGCAGGCAGCCCCCCGGTAGATCCGCTCGCAGTGGATCTCTCTGAGAGTATCCGGAATACAGGGATCGATCCGCAGTCCGTCCAGTGTCGGCCTGATGCCGAGAATGTATTGGGTCATGCAGGCAAATGTCCACGCCGCTGTACCGGTCAGCCAGCTGTTTTTTCCCTCTCCAAAGGTGGCGGAATCCGGCCCCGCGATCATCTGACAGTAAACATAAGGCTCTACTCGCCGGATGTCGACGGCATCTTCAAGATAAAACGGACAAGTCTTCCGGAAGACCTCAAAGGCTCTGTTCCCGTGCCCCAGAACCGTTTCAGCACAGACGATCCAGGGATTGTTGTGGCAGAAAATGCCGGCGTTTTCCTTATACCCCGGAGGATAGGAAGAAATCTCCCCCAGCTCGGGATGATATACGGTATAGGCCGGCTGATGCAGCACGATCCCGTAGTCTGTATCCAGATATTTTCCGACACTGTCCAGCGCTTTTGCCGCCTCGCCGGTCTCCACTCCGACACCCGCCATAACACACATGCCCTGCGGTTCAATATAGATTTTCCCCTCTTCGCAGACATGGCTTCCGACCGGCTTTGAAAAAGCGTCATAAGCTCTCACAAACCACTCGCCGTCCCAGCCGGCTTCCAGAATACATTTTTCCATCTCCGCCGCTTCGGCGCGGGCTTCAGCGGCTTCCTCCGTCAGACCGGTATGCTCACACAGGTCGGCATATTCTCTTCCGTATTTGACGAACATGGCGGCAATGAAGACACTCTCCGCAATCGGCCCCTCACTGGGACCGGTGACCTGGAAACTCTCACCGGGCGTCGTGGAAAAGCAGTTCAGATTCAGGCAGTCGTTCCAGTCGGCCCGCCCGATCTGCGGAAGCCCGTGCGGCCCCCTGTGCGTGACTGTGTAACGGAAGCTCCTGCGGAGATGCTCCATCAGCGTGGCCTTATTGGTCTCACTGGAGTCGAAGGAGCACATCTCTTCCAGAATACCGAAATCTCCGGTTTCCCTGATGTAAGCGGAAGCCGCCGCGATCAGCCAGAGCGGATCATCGTTAAAGCCGCTCCCGACACCGGCATTTCCCCGCTTTGTCAGCGGCTGGTACTGGTGATAGGCACTTCCATCCTCAAACTGTGTGTTTGCGATATCAATAATGCGTTCCCGCGCCCTCTCCGGGATCAGATGGACAAAGCCGAACAGATCCTGACAGGAATCCCTGAAGCCCATGCCTCTTCCCAGGCCGCTCTCATAATAACTGGCACTGCGGCTCATGCAGAAAGTGACCATGCACTGGTACTGGTTCCAGATATTCACCATACGGTCAAGCCTGTCATCGCCGGATTTGATGCGGAACCGGGACAGAAGAGACTCCCAGTAGCGGGAAAGCGAGGTGAGCGCTGCGTCTACCTGCTCATCGGTCTGAAACCTTGACAACAGCTGATGAGCCGGCGCTTTATTGATCACACCGGGGGCTTCGAACTTCTGATCCTCCGGATTCTCGCAGTATCCGAGAACAAAGATCATGGAAGTGCTCTCGCCCGGTGCAAGCCGGATCGAAAGATGATGACTTCCCACCGGTGCCCATCCATGCGCGATGCTGTTGCGGCTTTTCCCTTCCAGAACTGCCTGTGGAGAAGAAGCGCCGTTGTAGAGACCCGCGAAGGCATCCCTGCTGGTGTCAAAACCGACGATGTCCCGATTGACGGAAAACACCGCATAATGATTCCGCCGCTCCCGGTACTCTGTCTTGTGATAAATGCGGCTTCCGCAGACCTCCACTTCTCCCGTCGAGAAATTGCGCTGAAAATTGGAAGAATCGTCTTCTGCGTTCCAGAGGCAGAATTCTACATAGCTGAAAACATCGATCACCTTTTCACAGCGGCCCTTGTTCTTCAGAGTGAGCCGGTCGATCTCACAGTCCGCATCTACCGGAACGAAGACCTCCTGCTTCGCGGTGAGCTGATCCTTCTCTGATTCAATCACCGTGTAACCAAGACCGTGACGGCAGACATAAGAGTCCGGTTCCGTCTGAACCGGCTGCCATCCGGGGTTCCAGACGGTTTTCCCGTCTTTAATGTAAAAATAATGCCCGCCGCAGTCCATCGGACTGTTATTGTAGCGGTACCGCGTCAGCCTCAGCAGCTTCGCATCCTTGTAAAAGCAGTATCCTCCCGCCGTATTGGAAATCAGACGAAAGAAGGAGTTTGTACCCAGATAATTGATCCAGGGAAGCGGCGTCCTTGGATTGGTGATAACATATTCCCTTTTCTCATCGTCGAAATAGCCGTATTTTCCCATTTTTTCCTCCTGACCAATATAACTGAATCCGCTTCCTGTCAGATTCCCTTTAAAGTAAAAACTGTAAAGAAAAAGAAAGTAAGCAAAAAAACTGTCAAATACAAAAACTATGAAGTAAAAAACTATACTGAAAGACCTGCGGTGAGCCGCGGACTGCCTATTCGAAAACGATTTCGAATCATATTGCTCCTGCTCGTGAAAAATTCCTTTAAAGTATAAGGCAAACCAGTGCCTGTTGTAAATACAGAGCAGCAATGATATGCAAATTTGGAGAATATGACCAAAAACCGGGGATAAAAATTAGATATTCTTGAGGGTTGAAATCTACTCTGACAGGCTTTAAAATAAATTTACGAAAACGTATTCGTAAACTGCAGCGCTTGTTGAAACCGGATTCGAAAAACGCAAATTGCAGAGGCCTTATTGAGAAACTTTTATCGAAAAGTACATTTGAAAAAGGTAAGGAAGGTATTTGAAAAGCACTTATTTTCATACGGGAAGTGGAAATCATGGGAAACGGAAAAGGCAGTATTACGATCAAAGATATCGCCACGAAATGCGGTGTTTCGGCTTCAACCGTCAGCAAAGCACTGAATAATTACGGTGATATCAGTCCGGAGACTGCTGAACTGATTCGGAAGACAGCCAGGGAAATGCACTATGTACCGAATACAGCCGCAAGGCAGCTCAAGACAAATACATCGCACAATATCGGTGTGCTGTTTGTGGACGGCATGAACTCCGGACTGACCCATGAGTATTTTTCGGGGATTCTGGATGCTGCCAGGGACGAAGCGGAGAGGCTCGGATATGACATTACATTTATAGGGAAAAACATCGGCGGTATGCCGATGACCTATCTGGAGCACTGCCAGTACCGGAAAGTTGACGGAGTACTGATCGCGAATGTGAATTTCTCAGATGCCGGTGTTATTGAACTGGTAAAAAGTGAGATCCCGGTCATCACCGTTGATTATGCTTTCGACAGCACCAGCTGTGTCATGTCGGACAACATGGAAGGCTGCTATGCCCTCACTTCTTTTCTGATCGGAAAGGGGCACCGCAAAATTGCTTTTATATACGGAGAAAGGACCTCTGTCACCAATAAGCGTCTCGTAGGCTTTAACCGCGCCATGAGGGACCATGGGATAGAGCCTGACGAAAGGTACCTTGTCCAGGGGCGTTTCCACGACCCGCAGAAAAGCCGGGAGGCGACAAGATATCTGATGGAGCTGCCGGATCCGCCGACAGTCATCCTGTATCCGGATGATTTTTCCTATATCGGGGGAATGACGGAGCTGGAAAAAATGGGACTCTCTGTTCCGGAGGATGTCAGTACTGCAGGGTATGATGGAGTTCCGATCAGTCAGTTTCTCCGCCCAAGGCTGACGACCTACCATCAGGACGCGGAACAGATCGGACGGGTCTCTGCCAGAAAGCTCGTTGAGACGATTGAAAACAAAAAGACATGTATTCCGGAGGAAATATCCGTGTCCGGTTATGTGCTGGAAGGAACCAGTGTCGCAGCAGTCTGAAGTATTGTAGACAGAGCCGGTTCTTCCTGTTCCTGCACAGGCACAGGCTTTAAAGACACGACTGCGCCTGCAGGTGAAAAAGAGATCTGCTCTTTGGGCGGGCACAGGCCTTCTCCGCCGGCAAAGAAATTCATCCATGTTCACCACCACAAAGGTTCATTCAGATAAAACAAAATCTGTCATGAAAGGAGTAGTTATGAAAAAGAGAATGATCAGTATCTTATTGGCTGGCATAATTGCCGCGTCTCTCGCAGCCTGCGGCAGCTCCGGCGGGGCCGGCAGTACCAAACCTGCGGAAACAACCGGCGCGGCAGGTGACGAAGCCAGCGAGGGAAAGGTCCTCAACATCCAGTGCTGGAATGATGAATTCGCCAGGAGAATGCGCGACCATATGCCCGGATATGAAGCCGCCGATAAGGATGACGCCACAAAAGGCGGGAAGATCGGCGATGTGCAAGTCACATTCACTGTGACGCCGTCCACCGACAACGCTTACCAGAACAATCTGGACGCAATCCTTCCGGAGAATATGGATGAAGCCGCGGATGACAGAGTAGACCTCTTCCTCGTTGAAGCAGATTACGCGCTCAAATATGTGAACACACCTGTTGCCCTTCCAATCTCCGACCTCGGTATTACAGAGGAGGAGCTGGCAAATCAGTACCAGTATACAAAGGATATTGTCACAGATGCGGACGGCAATCTGAAGGGCCTGACCTGGCAGGGCTGCCCCGGCGTCCTGATCTACAACAGGGATATTGCCAGGGAAGTTCTCGGCTCCGATGATCCCGATGAAGTCCAGAAGGCAGTTGCGGACTGGGATACCTTCGATAAGACAGCAGCCTTATTGAAAGAAAAAGGATACAAGATCACCTCCACCACCAATGATTCCTACCGTGTATTCTCCAACAACGTCACCTCTCCCTGGGTCGTTGACGGAAAGATCAATGTCGACGACAACATCAAGGCCTGGGTCGATATGTCCAAAGAGCAGGTTGATGCAGGAGAGACCGGGACTGCTGATCTCTGGTCCACCGACTGGTCAAAGGGCTTTGCCAAAGACGCGAACGTATTCTGCTACTTCGGACCGGCATGGCTGATCAACTTCTCCATGGGCAATGTGGACGATGGTGCCAATGAAGATGACGGATCCCGTACATTTGCAGGCGGATGGGGCGCAACTGTAGGTCCCCAGGGCTTCTACTGGGGCGGCACATGGATCTGCGCAGCCGCAGGTACAGACAACCCCACTCTTGTCGCTGAAATCATGAGACAGATGACAACCAATGAAGAAGTCATGACCGACATTGTCAAGATGGACAATGACTTCGTAAACAACAAACCTGCCATGGAAGCGGCGGCAACCGACGACAGCTTCGCATTCAAACCCCTGGGAGGCCAGAATCCTCTCGCAATGTTCTGTGAAGGCGCCGATAAGATCCAGCTCTCCAACATTTCCGAATATGATCAGGGCTGCAACGAATCCTTCCAGCTGTCCATGAAGGAATACTTCGAAGGCAACGCGACCTATGACGAAGCGCTCCAGGCTTTCTACAAATCTGTCAAGGAAAAATATCCTGAGCTTGAGTATTGAGTTTCAGATTCCTTAAAAGTTCCTTAAAAGGTATTTACTTTTAAAGACGCATTGAACAGAGTATGACCGGCATTTGTGTGCCCCTTACATCGCTAAGGGGCACACATCGGACCAGACAGAGCATAATAACAGCTGGACATCATCAGTCATTGCCAGGGGCACACATCAGACTAAACAGCCCATCATAATCACAGGATCACACATTGTGATCATCAGAAAAGTACGGGGAAGTATTATGAAAAATATAAAAAACACGGAAAATAAAAAATCCGGAAATGTATTAAAACATAATCGCTGGGGGTATTATTTTCTGATTCCCTTCTTTCTCGTATTTATCGTGTTTCAGCTGATTCCGCTCGTATCAACGATTTATAACAGCTTTTTTGAACACTATTTTAGAAATGGACTGACGGAAGTAGGACCGAATTTTGTCGGTCTGAAAAACTTTAAAACACTTTTTTCGTCAGGAGATATTTTACAGTATTTTAAAAATACCATGATCATGTGGGTCATGGGATTTGTTCCCCAGATCGTTGTGTCTCTGGTTCTTGCCTCGTGGTTTTCGGACCCGTCCCTGCGGCTCAGGGGCAAAAAGTTTTTCCAGTCTGTCATCTACATGCCCAACCTGATCATGGCTTCCGCCTTTGCAATGCTGTTCTTCACCCTGTTTGCCGAAACCGGTCCGATCAATACGATGCTGATGCAGATCGGTCTTCTCCGGGCACCCTACAAATTTCTGTCCCGTACCTTCAGCGCGCGGGCAATGGTTGCCTACATGAATTTCCTGATGTGGTTCGGGAACACAACGATCCTGCTGCTGGCAGGAATACTCGGAATCGACCAGAGCCTGTACGAAGCGGCAGAAGTAGACGGCGCAACGCCGACCCAGATCTTTTTCCATATCACACTGCCTATCCTCCGACCGATTCTTTTATATGTGGTGATCACATCCCTGATCGGGGGCCTTCAGCTGTTCGACGTGCCGCAGATCCTGACCAACGGACAGGGCGGTCCCAACAGGACTACAATGACGCTGATCATGTACCTGAACAAGCACCTGTACAGCAAAAACTATGGACTTGGCGGCGCTCTCTCCGTCATCCTGTTTATTATTACAGGCATTCTGAGTCTCATCGTTTTCCAGGTCAACACCCGGACACAGCGATGATTCCTGTTCCCGGACCAAGGCCGGACACAGCAATGATGTCGATTTCAGGATCAATACCCTGACACAGCGATGAAGACAGATTGAAACTGACCGGACTGGTTTTATCTCTTTTAACAGCAAGGAGGACGAAAATGACAGAAAAATACGGGGAAAGAAAAACAGGCTTCAGCCTGAGCGTCGGCGCAAGGCGCATAATCGCCTATATCACTCTGATCGTATTCACCCTCCTGTGCCTGTTCTGGTTTTATCTGCTTTTTGTCAATGCAACCAGGTCAAAGGCACAACTCAACCAGGGTTTCACTCTGATCCCGAGCCGTTATGCACTAAAAAACCTCTATAATCTGTTCCACAACAGCAATCTCCCTATACTTCAGGGACTGTTGAACAGCTTCTTCGTGGCATTTTGTACAGCGGCTCTGAGTACGTACTTCTCCGCTATGACAGCGTATGCCATCTACGCCTATGACTTCAGGTTCAAGAAGGCAGTGTTCACCTTTATCCTTGCCATTATGATGATCCCTACCCAGGTCACTGCACTTGGATTTCTCCGCCTTTTGCGGGAAATTGATCTGATGGATTCCTTCATCCCGCTGATCGTTCCCGGTATTGCCGCACCGGCTGTTTTCTTTTACATGAAGCAGTATATGGAATCCAACCTGCCGAAAGAACTGCTGGAATCCGCACGCATTGACGGTGCAGGCGAACTGCGGACCTTTAATCAGATTGTGATCCCTCTGATGAAACCTGCTACTGCTGTACAGGGAGTCTTTTCTTTCGTCGCCAGCTGGAACAATTACTTTGTACCTGCTCTTGTCCTGAAAACAGACGTAAAAAAGACCCTGCCGATCCTCATCGCGACCCTGCGCTCTGCGGATTTCCTGAAATTTGATATGGCACAGGTCTATATGTTTATCTTCATGGCGATCCTGCCGGTCATCATAGTCTACATTTTTATGGGCAGAAAAATCGTGGCGGGACTGACTTCAGGCGCTGTAAAAGGATAATTAACTGCTCCTGCTGAAGACCGGAGACCGCCTGTCTCTAAACAAATTTTCCCAAAAACATCCCCCGCGGGCCCTGTTCGTCCTGCCGGAGATGTTTTTCTTTGATTTAGCTGGTCTATGATTTATCAGGTTTTGATTGTCCTGAGCTCTGGTTTATCTGAGCGGGGCAGCCATGGAATGCTGGTGCAGGATCGGTGAAACCGTGATAAAATTGTTTTCATCCACTGTACCGTCACATTAACAGATCACCCGGCCCTGACCATTGGGAGTGAAACAAAATGCCTTTTAGAATCATTCGGAACGACATTATAAAAGTACACGCGGACGCGATCGTAAATACCGCGAACCCGGAGCCGGTCTTTGACCGGGGAACAGATCAGGCAATCTATCAGGCCGCTGGAAAGAGGAAGCTTCTCCGTGAGCGGAAAAAGATCGGCCGTATCGCTGCAGGCGAAGTGGCAGTGACACCGGCTTTTAATCTCCACGCAAAATATATTATCCATACAGTAGGACCGGTCTGGGTGGACGGGAATCACCGGGAGCTGGAGCTTCTGGCTTCCTGCTATCGCAAATCACTCCTGATCGCGCGGCAGCTGGAGTGCAGAAGCATCGCATTCCCATTGATCTCCACCGGTGTTTATGGCTTCCCGAAAGACAAGGCGCTGGACATTGCCCTCGGGGAGTTTTCTTCCTTCCTTGCGCCTTCGGAAGACGCTGCGGATGGCGGTTCGGATTCGGGATTAGATTCAGGATCAGATTCGGGTTTAGATTCGGGATTAAAAGAAGAGATGGACATCACACTGGTGGTCTTTGACCGGAAAGCCTTTGACCTGTCTTCCAATCTGACTGCCGGAGTCGAACAGTATATCGATGAAAACTATGTGGATGACAGACACATAGAAGAATACGGAACAAGTTATCACAGTCGGGAGAAAGGAAATTCTGCCGGCCCGGAGCGCCGCCGCAGGTCTGTTTTTGAAAGACTTTCTTTCCCCAAAAGGCAGTCGGGCAGACCAGTTCCCGGAACATCTTCCGAATATGGAACAGGCGGGTCCGCGCCGCATTCATGGGGGCAAAGAGAAGAGTTCCCTGATGAAGATTTTCATCGTGCCGGATCCCTGCAGGAGCCATATATTCATGCTGATTCCCTGCAGAAACCGCTTCAACATGCTGAATCCCTTCAGGATGTTTCTTCTCCATATACAGAAAACAGAAAAGGATACCGCCCGTCCATTACCGGGGGTCTGCAGGCCAGAAGCCTTCAGGATGTGATCTCTCAGGCGGGAGAGACCTTTCAGGAAAGCCTGCTTCGCATGATCGATGAACGTGGATTGAACGACACCCAGGTCTATAAGAGGGCCAACATCGACAGGAGGCTTTTCTCCAAGATCCGCTCGAACAGAGAATACATCCCTAAGCGGCAGACTGCTGTCTCCCTGGCGCTCGCTCTGGAGCTCAACATGGACGAGACCAGAGACCTGCTGGGGCGGGCCGGCATAGCCCTGTCCTGTTCCAGCAAATTTGACCTGATCATCAGCTACTGCATCCAGAACGGGATCTACGACATCATCCGCATCAACGCGATCCTGTTTGACTACGGCCAGCCCCTGCTGGGAGCCTGACAGCCGTGAGATCATGACTAATGCATCTGATAACTACGGCCAGCCTCTGCTGGGAGCCTGAAGCAATACCGGCGTATTCTTGTAATTTGAGTTATGTGAGACTTGACACAGACTTCAGGTACACCTCTCCGGCACTGTAAATACCTGTTTTGACAGCAGTAAAAACCCGCTTCAGCACCAGTATAATCTGCTTTGACAGCAGTAAAAACCCGCTTCAGCACCAGTAAAATCTGCTTCGACAGCAGTAAAAACCCGCTTCGGTACCAGTAAAAACCTGTTTTGATAATAAAAATGTCGCCTCCGGGGCGACCTTTTTTTATGTGTCCATTGCTATGATGTTCCTGTAAAGAAAAAAACTGATCCGGATGCAGGCCGGAAGACGTTCCCGCGTTCCTCGGTCTGCATTCTCATCAACAAGTCATACAGGCCGGCAAGTCATACAAGAAGAAAAGGCCAAAAAGATAAGGAGGAAGAATCATGAAAAAAGGATTGACAGAACTGGTAATGATCCTGGACAGAAGCGGATCCATGCAGGGGCTGGAGGCCGACACGATCGGAGGATTCAACGGCATGATTGAGAAACAGAAAAAAGAAGACGGAGAAGCCTATGTTTCCGTCATTCTCTTTGATGATATCAACGAGGTCCTCTATGACCGCGTTCCAATCGGGAAAGTCGAACATATGACGGACAAACAGTATTTCGTGCGGGGCTGCACAGCCCTTCTGGACGCAGTTGGAGGAGCGATCCATCATATCGGAAATGTCCACAAGTACGCCAGAGAGGAGGATGTTCCCGAAAAGACGATTTTTGTCATCACTACAGACGGTATGGAAAACGCCAGCCGCAGGTACAGCTATGAAAAAGTGCGCAGAATGATCGAGCGGCAGAAGGAAAAATATAACTGGGAGTTTCTGTTCCTGGGAGCCAATATTGACGCAGTCAAAGAGGCGGCCAGGTTCGGGATCCAGGCGAGCCGGGCAGCCAACTGGGTGCATGACAGCGCCGGCGCGGCCCTGAATTACTCCGTCCTCTGCAACGCGATCAGCGGTGCCCGCGCAGCCGGATCCGCCAGGGAGATGAATGAAATGTTTGACAGCGACGAAGCTATGGAACCGATCCGCAGAGATTATCTCAGGCGCGGAAAGAGCAAAACCACTGAAAGTAATAAACACTAAAAGTAAAAAACACGCAGTCATCGCGCTTTATTTGACATCTTTTCCTGTTCGGGATAAGATAACTAAATCAAGTTACTGACCGCCGCCGGGGAAAGCTCTGGCTTTCCCCAGGTGCCGGTAAATCATCGCAGCAAGAGAAAGGACAGTGCCGATGACTGATCTTAAAAACAGAGATTTTCTGAAACTCCTTGACTTCACACCCGAGGAGATCTTCAGCCTCGTGGACCTGGCAGCAGACCTCAAGGAAAAAAAGAAAAAGGGAATCCCCCACCGTTATTGCGAGGGAAAGAACATCGCCCTGATCTTCGAAAAGACCAGCACCCGCACCCGCTGTTCTTTTGAAGTCGCAGCGCACGATCTGGGAATGGGAACGACCTATCTGGATCCCAGCGGATCCCAGATCGGCAAGAAGGAAAGCATCGCCGACACAGCCCGCGTTCTCGCCGGCATGTATGACGGCATTGAATACCGGGGCTTCGGACAGGAAATTGTCGAGGATCTCGCGAAATACGCAAAGGTCCCGGTCTGGAACGGGCTTACGAATGAGTTTCATCCTACCCAGATGCTGGCCGACCTGCTGACGATCCGGGAAAATTTCGGCAGGATCAGCGGGATCAGACTCAGCTTTTACGGCGACTGCCGTTACAACATGGCTAACTCCTGGATGGTGGCCGGAGCCAAGTGCGGAATGCACATCACCCTGTGTGCAAACAGCGCCTATTTCCCGGATGAAGCACTGGTACAGCAGTGCCGCGAGATCGCGGCCGGGACCGGCGGCAGCATCACCCTGGAAGAAGATCCTCTCGCAGGTGCAAAGGACGCCGACGTCCTCTACACGGATGTCTGGGTTTCCATGGGCGAACCCATGGAGGCATGGGCAGAGCGCATTGAACAGATGAAGCCCTACCAGGTCACAGACCAGCTGATGGCAGCTGCCTCGCCGGACGCCATCTTCATGCACTGCCTGCCGGCCTTCCATGATCTCGGAACCTCTATTGGCAGAGAGATCCATGAAAAATTCGGCCTGAATGAACTCGAAGTGGCTGATTCTGTGTTTGAGGGACCGCAGTCCCGTGTCTTTGAAGAGGCTGAGAACCGCATGCATACCATCAAGGCCGTGATGGCTGCTACCCTGATGTAAGGAAAACAGAGCATTGGACAAAAAGAAGGAAATACTGCGCCGGCTGTCTGCCTCGGATAACTATGTCTCCGGGCAGGAGCTCTGCGCAGAACTGCAGGTGTCCAGAACAGCTGTGTGGAAGATCATAAAAAAGCTGAAGGAAGAAGGATATCCTATCGAGGCGGTGACTAATAAGGGCTACCGCCTTCTTTCCATTGCGGAGGCGGACGTCTATAACCATGAGACGATCAGCAGGAACCTGACCACAGAATGGGCAGGCCGCCCCCTCATCTTTAAAGAAGAGACCGGCTCCACCAACGATGACATCTTTGCTCTCGCCGCAGAGGGATATCCCCATGGCACCCTGGCCGTCGCGTCCCGGCAGACAGCAGGGAAGGGACGCAGAGGTAGGAACTGGATCTCACCGCAGGACGGAAATATCTACATGAGCATCCTGCTCAAACCTGACATCAGGCCTGAGAACGCTCCTGTCCTCACAGTGGTCATGGCGCTTTCCGTCTATCAGGCGATTGAAGCCTTGCCTGAACTGCAGCATTCGCAGGCTGGATCCCCCGAAACCAGCCTGACGACGTCCGCAATGCCGGAAGAAGCACGAATAAATGAACCCGTAAAAATCTCTTTTGGTATTAAATGGCCGAATGATATCGTTGCTTCTGTAAACGGAGGCCCTTACAGGAAACTCTGCGGGATCCTCACAGAAATGCGCATGGAAGACAATGAGATCAGCGCCATCACGATCGGCAGCGGCCTCAACGTCAACCAGACAGCTTTCGAGCCGGAGATAGCGGAAAACGCGACTTCCCTTTCCCTCACGTTGGGAGACCAGATCAACAGGGCTGCCCTGACGGCCGCCGTCTGGAAATTTTTTGAAAAAAACTATCAGGTTTTTGCACAGACCGGCGATTTTTCCGGACTGCGCGGGTCCTACGAAAAGGGCCTTGTGAACAAGGGAAGAGCAGTCCATGTACTTGATCCACAAAAACCCTTTACCGGCACTGCGGTCGGGATAAACGACCACGGGGAGCTTCTCGTAGAACCCGATGACGGAGGCCCGGTCCGTGCGGTCGGCACCGGAGAAGTATCCGTCCGCGGCGTCGCGGGGTATGTGTAAATCTATACACACCCGTGAGTCTTGTGTAATGAAGAATGAGACGCATAAGAATATGTTTTCCCGCATTTAACATTGCATTTGCAAAAAACGGAGTTCCACTGGCAGCTGCTGTTCAAAGCGGCTGGACCAAGATAAGGGTAAATAGACCAATATAAGGACAGAAGAACCAATACAAAGGTAAACAGTAAAAAATGGATTTCGACAAAAGCAGCATAGAAGAGGAGTACGCAGGTCAGGACAGATACCGCATCGTGATCTGCGGAGCAAACTCCTACGATAAAAAATATTATTTCAACAAAAAATTCGACAATCTTCCCACCAATATCAAAGAAGAGCTCCATATAATCTGTGTGCTCTTTACGGAAGAAGCGGGCGGCATTTTTACGATTTCCTTTACCCCCTTCGGACACATCGAATTTGACACCCGCCACGAAGAGGGCGACCTTCTGTACGACGAGATCAGCGCCCGCCTGCTGATCAAGGAGATCCGCATGCGAAAACGGGAAATGCTCGATGCGCTCTCCATCTATTTCCGCGTGACCTTCCTGCACCAGAATCCCGCGGACCTGATCGAAAACTACGAAGAAGAGGAACCGTGAGCTTCCTTTGCCGTATCTTTGCAGAGGACAGGATTCCGCATGGATGCTATCCGTATTCCACCTGTTGTTCCACATGAATATGGATAAACAAGAATATAGATAAACAAAAATGATGACAGAAAACAGAAACACACCCTTCCAGATTGGAAAAGTGACTGTTCCGGGCCGGGTCATTTTCGCGCCGATGGCAGGTGTCTCCGACCTTCCCTTTCGCCTCCTGTGCAGGGAACAGGGCGCTGCCCTTGTCTGCATGGAGATGATCAGCGCCAAAGCGATCACTTACCGGAACGCAAGAACTGCCGACCTGATGGAAACCAGTCCCGCGGAAGCCCCGGTCTCCCTGCAGCTCTTTGGACGGGAACCGGAGATCATCGCGCAGGCCTGTGAAATGATCGAGGACAGAGCATTTGATATTCTCGACATCAACATGGGCTGCCCGGTGCACAAGGTCACCGCGAACGGAGAAGGCTCTGCCCTCATGAAAGACCCGCAGCTGATTGAAAAGATCGTCGCTGCCGCCGTTTCAGGCACTACCCGCCCCGTCACTGTCAAGATCCGGCGGGGATTTGAAGAAGGGAGCGAGACGGCTGTCGAATGCGCCCTGGCTGCCCGGCAGGGCGGCGCGTCTGCCGTAGCGGTCCATGGGAGGACCCGCGCCCAGATGTACTCCGGAAAAGCGGACTGGACCTGCATTGCCAGAGTCAAGAAAGCTCTGGACATTCCCGTGATTGGAAACGGAGATATCGTGGACGGACCATCCGCCCTCCGGATGATGGAGGAGACCGGCTGCGACGCAGTCATGATTGCCCGCGCCGCCAGGGGAAACCCCTGGATCTTCCGGGAAGTGAACGCCTGGCTGACCGACCGGACCGTACCGGAGCGTCCTTCCAGAAGACAGGTGATCCAGATGCTCCTGCGCCACGCCCGCATGCTCTGCGAATACAAGGGTGAAAAAATCGGTATCCGCGAAATGCGTGCCCACGCCGCCAAGTACCTCGCGGGTTTTCCTTCCGCAGCGCGGGTCCGCAATATGGTTGTCAAAGTCAACACCCTTGCGGAACTTGAGCAGCTGTTAAAAAAAGAGTATCCTTACGCCTGAACGGAGTGTACTAATGCATCCCGACAGTATATCCCAGCTCCCGGCGCGCAGTGTGTCCAATATTACTCAAACAATTGACAGAAAGCCCGGATACTGTATATAATATTTTGCCGCTGTAAATTAGAATAATTATCAGATCGTGAAAGCGGGGAGAAAAATATGGAAGAGAAAAAAATATTCTGACTTATGAAGGCCTCAGACAATATGAGGAAGAGCTGCACGAACTCAAGGTCGTGCGCCGCAAAGAAATCGCACAGAAAATCAAGGAAGCCAGAGAGCAGGGCGACCTGTCCGAGAACGCTGAATACGATGCCGCCAAAGATGAGCAGAGAGACGTCGAGGCGAGGATAGAGGAACTGGAAAAGATCCTCAAGAACGTGGAAGTCGTCGCAGAGGAAGATGTCACTTCCGACCACATCAATATCGGCTGCACCGTCAAGATCAAAGATCTGGAGGATGGAGAAGTCGAGACCTACAGGATTGTCGGCTCCACCGAGTCCAACAGCCTGATGGGAAAGATTTCCAACGAATCCCCTGTCGGCAAGGCACTCATCGGAGCTTCCGTCGGAGACGTGGTCAGTGTCGAGACTCCGGATGGCGAATACAAATACGAAGTCCTGGAAATCAGCAAGACCAGCCAGGGCTGAACATGACAGAAAACCGTTTACTGCTGTTTCCTGACCTGCAGATCAAACCCGGCACATCAAGCACGGAATCAGGACCAGAGCCCTTTACATTCTGCCGGATCTGATCCGGCAGAAGAGGGACAGCAGCAGACGGCGGCACATAAAGGAGTTACTCATAAAGGAGTTACAATGGGAGAAAAGAATCAGCAGAAGAACCAGCAGAATAATCAGCAAAAAGGACAGCAGAAGACTCAGGATGTAACCCAGCTGCAAAAGGTCCGCCGCGAGAAGCTGGCGGAGCTCCAGGCAGCCGGAAATGATCCCTTCGTGATCGTCAAATATGACCAGACCCATCATACTGCCCAGATCCGCGACAATTATGATGAATTCGAAGGCAAAGACGTCTCCATCGCCGGCCGTATGATGTTCAAGCGCGTCATGGGCAAGGCTTCCTTCTGCAACATCCAGGATCGCGACGGTCGCATCCAGGTCTACGTCGCCCGCGACGAGATCGGTGAAGAAGCCTACAAGGGATTCAAAAAGATGGACATCGGCGACATTCTCGGTGTCAAGGGCTTCGTCTTTAAGACCAAGACCGGTGAGATTTCCGTCCATGCCAAAGAGCTGACCCTTCTCTCCAAGTCCCTGACTCCCCTGCCGGAGAAATATCACGGCCTGGAAGACACCGACACCCGATATCGTCAGCGTTATGTTGACCTGATCATGAGCGACACCTCTCGCGACGTCTTCATTAAGCGTTCAAAGATCATAGCCGGCATCCGCCGCTTCCTCGCGGAACGCGACTTCATGGAGGTCGAGACTCCCATGTTGGTCTCCAATGCCGGCGGCGCGGCAGCCCGCCCCTTCGAGACTCACTTCAATGCCCTGGACGAGGATTTCAAGCTCCGTATCTCTCTGGAGCTCTACCTCAAGCGCCTCATCATCGGAGGCCTTGAGCGCGTCTATGAGATTGGTCGCGTCTTCCGCAATGAAGGCCTTGACACACGCCACAACCCCGAGTTCACTCTCATGGAGCTCTACCAGGCCTATACCGACTACCACGGCATGATGGACCTGACCGAGGACATGTACCGCTTTCTGGCCCAGGAGGTCTGCGGCTCTACCACCATTACATACAACGGCACTGAGATCGACCTGGGCAAGCCTTTCCGCCGCCTGACCATGGTCGACGCCATCAAGGAAGAGACAGGCATCGATTTCGACAAGGTCACCACTGACGAAGAGGCTAAAAAGCTCGCTGACGAGCGCCACATCGAATATGAGGCCCGCCACAAGAAGGGTGACATCGTCAACCTCTTCTTCGACGAGTTCTGTGAAGACAAGATGATTCAGCCCACCTTCATCATGGACCATCCCATCGAGATCAGCCCCCTGACCAAGAAAAAGCCCGATGATCCGACCAAGGTCGAGCGCTTCGAACTCTACATCAATGGCTGGGAGATGTGCAACGCCTATTCCGAGCTCAATGATCCCATCGACCAGCGCGAGCGCTTTGCCGCCCAGGATGCCCTGGCCGAGCAGGGCGACGAAGAAGCCCAGCACACCGACGAGGACTTTCTCTACGCTATGGAGATCGGCATGCCCCCCACTGGCGGCATCGGCTATGGCATCGACCGCCTCACCATGCTCCTCACCGACAGCGCAGCCATCAGGGATGTCCTGCTGTTCCCGACAATGAGAAGGAAGAAACAGTAAACCGCATAACTACGCGGATTCTAAGGCTTTTTTGCTCTTAAAGTGCAACACGAGTGCAACAGATTTTTCGAGATTGTTGCATTTGTAAAAGATTGTTTTAATAAGAAAAGGCATTCCTAAAGAGAAATTCTTTGGGAATGTCTTTTTTTGTGTCACAGGCAGAATAATTTGAATTGGAACTTAAAATGAGTTGCAATTCAAAAAAGATTATTTGAAAGGGGTGGAGTAAATGATGACGGAGCATTTCCAGTATATGCGATTACCAAAAAGGATCTGTCTGCCGCAGGGATTTTTGATAATATGCTTGTGCCTGACGGAGAAGATCCTGCGTGTATCATACAGGAACTTGGATATCAGATTCTTTTCGGGAATGGAGATGCAGTCGATCCTTTGACGGCAGTTCTCAGCATCAGAGAAGAGAAAAAATCGGATCCCAGGGTCAGCATGGCAATTGATGAGATGTTGGAGGAGCATGTATGGTAAGCCCGAATACTCCCTGGAATTCCCAAAGCGGGATAAGAAGGGCAAAAAGAAGATGAAGAGTAAATGGGATAGTCCTCGCAAATGGAATAATTATGATATTATTGTATTAGACAGGGTGATGGATACTACTTCGAACAATTATGCTTTAATATCCGGGAGACGGCACTTTGTATGACACTATTTGTTGGCCTTTGGCAGGGGGCGGAATTTCGGATGGTGTAAAACAAACACAGCTTCGGGGGACTTTCCAGGAGAGTGTAATAGCAATGAATAATAAAAGAGACAGGCAAAAGCAACTCAAATATATTGAACTGAAAACAGGATGGAATGACAATGGGCCTGCTTGGATCGGTTTTGTAAGAGAATCCCATTCTGGAAGAATGGTCTATTTTAATAATCATGCTTTCATAAGACACAGTGGGGAGTACAGCAATTATATAGACGTCGAATCTCAGGAAGAATACTGGATTTCCGGAGTTAAGAAAAACGGAGAAGACAGGCACTGGGCCGGCGGAGGCATCATCACAATTGATAAAAAGGCTGTTAATCTGTACCTGTCAATAACCGGAATGAAGGAGTTGCCGAAGAGCAGGTACAGAATTGAGAGTATTAAAGATGTGTTTCCTGTAGAGCGAATAAACGGAGTGTTGAATGGGAAAAACATTGCTTCCAAGAAAGAAAATATCTGATAAGAGAAAATTAGCAGTATCTTCGTTGAAACTCAGGAAGTAGACTGGATGTTGGCAGGAAGCAAAATGGCTATGCTTTGACTGGGGACGGAATTCCGGGTAGCGTAAAACATTTATCGAGGGAGGTTTCCAATGCATATGCCCATGTATAAGAATTATTTCTTTGATCTCTATGGCACGCTCGTCGATATCCGGACAGACGAACAGAAGCCCTCGCTGTGGCGCGACCTGGCGGAATTTTACTCACTCTGTGGTGCATCCTACACGCTCGAAGAGATTCGGGAACGTTATTTTGCCCTTTGCGCGGATGAGACTACAGTTTTTGCTGAGGCATGTCCGGAGCTTGGAAAAGATAGCGTAGAGATTGAACTGCGCATCGTCTTCCGCCGCTTGTTTGAGGAAAAGGGTATTACTGTCTCCGCAACACAAGTGGAGGATACTGCACGGTTGTTTCGAGCGTTGTCCTTCTGCCGTCCGCCGCAGCTGATGGAAGGAGTAAAAAATACGCTGGAGGGACTGCGCCGGCGCGGGGCTCATCTGTATCTGTTGTCCAACGCACAAAGCTGCTTTACCATGCCGGAACTTCGACGTCTTGGCCTTCTCGACGGAGTATTTGACGGGATTTTCCTTTCCTCCGACTTCGGTGTAAAAAAGCCCGCTCCTGCCTTTTTCCATGCGGCTCTTGAAAAAGCGGGTCTCTCCGGTTCCGATGTGCTGATGGTCGGCAACGACCCATACGCAGATATCCGTGGAGCTGACTCCGTCGGCATGAAAAGCCGATATATCCACAGCTGGCAGTCTCCTCCCCGAGGCTTCTCCCTGCCGGAAAGCTGCCGGGAGATCGTGTCACTTGAGGAACTGCTGAAGGACTGTTGACAGGATTTGATGCCGCTGACAGGCGGTTGGGAAATGGAGAAAACTTCTTTCCGACCTCCTTCAGGCACTATCCTTGAGACACTCTAATTCGAGGACGATTCGGTAAACTGGGAAACTGAAGCCGTTAATGCAACTGCAGAAACATGGGGACGGTCCTTTTGTTTCGAAATAAACATTGGGACGGTCCTTTCGTTTCGAAAATATAAACATGGGGACGGAAACAAAAGGACCGTCCCCATTTACCTGTTCCATTTACCAGCCGACTGGTTTATCCGCAGATCAGGTCTTCTATGTCGCAGTGAAGCGTTCCCGCCAGGGCGAGCAGCCCGGAGGCGGAAGCCTTCCTTATGTCCTTGGCTCCCTGCTCATACTGCTGGATCATGCGGAGAGATACACCGGAGCGCTCTGACAGCATTTTTTGAGAGCAGGCATTGAGACGGCGGATCTGCTGCAGACGGGCTTCCTTTCTGCTGCGCTCTCTGATCTGATCCGCCGCATATATAAATCTTTCTTCGGAGGCTTCATGCATTGCCGGGTACATGAAGAGGATGTCGCTCAAAGGCAGAAAACGGATGATGTCCCGGAATCGAAGTCCGCATTCCCACTGATAACGGGCGAGGATCCAGCCGGTCCAATATTCCGCAGAATATTCATTTGTACTTACAGCGGCGGGCAGGTCCCGGTACAGACCTGCCCGGCGTATTGTCTCGCATGCCAGTTCTGTCCCGGACATGCCGGATACATATCGGGGGCTGCCCTTCTCAAATCCATCAGCCAATCCGCCGGCGATGAACATCTCCATGAAGCGGTCCGGGAGCAGGCTGCATCTGCAGACAGCGTACTCCACTGCTTCACCCAGATTTTTCATTGCATCGTCCAGATAACACTGCGCATAGGCATACATATTGAGTCCTTTCCCTGATTTTGATCAACTCGTTATCAGAATAATCACATTTCTTAAATCTGCTTCGCTGTGCAGATATTTTTATTCAGTTCACAAATCAAGTCCACAAATCAGCTGTACCCGCTATCCTTAGAAGTTCTTCTTCACTGGGTACAGCCCGCACCAAATCCCTCATATACAGACCATCCAGATCATCAGATTCGAGAATTTCCTGCCATGATGATCTGGCGCCAAGGTCTCTCTGACTTCTTTGTATGTAGTAAACAGTATGATCTGCTATTTCATAGGATTCAAAATTGATCCGTCGGAATGCCTCCTGAGATTTCAGGACAATCTGTTCCCCGAGTTTTCCCAGATGCATGGCAGAGCCCAGCTGCTGCAGAGAAATCTCATTGTTCACAAAGGATCTTGCAAAAGAAAAATAGGAATCATCCGCACGATATCCCTTTACTATGTCAATTCCCTCAAGACTGATAAGATAATGTTCCTTCAGCCATGCCGCACCCTTTCGCATGACCGGAGTGGAAAGCCGGATCCTGCGGTTATTCATAAGAAGAGCAAGCCAGTGCAGAAGATGAAAGTCCGGTGTGTTCAGATTCAGGACATTCATTCCTTCCATGTCTATCAGATATACATTGATGTATCCATCAGATTTTTCTGAGACTGCCCACTCCCCTGCAAGTTCGAAATGTTCTGTACAATAAAACCCCTGCCCATAGTCATTGTATGGCCTGCTCATAGACAGGTCAGGAGCTTCTACAATCTGCTGAGAGCCGTGATACAGTGTGATTTTCTTCATAAACGTATCTCCAAAAGCAAAACCGGGAGAGAGATGTCAATAAAAAAGAGAAAAAAACATAAAAGTATCTCCAAAGAGATATAACACACTATATCTCTTTAGAGTCATACTGTCAATAAAGCAGGTGATCTCGGATTGGCTTGATACGTCAATCATGGCATCAGCGGTTACAGACTCATCTGAAGCTGCGTCACAGCGTGGCTGTCCGGTTTTTTCTTCTTGGTGTGGACAGAAAAGCATGCACAGAATAAAATATTAGCGACACCTAACATTAACCATGATATCTATAGACGTTTTGGGATTGAGCCGCTAACATTCCACTGAATGCGGCTTAATATATCATCATTGATTTAGCGAGACTGGCAAGAAGGAGAGTGTAGATGTTCTGGGATCAAGTGGCAGTCGTGTATGACGTCTTTGTCAATATCATCAACAGGAAAACACATAAGGAGCTGAGGCAGATCGTGTCGGTTCTGATTGAACCCGGGGATGATGTTCTGGAATGTGCCTGCGGAACCGGTCTGCTCAGCGTTGTGATTGCACAGAAAAGCGGGCGGCTTACAGCGACAGATTTCTCCGCAAAAATGCTGAAGAGGGCAGAAAAGAATTGTGCTGCCTTTCAAAATATCACTTTTTCAAAGGCTGACATCACCGCACTGGCCTTTCCGGACTGCAGCTATGATAAGGTCGTGGCAGGAAACGTGATCCATCTGCTGGACAATCCGCTGACAGCCCTGGGCGAACTGAACCGGGTCTGCAAAGACGGCGGAATGCTGATCATCCCGACATATATGAACAAAAACTCCAAAGGAAAAACAAGCGGATTTGCAGCTACTGTCGGAAAAGCCGGGGCGGATTTCAAACGACAATTTTCTGTGGACAGCTACAGACAGTTTTTTCTGGACGCAGGGTATTCAGATGTGCAGATCATATTGGCCGACGGGCGCATTCCCTGCGCTGTGGCCGTCATGACGAAGGAGAAAGATCATGACCAGACGAGAACAGATAAAAAATGCCTATAAGCTGACGGGCGGTCATGCCGGCTTCTATGACGGGATGATGACGTATTCCACGCTTCCCGGAAAGGCGATCTGCCGGATCGTCTGGAACATGGACGGAGAAAAAAATCTTCGATATCTTGAAAAGGCCTTGTCCGGCATTCCGGAAGACTTTTCAGGAAAGCTGCTGGAGGTCCCGGTCGGGACCGGTGTACTTATCATGCCTGTTTACCGGGAATTGCCGGATGCAAATATCACCTGTCTGGATTATTCGGAGAATATGATGGCGTCAGCACAGGAAAAGGCCAAGGCTCTCGGGATCAGGAATATCAACTTCCTGCAGGGGGATGTCGGTGCTTTGCCCTTTGAGGATGAAAGCTTCGATATAGTGCTGTCCCTCAACGGCTTTCACGCCTTTCCGGACAAGGAGGCCGCTTACCGTGAAACCTTCAGGGTGCTGAAGCCGGGCGGGACTTTCTGCGGATGCTTTTACGTCCGGGGCGGCTGTAAAAGGACAGACTGGTTCATCCGGCATCTGTATCAGCCGAAAGGCTTTTTCACACCGCCTTATGAAACCGAGCAGAGCCTGCGCAGGCGTCTCTCAGGGCTTTACAAGGAAGCAGAAGTCACCATGGTGCAAGGGATTGGGTGCTTTCGCTGCAGGAAATAATACTTTGTAAGTCAAATGACCTCTCCGGCATTAGATCAGCAGAATCAAATACTTTGAAAGAACGACCGGCGCATTAAAAGTCATAGGAGGTATGACATTGCGATTCGATGAAATGGGAAACAGATACGGAAAAATACTGATGCTGCTCCCGGGAACGGCTTGCGATTATCAGACGAACTTCGGGACAGTCTTAGAGCGGCTGGGGGAGAAGTATCACCTGATCTGTGTCAATTACGACGGATTCGACGGCAGTGACCTGATCTTCCCCGATATGATTACGGTCACCGAGAAAATAGAGCAGTATATTAAGGACAACTACAACGGAAAGATCGACGGCGCGATCGGCTCGTCCTTGGGGAGCACCTTTGTGGGACAGCTGATCCAAAGGGAAAATGTACACATGGATCACGGCATTTTCGGAAGCCCTGACCTTGATCAGAGCGGGAAATTCAGTGCATGGCTGCAGTCAAAACTGGTCGTTCCGCTTCTGACCAGCTTTACAAAGAGCGAAAAGAAGAAGGCAAAAACCAGAGAGAAGCTCAAAAGCTTTTTTAAGATGAACGATGAGACGGCCGACCGGTTCATGGCTTGTTTTTCCAAATTCAAGCCGGAATCCATCAGGAACGAATACTATACCGATCTCCTTACGCACCTGAAGGATGACATTCATGTAGAAGGCACAAAAGTGCATTTCATCTATGCGAACAAGATGGGCGAAAAGTACCTGAGGCGATATAAGAAGTATTTCAGGGATCCGGATATCCGGGAGTTTGATATGCAGCACGAACAGTGGCTTTTCGGCGATGAACAGTATACAGTTCCTGTACTGAAGGCTATTGATGAGTTCATGGAGATGCCGGCAGAATGAAAAAAGCTATTGACTAACGAACGAACGTTAGGCATAATGGAAGTGTAATTCAGCATTACTACTATTTTGGAAAAGGGCGATGAGCATGGAAAAGAGCAATACACGGGAAGAAATATTGGAGGCAGCGCTTGACCTGTTCGCTGTCAACGGATATGAAGCAACCAGTATCTCGCAGCTCGCCGATGCGGTAGGTATCCGTAAGGCATCCCTTTACAGCCACTTTGCCAATAAGCAGGATATTCTGGATACTGTTGTCGAAACCGTTCTCAAAGGATATGCAGACCATTCGATTTTTGTACGCGCTGACTGGGATGATCCGGAATTCATAAAAGATAAGACCGGTATGACTGCAGAAGATGTGGCAAAACTCATACAGGGACAGATGCGCTATATCCTGCATGATCCTCACATCAGCAAGGGCAGAAAATTGCTCATGATTGAGCAGTTCCGCAATGAAGAACTGGCGGAACTCCAGACCAAGCAGAACTATGAAGATGTGCTGAACTATTTTATGGGAATGATGCGCTTTCTGATCCGCCAAGGAACCTTGAAAAATGCAGACACCGAGATTATGGCTGCGCAGTTTTCGTCCCCGATCACCGTCTGGATCAACCTGTGCGACCGTGAACCGGAGCGGGAAGACGAAGTAATGGAACTGGTCAGGAAACATGTAATGCAGTTTTTTGAAATCTATCGGAAATGAATCCTTTTGAATGAGGTTTTAAAATAGCCGGGCAGACCGGAGACGGCTGACCGGTTTTCTTTCACGCATTAGGCTAACGAACGATAGGACGCCGGGGAGGGATCGGCGATGAAAAAATTAGTATTGTATATCCCCGGCAAGGGAGGCTGCGCCGGAGAGAGTGAACACTATAAACCATTGTTTCCTGAGTGCATAGTAATCGGCTTGGATTATCAGACCTTTACACCGTGGGAAACCGGGAAGGAAATCCGGGAGGCGGTCACTAAGATGAATACTGAATATGACTGTATTACACTGATCGCCAACAGTATCGGCGCATTTTTCAGCATGAATGCCGGGATCGATGCGATGATCCGCGGTGCATTCTTCATTTCCCCTATTGTAGATATGGAGAAGCTGATCTTTAACATGATGTCCTGGGCCAATGTAACGGAGAAGGAACTGGAAGAGAGAGGTGTGATCCCCACTTCGTTCGGCGAGGATCTGTCCTGGGAGTACCTGTGTTATGTACGTGAGCACCCTGTCTGCTGGACAGTTCCGACCAGGATCCTGTATGGCAGCCGGGATAACCTGACATCCCATGAAACGATAAATGCGTTTGCAAAGACTCATAGCGCAGAATTAACAGTGATGGAAGAAGGAGAGCACTGGTTCCATACGGATGAGCAGATGCGATTTCTGGATCATTGGATCATAGAAGGAAGGAGCAGTACGCTGCCATCGTGAAGAGCGATATGTAATTTGGAGCAATGAAAGCGAGTCTGAAAGTATTCTTTGAAAATCCTTTCTGGGTTGGTGTTTTTGAACGTATCGAGGATGGAAAGCTGTCTGTATGTAAAGTGACTTTCGGCGTGGAGCCAAAGGATTATGAGGTCTTGGAATACGTCCTGCAGCACTACTTTGAACTGGTCTTCAGTCAGGCTATCGAAACAGAAATAAGACAGGCGGCCGACAATCCCAAAAGAAGAAGCCGGAATGCGAGAAAGCAGCTGGAGAACATGGGTATAGGGACGAAATCTCAGCAGGCTCTTCAAAGACAGCGGGAAGAAATGAAAAAGGAGCGCAGACAGACCAGCCGGGAAGAACGGGAGATGGAGGCGCAGCGCCGATTTGAAATGAAACAGGCGAAGAAAAAGGAAAAGAAACGGGGACATTGATGGCAAACGCAATAACGATCTTCAGAATGGCAGCCAGTATAGTCCTGCTGTTCTGTCCGGCCTTTTCGCCTGCCTTTTATGTGTTTTACATGATGGCCGGGTCGTCTGATATGCTTGACGGATTCATGGCGAGGAAAACAAATACGGCCAGCAGGTTTGGGGCAAGGCTGGATACGATAGCAGATTATGTGTTTGTGATCGTGAGCCTGATCAAGCTGCTGCCGGTGATACGTATTCCGATTTGGCTGTATGTATGGATCGGACTCATTGCCCTTATCAAGGTTATAAATATCATTTCCGGATTTGTCGTGCAGAAAACATTTGTGGCAGTCCATTCGGCGATGAACAAAGCAACAGGCCTTCTGCTGTTTCTATTGCCGCTGACGATTCCTGTTTTCCCGCTGAAATACTTTGCCATTGTCGTCTGTGCTGCAGCAACATACGCCGCAATTCAGGAAGGCTATCTGATCAGGACAGGAGAACTCACTGGTAAAGGAGGATACGGGCATGGATAGTATGACCGCGCTTGTCAGCACCTTTGCAAGGGCGTACCACTATATAAACAACGATACCCGGGTGTTTTCGGATCCTTTCGCAGAGAAAATGCTGACGGATGAGGAATATACCGCGATTTCGCAAAATATGAGCCAGGGCATTACCTTCTTTGCTCCTGAGTTCCATGGAACCCGGGAAGAAGCTCTGCGGTACATTGTTGACCATCAGCTTGCACCATCTGTTCTGGCCCGTAGTGCGTTTTGTGAGCGTGCAATCGGGAATGCAGTAAGAATCGGGTGCGGACAGGTAGTGCTGTATGCTTGTGGGTATGATACATTTTCTCTGCGAAATCAGCATAAGGAGTTGAAAATCTATGAGCTGGACAGGTCTGAAATGATTGAAGACAAGATGCGCCGCATAAAACAGACCGGCACCCGGCCGTCTTGTCAGGTTGAATACATAGGGTGCGATTTATCCCAACCGTCCTGGAAGGAAGAATTGTTTAACAGGGGCTTTGACTGCAATAAGCCGTCCTTCGGAAGCCTGCTCGGTATCAGCTATTATCTTTCAAAAGAGGAGTGGGGGTGTCTTATAGGGTCGATCTCTTCGGCTGCGTGTGAAGGGTCGGCCATCTGCTTTGACTATCCACTCACAAAAGGCGGTGCGGAGAGCCGGCGCAGCCGGGAGCTTGCTGCTGCGGCGGGCGAACCGATGAAAGCGAAGTATTGCTATGATGAAATGGAAGCATTGCTTTCGAAAGCGGGATTCCTGATTTACGAACACATGAATGCAGCCGAGGCGACGGAAGCTTTTTTCCGGGAATACAACCAAAAAAACGCAGAGCGTAGCATGACAGCTCCGGAAGGCGTAGGCTATTGTCTCGCCGTGAAGAACTTTGCAGGCTGAAAACGATGAATTTGAAGGCTATCCGGGGATTGAGTAAATGCGGCAGAATCCAGCGTTACTGTATCTCAAATAATCGGGGAGGAAAAACATGAACGTAACTTACGAAAAGAAAGACGCAATGACCTTGATCGGATACCATACGGAGATCCGTCCGGAGGAAGCTTATCAGAAATGTCCGGAATTCTGGGACAAAGAATACGCGGCAAAATATGCACGGCTCTGGCAGACGATGAAGCCGGAGAATGCTGTGGAGAAAGCGATCCTTGAAAACAGGATCGGCCTGTTTTCAATCTGCGCAGACTCTGAAAATGCGTTTACATACTGGATCGCAGGTCTGTATCAGGGCGGAGACGTTCCGGAAGGACTGGAACTGTACTCTTTCCCGGCAAGCGAGTGGGCGGTTTTTACAACCAAAGGACCGATGCCGGATTCCCTGCAGACGCTGAATACGGCGGTCTGGCAGGAGTGGTTCCCGAATGAAGGGCAGAAGTACCACGCAAATGGAAACGCAACACTGGAGGTGTACTCCGCCGGGAATCCGCAGTCGCCGGATTACGAATGCGGGATCTGGGTGCCAATCAGCTGCGGATGAACACGGGGGATGAACACGGGGACGGTCCTTTTGTTTCGAAATAAACATAGGGACAAAATAAACATAGGGACAAAATACACACGGGGACGGAAACAAAAGGACCGTCCCTTTTGGTGCACGTCCCTTTTGGTGCAAGGAGGTACGGTTGTAATGAGTAAAGCTCTTGTCGTAATCGACATCCAGAACGACATTACGAAGCACTACAGGGATATCATCGACAATATCAATGCTGCCATTGACTGGGCTGTGGAGCTGGAAATGACGGTTATCTATATCAAGCACAACAATCTGTCCCCTGGTACGCGGACATTCAAACCAAATACCAGGGGTGCGGAACTTGCTCCGGAACTGAAGGTGGTGTCGAACCATATCTTTGTTAAAACAAAGTCCAATGCGCTGACCAGCGGAGATTTCTCGGAGTACATCCGGGAAAACGGAATCGACGAGTTTTATATCACCGGCGCGGATGCTACAGCCTGCGTGAAATCCACTTGCTTCAATATGGCCAGAGCGGGCTATACGGTGCATGTCATATCCGATTGCGTGACGAGCTACAATCTGAAGAAGATGCCCGAGATGCTTGCCTATTACGCAGATAAGGGCTGCGAGATCGGGACGCTGAATGATTGGCAAAACTGCCCTTCGCCTATTTAATGTACCGTCTGTTTATGAAATCGGTCATGAGAAAGAAGTTTCCGAGCGAAGGATGGGACATCCGATGGGTCTGCTGTTTCTACTGCCGTTGACGATACCCGTTTTCCCCTTGAAATACTTTGCGATTGTCGTCTGTGCTGCAGCAACATACGCCGCAATTCAGGAAGGCTATCTGATCAGGACAGGAGAACCCGCCGGTAAAGAAGGTTACGAAACAACTTGCGCACTGAGGAGAATATCGGATATGAATGAATATACTGCATATTGCGGTCTGGACTGTGAGGCGTGCCAAGCCCGTCTCGCAACCGTGAATAACAATGACGCACTGCGTCAGCGAGTCGCCAGAGAGTGGTCAGAGTTGAACGGCGTGGAGATTACGGCTGAGATGATCAACTGCTCCGGATGCCGGGTCCCGGGAGTGAAAACACCGTACTGCGATTCCCTGTGCCCGATCCGGCAGTGCGCAATGGGAAAACAGATGGAGACGTGCGGTGAATGTCCGGAAATGAATTCCTGTGAAAAGCTTTCGATGATCACAGGAAACAATGCGGATGCACTTCGCAGGCTGAAAGAGCAAGAATAATAGCAATATGGATATTAGCGGAATTAAATACTTTGGGATGGTTCTTCGCCGGGAGAAAGTAAAAAAAGTGAAAGTATGCCCTTGACTCTCACACTGTGGCAGGCATTAAGCTTGACGTGAGCTCAAAAAACAGCAACAGGAGGTACCGCCATGCTGAAAATAGGAGAATTTTCGAAACTGTCCAGAGTCAGCGTCAGAATGCTCCGCCACTATGATGAGATCGGCCTATTGAAACCAGCCAAGATCGATCGCTTCACGGATTTCCAGGCATGACACGAATCGTATCATTGATGTGACAGTACGTTTCTTTCCTTCTTTATGGGTCTCTGCTACTTTCGGATTGCCGACAGGCAATACTTTTTGAAAGGACGAAGGGAATATGAAGGAAAAAAGAGATCTGCTGAATGGAGGCGGGTTAATCGGTGCGTTTGCCCTGTGGACTGTCATGATCCAATGCATTGATGTGCAGGCGGTTGGGCAGAATGGAACAAGGATAGGTTTTGCCGCTTTCAATGTGTGGTTTCATCAGCTGACCGGTGTACATATGACGATTTATACGATCACGGACTGGCTGGGACTTGTACCAATCTTTATCTGTCTGTGCTTTGGTATGCTGGGATTTGTGCAGTTGATCAGGAGAAAGAGCCTTCTGCGGGTCGATCCGGATATCATCCTGCTGGGCATTTACTATGTTCTGGTCATATTTGGATACCTGTTCTTTGAGATGGTACCGGTTAACTACAGGCCGATCCTGATAGAAGGACACCTGGAGGCATCCTATCCGTCGTCTACCACACTGTTGGTGCTGAGCGTCATGCCGACACTGCAGTTCCAAGTGGACAGGAGAGTTGAAAATTCGCTGATCAGAAGAGTGACTGCGGTGTTCGTGATTGCTTTTTCAATATTTATGGTTATCGGAAGACTGATATCCGGCGTCCACTGGGCAAGTGATATTGTCGGTTCGATACTATTGAGTACAGGTTTGTTTTTTCTTTATCGGTCATCTGTTCTTCTTGCTGACGGGAAAAGAGCAAAACAACACCCGGGGGAGTCTGTAAATGGAGTTCAATGAAAAACTGCAGGAACTACGAAAGAATAAGGGGCTTACGCAGGAACAACTGGCTGAGGCTCTGTTTGTTTCAAGGACGGCAATCTCCAAATGGGAATCCGGGAGGGGATATCCGAATCTGGATTCCCTGAAAGAGATTTCCAGATACTTTTCGGTAACGATCGATGACCTGATCTGCTCAGAAGAGATCATTATTGCCGCAGAAGACGAAAAGAGGGCGTGCATCGATAAATATATCTCTTTGATCTGCTGCACATTGGATACCCTTATGGTGCTTTTGTTGTTTTTACCGGTGTTTGGAAACAGTGCGGATACTCCGGCTTCGGTAACATTGTTTGAGAGCACAGGCCTCAGTTCCTGGATTAGAATCGTGTTTGCGGTCTTGATCGGTGTGACGGTTTTGAACGGGATTTGCGGGATCATCATCGGCCGTTTTGACAAACCAGTCTGGAATCATCACCGGCTCGTCACCGGAATGGTGTTATCTATAACGGGAGCAGCGGTTTTCATCATGACCCGGCAGCCGTATGCGGGCATCCTGTGTTTGGCTATGCTGGTCGTGAAGGGGCTGCTGATTGGGAAAGGAAAAGGGGTATCATGATGGAATCGGAGCGGATCAGAATCTATCCTGCGAGCAGGGAACAGATGGAGAAGAACATTGCTGCTGAGGCGGACGAAGACACCCGGAAGGCGTATGAAGAAATGCTTGAAGGCTGTCTTAATCACCCGGAGCAATGGGAATGGTATGCAATGTGGATAATAGAGAAAACAGATGGATCGCATATCGGGGATCTCTGCTTTAAGGGCATAAAAGCTGACTGTAACCCTGAGATTGGATATGGCATTCTGGAAGAATACCGGGGACAGGGCTTTGCCACGGAAGCGGTAAAACTGGCGCTGCAATGGGTGTTTCGGCATCCGGAGGTAAACGCCGCAGAAGCAGAAACAAGTCCGGAGAATTCGGCATCGGAGAGAGTATTAATGAAGTGCGGCTTCAGACCAACCGGTGAGATTGGTGAGGAAGGCCCCAGATATATTGTGAGGAAAACAACGATGAATACAAAGAATTATTTGATACGACTAGAGAAAAAAGAAGATTACAGAGCGGTCGAAAACCTGGTAAGGGAATCTTTCTGGAATGTTTACCGTCCGGGATGCAGTGAGCATTACGTAATTCATGTACTCCGGGATGATCCTGCATTCATGAAAGAGCTGGATTTCGTCATGGAAATGGACGGAGAGCTGATCGGACAGAATATGTTCATGAAGACGATCATAGAAGCGGATGACGGCAGGACAATTCCAGTTCTTACGATGGGGCCGATCGGAATCACACCGGAACTGAAGCGCAGGGGGTTCGGAAAGGCTTTACTGGACTACTCTTTGGAGAAAGCTGCCAGGATGGGCTTTGGAGCTGTTCTCTTTGAGGGTAATATAGGCTTCTATGGCAAGAGCGGCTTTGACTACGCGAGTAAGTTCGGGATCCGGTATCATGACCTTCCGGAGGATGCGGATTCTTCCTTCTTTCTTTGCAAAGAACTGAATCCGGGATATCTGGAAGGCATCACCGGAGTGTACCAGACGCCGCAGGGATATTACGTGAACGATAATGACGTGGAGGAGTTTGACAAAGGATTCCCGCCAAAGGAGAAGCAAAAGCTGCCCGGACAGATTTTTGGATAAACGTAATGTAAACAAGGGGACGGAAACAAAAGAACCGTCCCTTTTGGTGCCCATAGCTTCTTTCATTGCATATGTGACGAAAGGCGACAGAGACAATCCCGGAGAGATAGATCACCCATACAGGGGAAGATAAGAAGCAACCGACGTGCTGTATAAAGACAAGGTCACGCATGTTTCAAAAAAGTAAAGCAACGGAGACGCCGAAAGAGAAAAGATCTCCCGGCCTATGAAGACCGGGAGGTTATTTTTGTGTTTGAGCAATTTACAGTTTTCCCTGTGCCTCGAACCTTTTGTGCAGATCCAGGATATGACGGAGTTCCTTCAGGACGCCCAGGTCGGAGAAGGAACGCTCGACGATGTCCGCCGCGTCCTGCATCTCAGAACGGGCATTTGCTACAGTTGCAGCAACACCTGCCTCATGGAAGGCAGGGAGATCATTCAGGTTGTCTCCGAAATACACTGTCTCCTCCTGACCGATTCCGAGATATTCCTGCAGGAGTGCGAAGGCTTCGCCCTTACCGGCCTCTTTGGCAAAGATATCCAGCCACTCAGCTCCAGAGATTGTCATGGACAGATTTCTGGCGCGGATGGACTGGTCAAGTCCTCTGGTTGCCTTCTCCACATTGGGGTGATGAACCGCTATTTTGATGATGTTGTCAGTCGGGATCGCAGTCAGGTCATCAACGTTCTCGACGGCGTAGCGGTAATTATTGCTCATCATCCTGGCTACAGGTGTTTCGGTTCCCTCGATCCAGCTGACGTCCGGGCCTTCGACGACGATCTCTGCGCCCTCTATGGTGCGCAGCCGCTCGACGAGCGGCAGATACAGTTCCGGATCGATCTTCCAGCTGTGCAGGACGCGGTCCCTGGTGCGGATGACAGTTCCGTTGGATGCGATGAAATAAATGTCGTCCGCGACCGGTTTGAAGAGTTCCATCATACTGTGGTACTGCCGCCCGCTGCAGGCGCAGAAGATGATCCCCGCCTCCTTGAGTTCCCCGATCACATCGTAGTATGCAGGGTCGATTTCATGGGAACCCTCCTTTACCAGGGTTCCGTCGATGTCACTGGCGATTAGTTTGATCATAAGCTTTTAACCCTTTCTTGTTAAATCCCTGTTTGCCTGACAGGCTTATAAGAGTATATTATCATATGCTTTTATTGAATGGCATACTGTTCAAGATATCTTTCCTGTACTATCCATTGGAAGATCGACAATGCTGTGTCATAATCCATGAAATCATTCCGGTTATCAGCTTTTTCCAGGTGTTTGACAAGCCCTGCGTTCCCTTGTTTTGCAGGCCGTAAAAACCCTGTTTTTTACCTTATTTTGTGATCTTCACGCTCTTGACTGGGCACCAGGCAGAGAAGTATTTGGTGCTGTCCACGGTCTTGAATGTGCGGATCCGGACGTAATAGGTCTTGCCCTTTGTGAGGCCGGCGATCGCTTTGGACACTGTTGAAGCGCCCGAAATGGTCGCCGACTTGTTCCCGGTCTTAAAGGTCTTGTCCGGACAGTACTGGACCTGATAGCCGGTCGCTTTGGCGTTTTTGCCCCAGTTGACCGTCATCTTTCCTGTTCCGCTGTTGGCCAGAGAACTGATCGCCGGTCTGTCCATCCGGTAAGCCGTAACGCTCGCTGAGTGCGTGCTCCTGCCGGTAACAGAGGCGCTGGCGATGATCTTGTAGACATACTTTGCCCCGTTGGCAGTGGCCTTCTTGTCCGTGTAGGTTACGGTGGCGCCATCTCTGATGGCCACGATCTGGGTGTTGCCGCGGAAGATGAAGTAAGCGTTCGCGCCGGCGACCTTCTTCCAGGTCAGCCTGATGCCGGCAGCCTGGTTATCCGCTTTAAACGTAGATGTTGCGGCGGGGACAACTCTGATGGTGACAGCTTTGGAGACGGCGTTGAAGTCGGATGTCTTCGCCGCGGTCACCGTGATCTTGACCTTGCCGACCTTGACGGCCTTGACAGTGCCGGTCTTGCTGTCCTTCATTTTAACAGCAGCCAGACTGTCGGATGCAGACTTGAACGAGATGCTTCCCTTTGTGCCGGAGACTTTGATGGCTGTTGTTTTTCCGACGTCGATCTTTGTGGCATCCACGGTCAGCCTGATCGACTGGTCAGCCTTTGCAATGGTGAATTTCTTCGTGACCGTTCCCTTATAGTTGCCCTTGCCGGAGACCTTCACCGACGCGGTCCCCGCGTGGACGTTGTCGCTGTAGGTTACGGAGTAATCCGTTCCGGGGACGAGTTTCTTTCCGCCGTGTTTTACTGTGACGGCAGGTTTCTGGGATCTCCCGTTATAGGTATAGGTGTCGGAAGCAAGCGTCACATCGGCAGAGGCAAGCGCCGCCCTGTCGATGATGAAGGAGGTGATCGCCCCTCCGGTATAGTCCCCTTTTCCTAGCAGGAGGATGGAGTACTCGCCTGCATTTTTGAATGCATCACTGCCGCCTAAACGAATCAGTTCATAATCGGTGCCTGCTGTCAGTGTTTTTCCGTCGCAGACGACCTCAGGCGTCTGGTCCGTTCCGTTGTAGACCGCCCTGTTTACGGATGTCAATTTCACATCGGTGAGTTCCGGCAGGCTGTCAGCTTCCTCTGCCTTATCGGTGATATCGATATGGGTATCGTAGAAGTCTTTTACTGCAAGAGTGTCATGCAGAGCATCTCCGTCCCCATCCGTATCCGCGATGTCACTGATTTCACTGATGTCCATATACTTCAGGGAGATACTGCCCGCATTGTCCGCGCTGACGGTGAAAGACGTGCTGCTGATAGGGATATTCGCGTCGAACAGCGTCTCATACTTTGAAGTGATAAGGCTGATCTCCCCGAGAAGATCCTTCGTCTCGATCTCACGATAGCCGCCGGTCTCCGTCGCAAAAGCGACCGAGACCAACTCATTTTGTTCGAACACCAGCAATACTGCTGCTGTAGTTCGCACGCAGGATCTGTTCCAGATTATAGGTCGCCATTCCGGCGCTGGTCTCCAGATTAGAGCCGCATAAATACAGCATGACCGTGCGCTCTGCTTCAGGTTCTGCCTCGTCTGCGTAAGCAACTCCTGAAGCACCGCAGAGCATCAGTGTCAGCATCGCGATCAATACGAAAAACTTCTTCATTATGCTATCCTTTCTTTGTCTTGATGGCACTGTAATTTATTGTTTCGATCAGTTCATTTTTATCCATAATGAAACCTATACAATACAGCTGGAGGTAACGCCGGCGGAAAGTGCCTCCGTTCGATGATAATACACGATGAAAAACCGTGCAGGTGAATACGAAATTATAGGCAAGCCTGATTCTTCGAGTATACCACAATTTAACTGTGAAGACAGCGGTACTATGTTTTTCCTGTCCTGATCATCTGGTATTTATTCTTCATCGCGCAATACCCGCGAGTGAGTCTTGAAGATGTGTTCTTCAGAATCTTTTTTTCAAATCCTCTAAACAACTTCAGCCTTGGTGGGGGTAAGATGAGTAAATCTGTATTTATTCATCGTTATTCTCCCGGGCTTATTTTTTTGCTCTTTACAGTGGGAACGCAACCGCGTCCGAGTAAAGCTTTTTCAGGATATCAAGGAAGGTTTTCAGACTGTCTCTCTGGTCTTCTTTATGGGTGCATAGAACGCAGGAGAAGCCCTCCTTGCAGTCGAACGGGATCCACGCGAACTGTCCGCTGTGGTCGTTTAAGAAGCC
>NZ_FNFZ01000017.1:5253-105477 GCF_900101015.1 Sarcina sp. DSM 11001 | reverse complement strand
GATCCTGTCAGGCAATAGGCGCAGCTTGTGACGTTCTTCGGGATCGTAATCGACTTAATCCCGGTTCCTTCGATGAAATATGAACCTATCACAGTTATGCTTTCCGGCAGGGTCAAAGAGGTCAGGAATGAACAGTCGGAAAATGCATAATCTTTGATGGCAGTGACAGTGTACTCCCCAATCTTTGATGGTATAGTCAGGCTTGCTGCGGAACTCGTATACCCTGTGATCGTCGCATTGCTCCCGGAAACAGTATAGGTAAAGTTTTCATACGTCAGATCCCCTGAAGCTTCTTTTGCAGTTTCTGTTATCTCTTCTTCCGTCGGATCATCTACAAGTGTAGTATCTTCTGCATCCGGAGAGCTCTGTGCTTCTTCAGGTGCCTGTTCAAAACGAGCCAGATCAAAACTGTCATGAGATCCTCCCTCTTCCGAATCGTTTAAGCTTTCATTTTCGGAATCGGGCTCTCTCTTATAAGTATCGTCCGTATTGGCGGCTTCTGCCTCTTCTGTACCGCCCGCTGCAGAGGTTTCATTGCCTGCCTCATTGTAATCAAAAGCTTCCTTTTCATCTTCATTTGAAGACTGCTCTTTTTCCTCTGCTTTTTCCGTATCATCGGGAATCTGGGCAGGATCTGTTTCAGCAATCTCTTCCAGATCCTCATCCTGACCGGGATTATCTGCGGAATCTATATCATCATCTTCTTCAGCAGTCTCTGATACTGCAGACGGATTAATCTCCCAAAGGGCATAAATCGTGCAGTTATCTTCCGGCAAATACTCTTCAAATCCTTCAGAGATCAATTGCCCGTCAGGTTCGAGGCTCCATCCGGCAAAAATCATGCTTTGTGATTCCTGATCATCCTCTCCGAATACCGGAAATGTCACTATCGCATCACCAATAGGAACCGCTTTGCTAATGGTTTCCACCTGCTCAACATATTCGCCAAGTGCATCATCCCACTCATTTTCGAAGTATCCGCCATTGGCATTGAGAGTAACGGTATAATATTGCGCAACTTCTTCTGCAGGTGCGTCTGTTGTACCAGTCGCTTCCTGATCCCCTACCACTTCTTCAGGCGCTTCCGTTGTACCAGTCAGAGCCTGATCCTCTTCCTCAGGCGCTGCTATGTCTCCGGCAGCTACTTCTCCCTCAGTCTCTGCTGCCACTGCCTCCTCCGAAGCAGCCTCTTCCACTGCTGCCTCAGAAGTCTGCCCGAAATCTTCTGCAAAAACCCCCACAGGCGCTAAACCAATGACCAGCATGCCTGACAGGAGCAGTGCTGTTAACCGTTTCGGAAGCTTACTCATCTCTTTGTCCTCCGCTGAGTGTATTGTGTATTGGCTACGTGTGTATAAATCTCAATGTGGTTCCGTTTGTAATGTCTCCTTAATCAGCCCTTTCGCCCGCCGTCTCTCATCCTTAATCCACCTCTCAATCTCATCAGCTCCAACCTCGACGATATTGCGGATTTTCATGATCTGCTCCCAAGAAAGCACAAGCAGTTCCAATATCGTTTCCACTTGCACTCGCCAAATGGCGTTCTCGATTCTGCGAATAAATCCACAGTCCGTTATCCGTGTGGAAACACCTTGGTGTCAGGTACTCTAAACCAACATCATACTATACCGGCAACTGAACATAACCAGCTCCACTTGCACGGCTTTCAAAATTCCAAAATCGCAGTGTCGGCGTTTTACCAGTTTGCTTTCTGGCTATACTGGCAACAGAGAAATATGCCTTATCATCTAATAGTCTTCTAAAATAAATTTCCATCTGTGATCGTCTATAATATCATGCTCCGGAGATGTCTTAAATTACTCCTTGAATTGCGACTTGAAATTATATCCATCGATTGTCTTACATCCGTACATCGGATGTTCTTTACTGGGTATTGTAGACGGCTGCCCCAACATACCTAATAAAGTTGTTTTTTTGTTGCATTTCTTTCCGAAATAGCAGTTAATCTTTTAATTTCTCGCTCAATGCTCTGAATTATCATCTCGTTATCCCCGCTTTTCGGCAAATTATCAAATTTCTACTACCTAAGGTTTATCGCTATCCTATTTTCCTCCAGAAGCATGTTAGATGGTATAGCAATACCATTTTTAAAAAACATCAATTCACTAGCCCGCCTTTTATTAGCCACACTGTAATTCAAATCGAATTTTCTTACTGAGTACCCATCATAAATATGTGCTATCTCCGGTGCATCATCATATGTGATAATCCAATCTCCATTAACAGAATTGCGAATTGCTGCCTCAATACGCTCATGATCTTTCAAATTAAAGAAGTTCATATACAACTGTTTGCCTTTGCCAAAATACGGTGGATCAAAATAGATTAACGCATTTTCTTCGTATTTCGGAATATAGGTTTTTATAAAGCTTCCAATCTCTTTATTGTAAAGTTTTATATCTCCTTTTCGAGCAGCAATATTAGTAATACGTTGTGATAATTCTTCCTGATTAAACCTGGCATCCATTTTCCAATTACCTGTCTGATTTAATCCTCCAATAATGCCACCTTTTATAATCCCAGAACGATTTGTTCTGTTCATATAAAAGGTTGCAAACCCCAGCTGAAAACTATATTTTTTATTCTGTGTAAGACAGATTTTTCTCTGACGGTTCCACTCTTCTACCGTAAGCGGAACATTATTCAAACATTCCACAAATCTGTCTGTCTCAGATAATATCGCCTTCCAGAATGACCATACTCCTTTATCATAGTCATTAATTACAATTTGGCCAACAACATTACGTTCCAAAAGCTCAATCGCAATGCCTGCACCGCCGGCGAAAGGCTCAATATATGTTCCTCCTCTATGACCCAGTTCATCAATCATGAGCTCCATAAAGGGGGCCAACTTTCCTTTTCCACCGGGATATCTTAATGGGGAGTAAAACATATGATCTCACCTCTTTTCCATCCTGCTTAAAAATTATATTATAGCATTTCTATCTGTCTGTAGATAGATGCATTCTGGGCCTAAGATCCTTCTTTTCCTTTTTCTTCGGCCCAGATGATTCTTCTTACCAATTACTTTGCCCTTGCGATATAATTGCAAAACTCCATAAAAGCATTTGGCAACCAGTCTTCCAAATTATATGAATTGAAATAGATTGTTTTTCCGTCTGCCTCCGGGCGTTTCACTAATGCCGGAATCACTTCAATAAAATATTCCGGCAACTTTTCCATGTCTCGTTCCTCTGCAATTAACTTTTTCAACGGAGCAATCATATACTCTTGTTCTCGCTTTGAATATGCTGATGGAAACTTTCCATCAACCGCATATTCCAGCAATTGTAAGCCTAGCTTACGGTCAAACAATTCATGGCTTCTTTGGTTATAGAAGTTATCCAGACAATTTCTGCAAGATCTTCCACATGTGCAAGAACTAAGTATTTCTCTCGCCTGTGCTAAAACGTCATCTAGGATTTCTCCAATCAGCGAAGAATAACCAGCTCCACTTGTCAGATTGTCATAGAAGAACATCTCAATATGTGATTCCCCAGAGCCATCAAATCTCGTACGCCATCCACCATTTATCTCGTTATAGTCTATGTCCAAAACAAGTGATACTGCTTTCTTAATTGCCTCATGCAAAGTAGTCGCTGCAGACCTAAGAATATTCTTCTCCTCAACAGTCTTATTAGAAACTAACTTGTCGGAATCATAACTAATATCCAACATAAACATATCTGTTAAGAACTCATATCCCAAGAACAGATTTGTTTCTACTGTTCCCTCGTGACGACATAAATAGCGATCATGATAAGGCTGAGAAAACCTAAACTCTCCGGTCTGAACAGCTTCTGCTACTTCAGCGCCTCCACATTTTCTACAGATATTGAAGCCATGTTTATTTTTTCCCATGTTTACTGTAAGAACTTTCCTGTTCTCCAGGTTAGCATAACGAATTTTGCTGAATTTGAAAGATTGCATTTCTGTATCCTTCGGCACATAGGAATAGTACGGTGCCTCAGCATATGTTTTCTCTTCTTCCTCATCCTCGTATTTAACAGGATCACCCTTAACCGGGGCAAATCCCCATGGCTTCAGCATGGTATGATACTCTATCTTTGAATGGCAATACGGGCAATCCGCATAATGATCTGAACTATCCCCAAACCAGTTACACTCTGTGCAAACATATATCTGTTTCTTGTAGTCCTTGCTTTCAAAGTAATATTCCGCCGGATTCCGCTCATATCCTCTCGGCTTTGGATTAGCATATAATCCGCCACTTTTAAATATCTTCTTATCAATAGTTACAAAGCGCCCGGGCGCATACTCACTTATTGCAACAGCAATATCACGCTCAGGTGCATACTGAACGTCTCTCGGAGCATTTCTGCCATACTGAGATTCCTTTTCAACAAAGAAGCGAACCACATTTTTGGGAAATGAATATGATGGAATAAATCCTTCTGAGTAAAACACGTCAAATGCAGATGTTTCTTTATCTCCATTGAAGTATTCATTTCTCTTCCCTTCAGTTAATACCATTTCCTGAATTTCACGGAACTGATTTTCCGTTTCTTCTGTCGAATAATCGAGTGACTGAAGAAATTCAATGAAATTTTTGCCATATTTTTCACAGAACGTAACAATCCCCACATCAACAATACTATCGAACCGATTCTTCATGTCATCTGTAGACATAAAGCTATTCAAAGCTTTCATATTGTAGTGACGCTGTTCAATTTTCGGATTATTTCGGTCAATCCACGGTTTTCTTGGCGCTCCGGATATCATTTCCTCCGGATGCCGAAAATAGTAGCTGTCATGAATTCCACCAAAAGCATATGTTACAATTGTGGATATTCCGGCATTCTTTCGGCCTGCTCGACCGGCACGCTGCTGATAGTTCTCTCGCATAGGAGGGATGTTTCTTAAGCCAACAGCCGTCAGAGAACCTATGTCAATACCCACTTCCATTGTGGTAGTGCAACTTAGAACGTCAATAGCATTTTCCCCTTGTTCTCCGGCGTCAATATCCTGAAAACGAATCTCATAGTCTTCAGTTCGGCTCAGAATATCACTCCTTGTCTCTTTATGAGACAACTGAGCAGTATGTTCTTCCGTATCAATCGTGTGTATTCGCTCTTCTTCTTTTAATGCAGCAAGTACAGGTTTACGCCAAAAATCAAAGCGGGAAAGATCTGCATTGGTAATTGGATTCACATCTTTGGTGTCAAAACATGCACCACAGTATTCCCCTAATTTGAATGGAGAAATCTTGCCACACTTTGCGCAACGATACCAGGTGAATTTTTCATCAGCTATAACAATTTTTACAGCATCCAAGGCAATATAAAAACGGTTGTTCTCGCCTTGTTTAAAGAAAATCTCCTTTATCGTATCCAGAACTTTGTTCAGTCTGTTTTCGTCCATACTAAGGACTTCTTGCAATCTTATTACAAGTTTACGATCAAGAGCTTTTCCAAAATTAGCATCTAATCCAAATGTCTGAATTTTACTTCTTCCCGGCAATCCCTGACGAACATCATCATGTATAGTTTCTCCAAGTGCTGCACTATCGTCCATGACATCCCAGAATATAAGAACCAACATTTGTATCAGTTGGTCTTTTTTCAAAACGATATCGAAGTCATCCTCCATAATATCCAGGCATTCTTCCACTGCCTTATCAATAGGTCCCAAATATCCCAACCCAATATCTTTAAATGAACGTGGACTTTCTGTAAAGAATGTAAGCAATTGCTCATAATAGTTTTCCGGAAGAGGTTGTAAGTCTGCCGCTAAATCCCTGAAACTATTCCCCCTTCGTCTCTTCCTTTTAAAATTTTTCAGATCATCTCTAAACTTGTTTGCACTCTTACCAGAAAAAAATGATAACCGCTGATCATCACATACCTCGAGAAAAGCCGGATACAATTCATATAAAGAATGCTCTCCTCCCTCTTTACGCAATTTTAATGATGCCAGCATAACAGCTTGTCTGAAAGCATCCGCATCTGATGATTTTGACAAATCTAGCGCTAACTTTGCAGCATTTTGACGGGAATCTGAAAAAAGCAATACTTTCTTACCTTCGTTAATCATCTTTGATCTGGCTGGCTGCAACTCAAATTGCGCTTTCGTTAAATTGTAAAAAGGTATATTTCCTTTGGTTGCTAAATCTGTTGGCTTCTTTAACGGCATAACTTTCCGGCATTTAGGGCAGGAGCCAAAGGTATAAACCTGTTTCTTCTCATCAAGCTTATCCTCATATAAAACTGTCAATAAGTTTTCATCGTCCTTTGCGGAAAGATATAGTTTTCCTGTCACTGGATCCAAATAACCTACTTTATCGCGAGTTTCTTTCACATAATTGTCCGGTGCAATATACAAAAGCATCTCCGTTAGCTCATTGCTTCCTCCATTGAGACCTTTATTCGGGAATACATACCAATACCCTGTTCCCATAGTCTTTTGGACATATACTTTGAAATATAATGCTCCGCACTTAATGTGATTAACCAGTTCATAAACTCGTCCACCGCATTCACATCTTTCCCTCGGTACAGAAACAACTTTTCCTAAAGGAAGTTTCTCCTTTGGAGAATACTTTGCTCCGCACGTACATTTAGGATTTGAGCAAGCGTATAGGCCCTGTATTCCTCTCACAAACATATGGAGTCGTACTGGAAATAGTATTTCATCATTTTTCTTTGCGAGAGATACAATAACTAAGAGCGCGTCTAATGCTTCATCTGCCTGGATGTCGTTATGAAATATTTTATCCTTTAGTTCACTATATGATTTAGCGCCATCACGACACAATTTATGCAATTCGACAAAGGCCTGGTATTTAGGAAGATTATCAAAAAGCCATTCCTGCGCCTCAGCTACAGTCAAATTCTTTTTTAGTTCTACTCCAAACAGCAGATTAGCAAAAGATGCTACTCTTTTTGGAATTTCAGCTTCTGTCACCTGGCTCGTTCCAACTGAGGCTAACTTTTGTACATTTGTAAGTACTTCAAAATGATCTGTAACATCCTCCTTTGAGCCAAAGAGGAATTCACAGCCGTCAGCATTTTTTCCCGTCAATCCGGTATAAAAATCATCAATAGCACCTCTATCATCTAATGGCATACTGGCAGTAGTAAGAATAAACTGCACCTTATCCAAGCCTATTCCAAGTCTCGAAAACAGTCGATCCAACAGAAGTGCAATCTCTCCTCCAGAGGAGCCTCTATACATGTGCGCCTCATCCAGAACAATTAAAAGCCGATTTTCAGCATCTTTCTCAAGCCATTCTTTTGTATTATCCCAAATACCGGATTCCCTTTGGCGCATAAGCATGTATTCCAGCATAGAATAGTTTGTTATGAGAATGTCGGGAGTATACTCCTGCATTTCAAAGCGTGTAATATATTCAGCATCATAAGCTCCTGGCTTGTGAATGTTATTTTCAAGGTTCTCAACAAATATTCTAACCCCTGCATCCCCGCGGTATCTTGCTGGAAACTTATTTATGCTCTTTAGTCCTTCAATTTTCTTTTGTTGTTTTTCCTTTTCGGCATCACTCCATGAATCTTCAATTAAATATTGCTTACGATATGTTTCTGCCAACTGAAGATTACTCTGTTTTTTCGATAATCCTGCATATGGAGTTCTACCTGTATACATTCCAAAATGAGGAATTCTGTTTGCCCCGGTAGATTTTGTAAAAATTTCTAAAAATCCAGGAGCACCCATGATTTTTCGAAATCTCGCCAACTGATCAGAAACCAAAGCATTCATTGGATATATAATCAGAGTTCTGACAGCCGCCTTCTTAAATGAATCAGGACGATTTGCAGCCTCATCTATGCTTCTTGCCACAATAGGCCATAAAAAGCACTCCGTTTTTCCAGATCCAGTTCCTGTTGAAACAAAAAGGTCACGCCCTTGCAATGCTTTAGTCAATGCCGTTACCTGATGTTCAAACGGAGTCGAAAAAAAGCCCAATCTTGCATCAATCAGTTGCAGTAAAACAGCCTTAACATTTTCTTTAATATCAGCATCTTTTATGCCGTCTTGAACTTTCTTGTAAGAAGCAGAAGTCTCTATATAAGGTTCCTTTGCTATATTCAATTCATCTGGACACATCTCACCCAGAATTTCATCCGCATACAGAAGAAGCGTTTCACTGTTTGCTAAATAATCAGACTTAATATAATTCACAAGTCTGTCCCTGATTGTTTTATAATACTGCTGAACACCATTTGTATCCTTAGCCACGGAACTTCCCCTCCTTTATTTTTACTCCTATATTCCTTAAAACCGGCAACAATGCAGGTAGAAATTCTTTTTTTATAATAAAGTTTGTTTTATCATTAATACCGTATTTCGGCCATCCGCACATTAACATCAAATAGTATTCCCTGTTCGGCAGATGTCCAAGGAAACGAATATGTGAGTACGTCTCATCAATCGGGCATAAATATGCCACCATAGGACTTCCATAATATTCGTTCAAAGCCATATATAGCCGACGATACTCATAACCTGTAAAAGAACCTTCTTTATTGGCCTCGTATTCATCTGCAAAAAGCAGCTTTCCTTCATCACTCTTTATTACTCGGTAATACGGCCCTGTAATTCCTTGACGAGCCATTGTGAAATCCACATCCATATAGTTTTTCCACGCTCTTGAAGGCGGTGTTCGCATTCTTGGATCAAAGAATTCCAACATTGTCTCATCTATCTCTCTCGATTCAAAATCAAGTGAATTATAATTCACTCTTACATATTCATCCGTAGACAATGAATCCCTAATCAGAAAATCCTGAAGTGAATCTATGTTCGTAATTTCAAAATCGGTAAATACACCCAATCCATTCATTGATATGTGACCTTGGGGGAGTCCGAAATACAGCCTCTGATTGTCTGAAAGTATAATCGACCTTCCCTTCTTCACCAGTAAACTATAGTTATTTTCCATGGAGCGAAGATAACCCGTCTGCTCATATGTCGTTCTTATAAAGACAGCCGCGTCTGCTGATCTCCTTTTCATGAAAAACTCTCGTACTCCCGTATACATGTCGGTATATTTTTCAATCAAATCATGCAATATTGCTGTTTGAACTTTTTTACTCACGCCGTCCCCGCTATACTTATTACTTTGAGCCATTTTTAGGCACCATAAGCCAAGCGCTGAATAGATCACCCTATATGCATAGGTCTCCATTGGTTCATTCCAATATGGGCTGATATTCATATCTGAGCTCATAGCATCTAATAATTCTTGCATTATCCAAACCACTCCATAAGTATATCTTTATTCTGGCATCTTCCAGATTCGCCTGCATATTTACGCAGTCGGCTTGACATGCCATAAGGGTTATTTAATGTAATATCCCTTACATACGGTAAAATTGTAAACATAAGCACAGCACTAAGAGTATTGTCATCGCAAATACACAGCATATATCGTCCACAATCTCTAATAGACAAACCACATTCTGTAACAATTTCTCTGCAGATTCTTTTATATCGATTGTTTGAAAAGCTCTCTTCAGAAACTTTGTACATGACCTCTTTCAAAATTGAGGGATCTTCAGATAAATCCATGATTTTAGAAAAAGACTCTATTCTATCCAAGCTTATGTAATTAAAATTGGCCATCACTGATGTTGGCATATACTGCAAGGTTCCATCATAAATATAAGTCACAAAAATAATCTTATCTCTAAACTCTGATAGTAGAGCCAACAGTTCAATCTCATTAAAATTTCCTACGAAACCATCCAGACACACCACCCGATCTTTAGACTGTATCAAGAAATCAGAAATTCTTTCGGTCGTAATGCCGGTGGTATACAGCAACGTGCTAACCATACGTTTACCCTGTATTGTATTTAACAGACAAGCGGATAGGTTCTTTGCAGCACTCTGCTTCATTAGTATTGGTGTACCATCAAACAATATGTTTTCACAATAGCACAAGAATGCCCTCTTCAGGTTTGCTTCCGGTTTAAATCCTATGGAATTCAGATTATACTCAAAATACTCTTCGAATTCATCCATCGATTCCGGTCGCAGCGGTCGTTCCTGCCTCTGACTAGCTCTTAGTTCCCTCTGTCTTTTTTCAGAGGTCTTTCTTTTCCACTCATTCTCCTTTTCCGAGCGCAGGCTTTTTATTTGCTGTTCTAATATTCCCAACTTTTTAGTGTCAGCCTTATGCAATTTAATAGCAGCTTTTCTTGCATCTTCTATTTGAAGTCGCTCTTCTTCTTTCTTTTCCAACTCAGATTCCAACTTCTCTATAGTAGAATCTTTTTCTTTTAGTTGGGCTTGAATTTTACGAGACTTTGCATCTCTGTCTTTTACAGACTTCTTTAGTTCATCTATCATAACCTGCTTTTTTTCGGTTTCCTGAAGCAGTTTACCTTTCTCGATTTCAAATTCCTGCTTCATCTGCTCCTTGGTGGCTTCAAGAGCATTGCTATGTTTAAATGCCCTAACGGCTGCAGACATAACCGAAATATAATCTTCCGATTTCTTTTCACCTTTGATTTTGAAGTAAAGGGCAACATTGTCGCTAAAGTAGCTGTATGGCAACACCTCTATGCAGGCGCTCTCAAAATCCATATCCTTTTCAATTCTTGCGTCGATTTCTTCGCCAATCTGCTCCATCCACAAATCAATGTGTTTCACAATAAAAGACGCTATAAAATTTTTTCTACGATAGTCGAACAGAATTCTGCTTCCATATTCTTGCGATATAGATGTCGGACGAAATCCAGGTCTGATTTTGCTAAATTCTTTTGGGAAATTTTTAAAATAAAATATAATTTCCTGGTGAGGAATCACAGAACAAATATACTTTATTTCTTTTTCATCCAACTCTTGAAGATAGTTCACAGTCTCCCCTCCTCAATATATCGTTTAATCATAGAGTTTATTGTTCCCTGATTCCTGCACTCCTCCAAATAGTTCAAAACTTCTTTGCTATAATCTCCCTCTTCAAAAGTGGCTTCTGTATATGGTTCCGTCAGCTTCCAGTACATTTTTATTTCCCGAATCTTGGCCTCTGTAGACAATGCTTCCGCTTTATTGGCACAGATGCGACCACATATACAATGATTTTGATAATGCGTTATATAATCTTTCCCGCTCAGATATATATGCTGGTGCGGTAATAATTTCATACATCCATCCGCATTGAAAAGAAAAAAATCGCCTTCCTCTGGAACTTCATATTTATCTGTATGAATTTCATACACATCAATTGATTCGTCATCCTGATGCATAGGCGTTGTTCTATTTATAATCAGTTCTGCATTCTTTCTAAAAATTTTTATATCATCATCCACTTGAAGTTGATATAGACCATTTCCCATATCGTCTATAAGACAAGCATCGCAATTTATATTGCCATGAGATAACAATTCAAAGCTGGTATGTACATATAGCTTATCTGTTTCACACAGTATTTGATCATCACATGTAATCATCGGTGGCCAAAGGACTACCGCCTTTTCTGCATATTCCAACTGATACTCAGAATCTAAAAGTACTCGTGACACATTATAATCCTTGGTTGTAAACCGCATAGTTAATGCATAAAATCTGCGATTCATTGTTTGAAAATCGAATTTTTCCTCAATGTCAACACAGTTGATAAGATTACATAGCGCATTTATACAACGCTCATCTTCAGACACAACAAAATATCGCGTTTCTGTATATACAATCTTCGTTCCTATCCTTCTGGCTCTATACCGATCTGACTGTCCTGACACCTTATAAAAATTCAACCTGTTACCAGAAGCAAAGACCTCCTCATACATCCGAATATAATTCTTTTCAGATAGTGCAACAGCATAATTAGGTGAAAACACTTTTAAAGGCGCAAAGAATCGTTCCCCACCAACAAAATTTCTTCGATTAACTGAAACAGAATAAAATGGGACACTATAATATTTATCCTTTAAAAGGATTTTCTCATTTCTGCTTTCACACTCTATTATTTCATCCACAGCCAACAGAATCCCAACCTCGAATGTCATTTGATCTCTATTAAAATAAAAATCGACCTGGTCCTGTTTCTTTCTCCGTATTTGGATATATCGTGCAATAGCTCCCGGCTGTCCAAGATACTGCTCACATTCCTTATCATTATTTCCCCGACGGTGTCTGAAATGAGGCGTCATCTCTCTACTATACGCTGCAGCAATATATACCTCTTCTCCGCAACATAAACATTCATATCGATAAGGTTCAAACCCGCCTGTTCTTGCAGCCATAGTCGCAAATACATCTGATTGTAAAATTGTATCAAACGCTTTTTCCAAAATTTACCCTCCTCTGTAAATACGATTTCTTTGCGACTATTATTTCTGAACCATATGTCACAGGTTCTTCTACCACCATCATCAGGGGTGTCTTAGGTGCAGAATATCAAACTTTTCCTGGACACTTTCATATTAAGTGTAGCCTATGTCTTTGCCTAATCTGCTTTCGCTATGACTCAGTCAGAGTAATTGAACTAGGCTGGACAGTTTTCCGGTCCACCTGACTAGCGTAATATTGTTGATCAATCAAGTGCGTTCCTACTCATTAAGACAACATTCCCGCTTATACTGGGCTCATCAGCTCATCCATCGCCGAGAACTCATTCATTCCCATCTGACGCTCTGTACCTGTCAGAAAATCATGTTCACAAAAACCATCTCCGTTGGAACTGCAAGCAAACGGGAGATCCAGTATCTGGGCATACTCCAATGCCTGCTAAAACCGTGAGAGATGGTTTTCTTTTTGTCCTTTGCCTCTACAATGGCAATTGGACGATATTTATTCAAATAATGAAGATAATTCGCTCTTTCCTCCTTCTCACGATAGACCATGTTGCCACGGATATTGATCTTCCCATCCGTGATTTTAGTCTCCATCGTGATATTAATGCCATTCTGCCAACCGCTGGCATTAATGGCAGGAGTGATATAATTGAGCTTGATGGCCTCTTCGGTCATCTGTTTTTTGTTGAGGATCATTGGGTTGACCTCCTAGTGTGATTCCGTAATGCGCTATTACCATTATATTGGTTTTAAAAGCCTCCTTCAATGGCAGTTTTCAGTTTTGACCAGCGTTATAAGCGCCTATGTGACTTTTGATCATAAGATAGTTTCGAAAGACTAATCACCGATGTAAAGTAAGCACCCAATCATCGGTTTTAACTATTGATACCAGACACTATAAACTTAAAAAACGAATATCCGCCTATCCCGGAATGCATAACTCACTCCGAGGAGGCATGCCGGATGGTTTTGGGGGTATCAGATTCTGAGTAATCAACAAAAACACTTACGAAGAAGTATTTCTGCCCTCACAGCATCCTTCAATTCATCAAGCCGGCTATACCCACGATCAAAGGCTTCTCCGTCAGAAGTTGCGATGACCGCAGTCGCTGCCCTGCTTTATGATGCTTTAGCCAGCATGTCATGAATATAGGTTCTTAGTCCTTCCTCGGTGTCAATCCCGTACTTTTGGTTTATAATCACATAATACATCATGATGCGGTCTTTCGGCAGAATCTTGCCAGACGGGATACTGTCACAATAACCCTTTCTGGCTTCCATCCACGGATCCTCATTATGCGTAATTCTCTCCAATATCTTTCCTCCGTATATTCCGAATGTATTTACTACGAGATCAATCACCTTCTTTTCTTCTTCAGTCAAAGCTTCTGCGTTTCCATGAAGCAATGCGAACCGTGCGTCATCGATTGGATTATATTTAAAATCCCGGAACAGCTCATAGACTTCCGGATAGACCGGACCGTGTACCCAGGCTCTGCAATCCTCTTCAAAAACCGGCTTTCCATACAGTGCAGAATACACTCCCTGAATGAAATAGAGAATCTTCTGCAGCATCAGCGGCGTTACTTCTTCCAGCTTTTCAAAAACGTATGCGATCACCCTGAGCATCTTTTCCGACACCGAAAACAAACTCTCTATGCTGTCTGCCGCAGCCATCGCTTTCTTATATGCCGCATCCGTCAGCTTTCCCCTGTTTTCCATGAGTTTCTGCTTCATATATGCCGGAGAGACCAGCGCCGCCCTCACAACATCCGAATATTCTTTGGAAGGCACCTGCCCCTCCAGATATCTCGGTATGGTCACTTCTCCAAATCCTAAGGCAAGAGACAGCGGAGCCTTACCTATGTTATAGATCTTCATAAGCTTTTCAATATCATCAATCGACACAAGACCTTCCGCCGCCCGGTACTGTGAATCGATTTCCTGAACATTCTTATCAATAAGACCAGGAATGCTCATTTCCTCGCCACACTCTGCACATACTGCTACAGTGATTCCAAACGTGTAATCCTTATCCCTTATCGTCTTTACGATGTCCTTTTTCTTTAAAAGGTACTCCGTCTCTTTTCTGCATTCCATGCAGAAATCTCTTCTTCCCTTATCTGTCATAATGGTCTCCTCTTTTCCTGATTATTTAAAAAAATATGTAAGCGGATACTTCTGCTCATGGAACGAAATCACAATCACGTAACAGTTCTCCAGCTTGTTAAATTTGATATAAAGAGATACTGTTTTCTCTTCTGTACCATTTCTCTCCAAAAGAACGACATCCTTGCCAAATACATACAGTCTCTCATGCTCAAAACCTCTGTGTTCATTCTGAAGGATTTCTGAAAAATCCATTATTGTTAAACTCAATATGATATCCTTTGCTTTAGCTTCATCGATCACATAGTCCAGGAAAAGATTGATATTATCTTTCCGCTTGCTATTCCTGTCAAGCCGGTATCTATCGTTTCCAACAGCATCTTTTACTTCGGAAAGATACTGCTCTATATCTTTTTTATTTATACTCAATATTTCATCCTTCAAGCAGTGGTGATGTGTTTTTTTTATTTTTCTATCATTATTATGTATTCATGATTGGATTTTGTCAATATCCAATCATGAAAATGAAGGTAGGTGAATAACTCGCCGCCCCTGCAAGGAAATACCCGGTCCAATCGCTGAATAGTGTAAATAATCCCTGACAAGTATCCCCCAAAATTCCTTATGGTAAAAAATCCTCTTTAAATCAGGTAGAAAAAGGCCGCCAGATCAGTTCTGACGGCTTTTGCTATTGTGTTATGTATGATGATTGGTTAATGTATCTTGATCACTGTTGTAAATGTTGTGACATCCGGCATTCTCAAATGATATCCGCAATCAATACAGATATCATGTGAAAGATATGGCATCTTTCAGTCGTCATCCCAACAAGAGTAAAAATAGGATGCTCCGCTTCCGTCATACCACTCAAAAGAACACCGGCGCACTGCGTCCATATCTTTTAGTGTAAACTGTGGGAACAGTGCCTGATATTCTGGCAGATATTTTTCCTTTTCGTCCTCATCCAGGATCCTGATTTCGTCATTCGCTCCGTAACTGTTGTATTCGGGTAAGAGCGGGTAATCATCCCTGAGATAATAGTCCAGAAAGGGGCCCGGGACGATTTCCGGGTGCTTTGGATTCCGCTGGTCCAGCTGCCAATCCGGATCAGTAAATTCTAGTGTTCCCCACCCCAAACCACCTGGATAGTCATCACACATTGATTCGCAGAAGCATCCCTCTTCCCAGCAAAAATCATCTTCATGCTTTTTCAGGAATTCCTTCCAATCACGCAGATATTTGAATCCAAGTGCTGAAGCAGGAATCCTCAATGCTACAGTTAAGTGCCAACAGGACATTTTTATTCTCCCAAAAACATTAAATAAAGAATCTTTTTCGCGTCATAATCTTTAATCCAAGAAAAGTGTATTTCAGCGATATTCCGCAATCCATTTTTATTATACCTTCATATCCGAACTTCGTCAGCATCACCAGTATCATCATCTGCTTTTTATGCCTGAATACGTAATTATCCAACATATATTCGATGAACATACGCCTGTTTTGCTGCCTTAGTAATCAGAATATTCTATAAAGTAATAAAATCCGCCCGGCCTATTGCTGCAGCAGGCCGGGCGGCGAATGTAGATGTCAGTCCTTCAGGAGCCGGTTTGGGAGCCGCCCCCTCCTATTTCTTTCGTTCTGTTTCTTTTTCCTGTTTTGCCTCATTCGACTGCGGACGGGGCGGTAAATATGACGTCGGCTTTGGAGATGGTCACAGTCAGGGAAGAAACCTGCGCGTCTCCCTCTCCCGCCGCTCTGTAGTAGACAATGTAATCTCCCGCGTCGGTTCCGGTCGGGATCTCCGGGCTGAAGGCTTCGCCGTCCAGCGAGTAGCACAGGGCACCCTCCGGGATATCTTCGACATCGACCAGTTCCTGCGCCTTCCCGTTGTAGGTCAGCTCCCTGGCCAGAGGACAAAGGCCGGCAGCGGAGTCATAAGAGGCGGTATCGGTCAGTTCCTCCGCATCCGCCTCCACGGACGGGTCTTCGGCAGGAATTTCCTGCAGTTCATCCCGGGCAGGCTCCTCCGGCTGCGCCGTCATCTCAGAGGATGCGCCATCTTCGGCAGGAGTTTCCTGCAATTCATTCTGGGCAGGCTCCTCCGGCTGCGCTGTCATCTCAGAGGATGCGCCATCTTCGGCAGGAATTTCCTGTAATTCATCTTGTGCAGACTCATCCGGCTGCGCCGTCATCTCAGAGGATGTGCCATCTTCGGCTGGTACGTAGGCATCCTCAGACGGATCGCCGTTTCCTTCCTCCTGCAGAAAGTCATTGTCCGCGAAGGCACCGTTTCCTGCTTCCTCCGGAGATTCATTGTCCGCGGAGGCACTGTTTTCTGCTTCCTCCGGTAAGTCATTGTCCGCGGGGGCACTGTTTTCCACTTCCTCCGTATCGTCCTCTTCAGGGAGAACACCGTCACCGGAGGTTCCATTTCCATCCTCTTCGGGCTCTTCTCCTTCCGGGAGAAGGTCTTCTTCATAGGATTCTTTATAGGATCCTTCTGCCGCTGCGCTCTCTGATCCTTCCGCAAGGGCATCCCCGTCCGTAGAAGCGAAGGCTGCATCTTCGTATAAAAGCTCTCCGGACCCCGGAAGCGGATCATTCTCCTTAATGCCCTCATTCTCCGGGATTGCGCCGTTTTCCGTCATGGCGGCGTCTGTCTCGTCGATCCTGTCCACTGCGAACACGGTCGCTTTCATACCAGGAAAAGCGAGCGCGACGCACAGCAGGATGCCCAGCAGGACCTGCAGAATGCTCTTATTTCTTTTCATGTCATTAACCTCCTCTACTTACATGCACGTTACATTCACGTTTTTTCGCGTATTAATTGACATACCGGCCAGCTCGCAGAGCCGGTCTGTTTACTTCACCGTTACGCTGACTTTTTGGGAAGTCCCGTTCTGCGCGTGAACGTAAATGTGACAGGTTCCCTTTCCGACTGCTGTGATCTTTCCGTTTTCATCTACTGTGGCGACTGCCTTGTTGTCAGAGGTGTAGCGGTATCTGGCGGCGTGGTTCTCTCCGAGGAGCTTTTTTCCCTGGACTTCGGGAATGGTCGTTGCTCTGACCACTGCGGTCTTCCCGGTCTTCAGTGTGTAACTGTCCTTCTGGACGGTCACCCTTCTGGCATTCGTAAAACCGCTGGTCCTGCCCTGGCCGCCGGTCACATGGGCAATAATGGTCGCGCCCATCCTGGTATACTGGCCGTCCACCTTCCGATAGGCGATGACCCTGACCTTGATATTTTTCGTGCGGTCGATCTTCTTTCCGTCAAGGCTCGTGATCTTGATGACCGGCTCGCTTTTAGCACTGACCGTCCTGACCGGTTTGGGCGCGTCCTTGCCGCAGTAGGCGGCCAGGACGTCGTAACGGTCGGCATTTTCTGCCTTACCCCATGAGACCATGAGTCCTGAGCCTTCCCACCATGCTCTGAATCCGGAGTTCAGGAGGATCCCTGTCCTGGCCTTCTCAGGGCCGGTCACTCTGTCGGTGATGGTGTAGGTGCCATTTTTCAGCGTGGCTGTGTAATTGGGATTCTTGTTCCAGGACACGGAGATCTTGTATTTTCCCGGTTTGGAGGTCTTTTTGGCAGTGGTGGAGGCCTTGATGCCCAGGTTGTCCCCGGAGACATAAGCGCCGGTCACTTTCCAGGTGAGCTTTTGGATGGCTGTCTCGCGCGGGCCGGTCTTGTCCTGCGCGGTGATCGTGATCTTCGCCTTGGCGATGGATGCTTTGATCCGGAAAACTGCGGAAGTCTTATGGTTTTTATCCCCCGCATATCTGTATTCCATCGTATAGTTCCCGGCCTTCACGGCAGCGGGGATGGAATTTGACCAGGAGGCGGCGCCGCTCATCCTGTACTGCATTTTCGCGCAGCCGTCCGGGAGCTTTGCCGGAGCGGAAAGGAGCTTCTGGTTCTTTCCGTTATAAGTAACAGTTCTGGCAGCGGGCTTTCCGCTGTTCCCGGCGGACGCCGTGTCGATGGCGGCTTTCCGGACGGTATAGGTGCCGTCAACGAGCTGGGCGTCGTAGTTTTTGTTCTCATTCCAGCTCACGGTGATGGGATAGGTCCCCACATCGGAGCCTTTTTTCACACTGCACTTTACACTGACGCCCAGGTCGTCTCCCTCCACATAGGCGCCGCCCGCCGTATAGGTGAGGGCCTGTACGTCCTCCCCGTAGGTGCCGGACTGATTGTCAGCCGTGATGGTGATGGAGGCGCGGGCGATGGCGAAGCCCAGCGGCTTCGAGACGGCCTCCCTGTAGTTCTTCGTCTCCGCGACCAGGGCCCGTACATAATAGGGGCCGGCTTCCGCGGGGACCTGGTCTGTGTAGCCGGTGCTCTCTTCCATGCTGTATTCATACCGCACAGTACCGTTCCCGGGATTGTCTGCCGCGTCTACCTGCGGATCGTTGGCAGCCTCACCGTAGGTCCATCCGGTGATGGAAACCGTGGGTGTGATCTGCGCCTTCTTGATCACGGCTGTGAGGCAGGCGGGCGGGACGTCATTGTGGTTGGCGTCGCCGGCGACCCTGTACCAGACGTAATAGTCCCCCGCGTCGGTCCCCTTGGGGATCTCCCGGGTGAAAAGGCTGTCCTCAGGAGGCGTCGAGGCGTCCTCACCGAGGGCGTACAGCATCGTCCCGCCCTGGACGGTGCCCGCCAGGACCAGTTCCTGGGCTTCGCCTGTGTAGGTGAGGCCGTCCTCATGCCCTGTCGGACTGCCCGAGGAATTGCCGGGATCGATCGTCACGGCAAAGCAGGCTTCCGGCGAGTCAAGGTGGGTGTCGTCCCCAAAGACCTTATACCATACATAATAGGTCCCGGCGTCGGTCCCGGCAGGGACCTCCGCGGAATATTCGTCCGCGGAAGGAGGGGTATTGAGGTCTTTGCCGGGGGCGTACCGCAGCTGGCCGCCCGTGGCTTCACCGGCGGTTACGAGATCCTGGGCCTGTTCGTTGTAGGTCAGGTTATTGGCAGACGGTGCCTTCGTGACGGCTGCCGGTTCCTTCTTCGCGTAGATGTAGGTATAGACCGTGTCCTGTTCGATTACGGTCTTCTCGTCAGGCTCCACGTCCCAGGATCCGGCCATGAACGTGCTGTCTTTGGGCCTGCTGCCGGCGGAGGGGATCTGTGTCTTTTCCAGCTTCAGCTTGTCGCCCTCGTGGCCTTCGAGGGTCACGGTCCTGTCCGCTGTCGCGGCATCTCCCTCGCCGTCATCCCATGCGCCGTTTACCACCCTGAAGGTGACCAGGTAACTGGTCCTGGGGATAACGGTCAGGGCGCCCGGCTGGTAGGAGATATTGTAATTGCCCGTCACATCTTTATTGCCGGCATCCCGGATCACGGCACCGGACGGTACGATCTTTCCATCCTCTGCCGCCAGGGTGACCGCGCTGAGGCTGTGGCCTGAGACCTGGCCGGACAGTTCAGCCTTGTCTGTCCCGGTCCCGATGCCGGTGCCCTCTTTGATCGTCTGTTCTTTGGCTGTGACAGTCGCCTCCGCTTTTTTGATCTCTGCTGTGACGCAGGCGGGATCGCTGTCAAAGTGGTTCCCGTCGCCCGCGACCCTGTACCAGACGTAATAGGTTCCGGCGTCGGTCTTTGACGGAATGGATGTGGTATAAGATTGTGTGGCTTCGGTTACGGTACCGAGGGCATATCGCATCTCGCCGCCAGACGCCTGACCTGTAACAGTCACCAGCGGTTTCTCAGTACCATCATATGTACGGTTGCCTGCGGTGACGGCGGCCGGGACTGCGTCCGCCTTGTTGATGTTGACTGTGGTAGTCGTGTTATTCGTCGCAAGGCTGTAATTGGCGTTTTTGAGCGTTACAGTGACATTGACGCTCTTGCCGTCGCCCGCATTCGCATCGGTCATTGTGCCGGTAACAGTGTAGTCGGTGCCCTGAGTCAGCTCAACACTGGCACCGCTGCTGTCCTTGAACGTAACGGCACTGATTGTGACCGCTGTGCTGTCCTTATCATAAGTGCGGTTCGTCGCCGTCGCGGTGTCAATGGTCAGCGCCATGGGGCTGATCGTGAAATCTGCCGTTGCGGTCTTGTTCGTATCCACCGTGATGCTGGCGGTATAAGTGCCCGCAGCTGTCGGCGCTGTCCCGCTCTTTGTATAGCTTGTATCACCGCGTCCTTCATATTCAATCGTCGGTTCGGTCAGTCCAACCCACGTCCATACTGTTGTATCGGAAAGACTTGCTCCCGTATAAGCGCTGCCGGTATAGACCTCATCAGCGGCACTCAGGGTCAGCGTGACAACATGGTCGGTGCCACCTGCAGTGCTCGGGGGCAGCGTGCAGCCGTCCGCCGTGCAGGCCGCCGTTATGGCAGCGCTGTTTGCTGTGTAAGAGGTGAAGCTGTGCGGGTGGGACGGCTTCAGCGAAAATGTTTTTGATTCAGATTCGAAGATTACAGATGGCAGATTGAGCTTTAAAGCGGGGCGGACACCAAGCGTGTAGTCCACGTTGAAACCATTGGTCCAAACGTAGCTGACGTCGCCGTCCGCGCACTGCACAGTGTCGGCATAGCGGCCGGGTCCATTGAGCCACCATAAGTTTGCTTCAGCGTCACTTGGCCAAGGGCACTTCAGCACCAAATAATTTACATCACGGATTGCATTTGCCTGTTCAGGTGTCAGAAGGAACATTCCTCCGATGAGTGCTGCTTTTGCGGCTGTTGAAATATTGTTCTTATAGTAATTATTTACAGCAGTTTCTACAGTAGAACCGCTGTATGTGCTGTCTGTGCCAAACTTTGATGCCGTAACACATTCCTCCGAAAGCAGTGTTACAGTAGTGGCATCGTAATCGATCAGGTACCAGGGCTTGCCGTCAAAGGTTATTACTGTTGTGGTGTACTTGAGGCTTGCATAGGGATCATCTGCCGCATATGCCGTCAGGCTCATGCCGGGGAACAGCCCGACGATCATCGCCAGCGCGAGCAAAACGCCCAGCAGCTTCCCCCCTGATTCCTTTCGATTTTTTTTCATTTAAACTTCCTCCTTGAGATTTATCTTAGATATAAAGAAACCGCCGAACCTGATAGGGTATAGTAACCCCATCAAGTCCGACGGTTATCCATCACGAATGTTGTATTCAGTTTCATACGCCTCGCAGCCGCAAGACGCAAAAAGTGCACAGTTAGCTAATGCTGTGCTGTGCTCCAAGGCGCGTATTCTATTCAGCATGGCTGTCAAGCTCCTTTCTGTCAAAAATCTGAAAAGAGCCGAAGTTCTCTTCTCAAATAATGGCCTGCCAGCGCGGATCATTAACCCCTGCATTTGAGCACAAAGATATAAGAAAAATATAGCAGAACCCGAGACTGATTTCAACGGACTTTTCAGAAAATCACCTGAAGCAATTTTACCTGAACGAGAAACAGGCGAGAACCACCGCCTCGCCTGATAGAAGTGTGGCACAGGTGTAGTATGAGCGCAAGAGCGGATTTACGCATGTGATCACCTTCATAAACGCAAAAAAACGGGCAGCCACATCACCATTTTCACAGTGATATGCTGGCCCGTGTTCACGCACTTTTTGTAGTTTTCCATGAAAGTCTTCTGGTAGAGGCTGTCCCCGGTGTAAAACTCATTCCGGGCGATGGGTATGATGCTGTTCTCCTTACAAAAGCCCATGTGCGCGTCAGCCGTCAGCTTTCCTTTTTACACGTTTGTCCCATGGCTGAAGTCATGGGTATTGCGCGATGAAGAAAAAACTCGCCCGGCCTATTGCGACAACAGGCCGGGCGGCAAATAAAGATGTCAATCCTTCAGGAGCCGGATCGGGAGCCGTCCCCTCTTTTTTTATTCAGTTCTTTTTCATATAGTTCTTTTTCATTCATTCTGTTGCTTTTTTCTGTTCTGCCTCATTCGACCGCGGACGGGGCGGTGAATATGACGTCGGCTTTGGAGATGGTCACAGTCAGGGAAGAAACCTGCGCGGTTTCCTCTCCCGCCGCTCTGTAGTAGACAATGTAATCTCCCGCGTTTGTTCCGGTCGGGATCTCCGGGCTGAAGGCTTCGCCGTCCAGCGAGTAGCACAGGGTGCCCTCCGGGATATCTTCGACATCGATCAGTTCCTGTGCCTTCCCGTTGAAGGTCAGCTCCCTGGCGAGGGGACAAAGGCCGGCAGCAGAGTCATACGAGGCAGCATCGGCAAGTTCCTCCGCATCTGCCTCCACGGACGGCTCTTCGGCAGGAGTTTCCTGTAATTCATCCTGTGCAGGCTCCTCCGGCTGAACCGTCATCTCAGAAGATGCGCCATCTTCGGCAGGAGTTTCCTGCAGTTCATCCTGGGCAGGCTCCTCCGGCTGCACCGTCATCTCAGAAGATGCGCCATCTTCGGCAGGAGTTTCCTGCAGTTCATCCTGGGCAGGCTCCTCCGGCTGTGCCGTCATCTCAGAGGATGTGCCATCTTCGGCTGGTGCGTAGGCATCCTCAGACGGATCGCCGTTTCCCTCCTCCTGCAGAAAGTCATTGTCCGCGGAGGCACTGTTTTCTGCTTCCTCCGGTAAGTCATTGTCCGCGGGGACACTGTTTTCCACTTCCTCCGGTAAGTCATTGTCCGCGGGGGCATTGTTTTCCACTTCCTCCGGATCGTCTTCTTCAGGGAGAACACCGTCTCCGGAGGTCCCATTTCCATCCTCTTCGGACTCTTCTCCTTCCGGGAGAAGGTCTTCTTCATAGGATTCTTTATAGGATCCTTCTGCCGCTGCGCTCTCTGATCCTTCCGTAAGGGCATCCCCGTCCGTAGAAGCGAAAGCTGCATCTTCGTATAAAAGCTCTCCGGATCCCGGAAGCGGATCATTCTCTTTAATGCCCTCATTCTCCGGGATTGCGCCGTTTTCCGTCATGGCGGTGTCTGTCTCGTCGATCCTGTCCACCGCGAACACGGTCGCTTTCATGCCCGGAAAAACGAGCGCGGCGCACAGCAGGACGCCCAGCAGGACCTGCAGTATACTCTTATTTCTTTTCATGTTATTTAACCTCCTCTACTTACATGCACGTTACATTCACGTTTTATCGCGTATTAATCGACATACCGGCCAACTCACATCTCATGCTCATCACCTCACAAAAACGGTTTTATCGCGTTTTAATCGACATACCGGCCAACTCGCAGGGCCGGTCTGTTTACTTCACCGTTACGCTGACTTTTTTGGAAGTCCCGTTCTGCGCGTAAATGTAAATATGGCAGGTTCCTTTTCCGACTGCAGTGATCTTCCCGTTTTCATCTACTGTGGCGACCTTGTTGTTGTCAGAAGAGTAACGGTATCTGGCGTCGTGGTCGTTTCCGAGCAGCTTCTTTCCCTGGATTTCGAGAACGGTCTCAGCTTTGATCATGGCGGTCTTTCCGGCACCCAGTGTGTAACTGTCCTTCTGGACGGTCACCCTTCTGGCATTCGTAAAACCGCTGTTCCTGCCCTGTCCGCCGGTCACATGGGCAATAATGGTCGCGCCCATCCTCGTATACTGGCCGTCCACCTTCCGGTAGGCGATGACCCTGACTTTGATATTTTTCGTGCGGTCGATCTTCTTTCCGTCCAGACTCGTGATCTTGATGACCGGCTCGCTTTTCCCGCTGACCGCCCTGACTAACTTGGGCGCGTCCTTACCGCAATAGGCGGCGAGAATGTCGTAACGTTCAGCATCTTCCGCTTTTCCCCATGAGACCATCAGTCCTGAGCCTTCCCACCATGCTCTGAATCCGGAGTTCAGGCTGATCCCTGTCCTGGCTTTCTCAGGGCCGGTCACTCTGTCGGTGATGGTGTAGGTGCCGTTTTTCAGCGTGGCTGTGTAGTCGGGATCCTTGTTCCAGGACACGGAGATCTTGTATTTTCCCGGTTTGGAGGTCTTTTTTGCAGTGGTGGAGGCCTTGATGCCCAGGTTGTCCCCGGAGACATAGGCGCCGGTCACCTTCCAGGTGAGCTTCTTGATGGATGCTTCGCGCGGGCTGGTCTTGTCCTGCGCGGTGATCGTGATCTTCGCCCTGGCGATGGATGCTTTGATCCGGAAAACTGCGGAAGTCTTATGGTTTTTATCCCCCGCATATCTGTACTCCACCGTATAGTTGCCGGCCTTGGCGGCAGCGGGGATGGAATTTGACCAGGAGGTCTCGCCGCTCATCCTGTACTGCATTTTCGCGCAGCCGTCAGGGAGCTTTGCCGGAGCAGAAAGGAGTTTCTGGCTCTTTACAGCTGTTATGGCCGCCGCAAGCCCGTTAAACGACAAAAACCGCCGAATCTGACAGGGTATGCTGCCCGGTCAAGTACGACGGTTATCTATCATGAATAAAATATCCGGTTTTACACCAAAAAAGGGCACAGTTCTGCTGTGCTGTTAAGAGCGAAGATCTGTTCCGCATGGCTGCGAAGAGAGTAGGGCTGTTCCGCATAGCTGTCAAACCCCTTTCTGATCATGCTTGTATAAGCTTGCCAGAATGGAAATTAAAGGCCTGCATATCCGTATAAAGGCACATAAATATACGTAAATTTTATCAGACCCCCAGCCTGAAAGCAACGGATTTTTCCTTAAGTGTCCGAAAATCCGAATCTATATTCATGCAGATCTTCACAAAAAAAATGCCGGCGGTGGGACTCGAACCCACACGCCCTCTCGGACAGCAGATTTTGAGTCTGCCTCGTCTGCCATTCCGACACGCCGGCATGATTTGATATGATTATTAATTTGATATGATTTTAATTTGTTTTTGCTGCATCCGCCGGCAGAGAAATAGAGAAATTCTCTGCCGGCAGGTACTTTTTTAATTGAATTGCCTCATCAGGCAGTCTGCCGGTCCGTCTTCAACAGCTAAGGATCAATCTCTGTTGAGGGGCGGAAGTCCGGAGCGATCAACGCTCGGAGTAAGGCATCAGAGCCATGTGGCGGGCTCTCTTGATGGCACTGGTCAGTGCTCTCTGGTGTGTCGCGCAGGTGCCGGTGATCCTGCGGGGCAGGATCTTGCCGCTCTCGGAGACATACTTGCGGAGCTTTGCGACATCCTTATAATCGATCGCGTTGTCCTTGCCGCAGAACACGCAGACTTTTCTTTTCCTGTGGAAGCCGCCTCTCTTGCGGAAAGGTGCATCCGAACGATTCTCTCTGTTAAAAGCCATTTTTAACCTCCTGTAAACTCCCTATGGGTGCGCATCGCTCACCTGCGTTCTGCCTGTTCAGCTGAACGGAAGCTCCTCGTCGATGCCGTCAGGGATATTCATAAATCCATCCAAAGCGTCAGATGCGGGAGCGGTATTCTGATTCTGTCCCTGGGAGGGAGCGCTGTAACCGCTGTCGGAAGCGCCGTAGCTTCCGCTGTTTCCGCCATAGTTTCCACCGCTGTAATTGCTGTTGTTTCCACCGTAGTTTCCACCGCCGTAATTACCGCTGTTTCCACCGCCGTAGTTACTGTTGTTTCCGCTGTAACCGCCGCCGTAGTTTCCGCTGCCAGCCTGGGAAGCGCTCTTGCTCTCGGCGAACTCAAGGTCCTCGACCACGACTTCCGTGACATAGACCTTGACACCTTCGCGATTGGTGTAATTACGGGTCTGGATCCGGCCGCTCAGGCAGGTCTTCAGGCCTTTCCTGTAGTATTTCTCGACATGTTCGGCCTGCTTGCCGAAAACCACGCAGGGAATGAAGTCCGCTGTGGGACCACCGTCCTGGTTATTGCGACCCATGCGTCTGTCGACTGCAACCGTGAAATTGGCGATGCACAGGGAATTATCTCCCTGCGTATATCTGACTTCAGGATCCCTGGTCAGGCGACCCATAAGTATGACTTTATTCATGATGACCTCTTTTCTGTATTCAGGCCGCTTCCTGTTTTACGCACAGATATCTGAGGACGTTATCCATGATGCGCATGAAGCTCTCGATCTCGGCGATCGCGGAGCCTTCAGCTTCGAACTTGATGAAGTAGTAGTAACCTTCGTTCATCTTCTGGATCTCATAAGCAAGTTTCTTCTTGCCCCAGTCATCGACTTCGCCGACTGTACCGCCGAAACGGGTGATCAGCTCTTTGCATCTGTCGACAACCGCTGTCCTCGCTTCATCATCGATCTGCGCATTCACAACAACGGCTAACTCATATTTACCCATTCTTCTACCTCCTTTTGGTCTCTGGCCCCTGCCTCCTCAAAATGAACCAATCTTTCTGTACGAGAGATCACTGAGAATATTAAGTTCCCAAGTACCATAAGCATCGGTCTGTTTTTCAAAAACAGGAGCAAGGAAAAATATCCGGGATTAATCCCACGGATGACTATAATATCATAATAAAAAAATCCCTGCAATAGTTTTTTCAATATTTCAACGCATTTTTTCAGCCACCTTTTCAGCCATTTTTGCAGCCGCTTTTATCAGCGTTTTTTCTCTTTTTATCCCCTTTATTTTTCTCTTATTAACCCCTTTATATGGCATCCCCTTGTCAAGAACAGCTTTGGTTTTTAAAGGTGTCTGATGGATCATCGGGATTTGTACAGGAACGTGTCCCGCTCACTGCATCTCGTCCTCTGTCCACAATTCTACGACCTCCCTGGCGCGGTCAAACCAGAGCCAGGTGCTTCCGTTGTCCTTGCGGCCGTAGGCGTTGCCTCTGCTCATCCTGGGGATCCTGACGGAGTCGCCTGCCAGGCCGGATCCCTCGTCGGGGGTCAGGAACAGGGTTTCATCGGCAGTAAGGTTGAAATTGCAGAGGCACAGGGCCATTCCGCTTTCATTCCTGTGGCCGTTGATCCGGCAGGTCTCGCCCGGCTCCAGGTTCTCTGCGGGAAGGCGGAATTTCCGGAGGTCCTCAGGGTCGTCGGAGAGGCAGTATCTTCCGAGGTCCAGGTCAGTGGTCCCTGCATTATAGAGCTGGATCCAGTCACTCTTTCCGGCAGCGGAAACCTCGGAGATGATGAGGCGCTCGCCCTTTTCCCGGGCGGCCACTGCGCGGACGGTGCAGGTATCTCCCGGCTGTATGTTTCCGGTTATCGTCAGGGTTACTCTGGTCGGATCCTTACTGCCGGCCTTCTCCTCTCCGTATGTCCCTCCCGGTATAGATTTATCTGTCCCTCCCGGTATAGATTTATCTGTTCCTCCCGTCATGGAGTTATCTTTCCCGCCCGGTGCGGAAGCGTCTGTCCCTTCTGCCACGGATTCATCTGCTTTGTCTGTATCTTTCTTCGGCAAGTAGTTTTTTCCGTTGACCTCCCAGTGGTCAAAGCGCCAGCCGGGCGCGACAGAGGCAGTCAGGGTGATTGGAATGTCGGTATAGTAGGAGCCGGTATAGGTGGTTTTCCGGGGCACGCTCATGAAATCCCAGGAGACGCTGACTCCGTCTCCTGCGCTCACTTCCAGCTGATAGCGGTTCTCCGGGCTCAGGCCGAACCAGGTCTGCAAGTCGGCGCGGACAGTTTCGTTTCTGGATGAGGCCAGGTTCAGGGCTCCTTCCAAATCCGATTCGATCTGCTGTCTGTACTCTTCTGTATAGTAAGACTTGACATCCTCCTGCACCTGGGCATAGCTCTCGCGGATCAGGTCGACCACATGGTCAGTCTGGAAGGAGGTGTTCATCAGGTCACTGAGAATCGTGAAAAACTTATCCGAATAGGTCTTTGCCTTCATAATATTCGGGAAAGCGGAGTCCCTGCCTATATGGATGTTCTCCATGATGTTGGTAAGATTGTCTGTACCGAAGCCGCCCTCCAGTTCCGGATCCGCGTTGAAGGCCTTGTCCGAATCGAAGATCACAAAACGGAGCCTTCCGTCCGTAAAGGGCCTTTGTGGATCGTAGTCCCCGGTCCAGTGCCAGGCTTCCACGTTGTTGTAAGGCCAGTCCAGATTGTTGGTCAGGATATTAAAGGCATACTCCAGGAGGTAGTCATCCATATCCGCTGTCTGTTCCAGCAGAGCCCGGTTCTCCTTTTGTGTCATATCCGCGGAAAAGATGTCGGTGACGTCCAGCTTTCTGAATACGCTGCTCTCCTTGCCCTTTTTCTTTTTAATATGATCCGTATCCGGGAGATCAAAACGGTGGGCCAGCAGGGAGTCGCTGAAGGTGGGCTCCAGTTCCGCCAGCATATAAAAAGAACCGTTCAGGAAGACGATCCCTTTTCTCGGTTCTGCGGATGCGCGGATATTGCTCTCCTCCGCGAGCTGTCCTATGAGAGTCTCGCGGAAGGTGCGCGGCACCTGGCTCCGGGCGCGCAGGCGCAGATGGGTATAGCTTCCCACATGAGCAAACTCAGACTCTTCGGAATCCGGAAAAATATCCAGATAGAAGTGGTCGTTCTCTTCCCCATAGGGTTCCCCTGCAGAGAGATTGAAGGATTTCTGGTCAAGGCGGCGGGACATACCGCCCGATATGGAAAGGCCGGCGTTTTTATCCTGCAGCACCCGGCCGTCTTCGTCGAAAACCGCCATATGACAGGGGCGGACCCACTCGTCGCCCTTTTTCATATAGTTCCCGTGGTATTTGTTGAAATCGTTCTCCACCAGGTCTTTGCCGCCCACGAGGATCCCTTTTTCGTAATCGTAGAGGCCCTCGGGATCTGTATCGACGCAGACAATAAATCCATTCTCATAGGGGAGCAGGCTGTTCCCCACACAGTAGATCCCGTACTGGACATCCGTGGAGTCTTCTCCCCAGCAGATCCTTGCCCTGACCGTAAAGACGGTCGTTTCCGAGGCCGGATTGTCCGGATCGTAATCCGCGCCTCCGGGGGATGCCTGCGCATCGATCCCGGAAGAAGCGCTCACGCTCACATCGAGATCGTCGTCATCCGCGTCGTCAGCGCCCTCCTGTACGCCGTTCCCGGAAGACGCGTCAGCATCGGGGCCGCCGGTATTCATAAATCTCCCGCTCTCGCCTTCATGGGGATTTTCCCCCGCCCTCAGCAGGATCGGATCTTCGTACTTTTCTGAATTGATGTCCGGTTCTGTGCCGTCCAGGGTATAGCAGATGACTGCTCCTTCAGGCAGGATGCCCGGAGCATCCAGCTCCAGCAGGACATCTTCACTGTAAAAGCCGCTTCTGTCGGAAAACATAAGAGGCGTTTTTCCCTGCCGCTCTATGTATTCCTCCAGATTTTTGGGTCGCTTTGGACGGGCAAGCAGAAGCAGCAGGAACCCCGTGACGGCGGTGAAAAGCAGAAACCGGAGGATCACCGCAGCCCGTCCGGATCTTGTATATCTCTTGCTATTACTGTTTTTCCTATGTCTGTTAAGTCTGTTAAGTCCATTATGTCTATTAGCCAAATTTTTTCCTCGCTCTGGCGAGGTCATCGGCATCATCGACCTCACACCACATTGACTCCGGCACTTCCACGATACGGATATCGCACTCCCTCAGATAGAGCAGGCTCCCGAGCACCTTCTCGTAATAGCTCTGCTCTCCCATGTTCTCGACATACCACTTGATCAGAGGCATGTATTTTGCCGCAAAAGCCTTAGTGAAACGGTACATGTTGACGGTCTTTCTGGTATCGGAATAGTCAAAACCCTCCCCCTGCCATTTTCCAAGGATGAGTTCCAGCGCCCGGTCCTCTTCCACCCGGATGACAGAGCCGTCCATGGTTTCAGGATTAAAGGGGCTGACCAGGATGCTGCACTCGCCTTCTCCCTTCAGGAGGGCTTCCAGCATTTCTTTGTGATAGTAGATGTCACATTCGAGCATGAGCATGTCATCATCACAGAAATCGACCGCCTTGTACAGGGAGACGATGTTATTGGTCTCCAGATAACGGGGATTCTCATAATAGGAGATCCTGGCGCCCTTGAATTCCGTGCCGATATGGTCTTTGATGTAATCCGCCATGTGGCCGACGACAATGCCGATCTCAGTGATCCCCAGGGCGGTCAGGTTGTTCAGGGCATTGACCAGCAGCGGTGTACCGTTCACCTCGACCATGGATTTCGGGATCGTATTCGTGATGGGCTGGAGACGCTTGCCGAATCCGGCCGCAAGTATAAGTGCTTTCATCCTTACCTCCTGAAGGTATGTCATGCTCTGTCATATTCTTCTTTTAGAATCTCCAGAGCTATTTTCAAGGGATCGTAGATCTTTTTGCAGGTCACGTCAGCTGCATATTTTTCGTAGATGATCGGGAGCTCCGTGCAGCCCAGGATGCAGGTGTCGTAACGGTTGACCAGGCCCAGGAAGGTTTTCTTTACTTCATCTGTATATTTGTCCTGTTTGACCGCCTCTATGCATTCCCGGAGGCTGGAGTATTCGTCCTGCGACGGAGCCAGGCATTCGATACCCTTTTCTGCAAGATAGTCCTGATAAATATGTGAGTCTATGGTACCTTCGGTACCCAGCAGGTAGGTGCTCCTGATCCCGTCGCGCTCCAGCGCATCGGCACAGCTGCGGATGATATGGACCACCTTTTCCTCCGCTTCCGGAACGGTCTCATAGACCCTGGGCAGGAAGAGATGGGATGTATTGCAGGCAAGGACGATCCTGGTCGCCCCGGCATCCATCAGGTGGCGGAGCGAGTCCCCCATCTGGCTGACCAGACCTTCGACGTTTTCATTGTACAAAAAAGCTCTGACGCGGCTGGGCATGGTGCATCTGTTATCGATGAGGATGCGCGGCCTGTCCCATTCTTTTTCGGCGGGAAAAAGTTCCGCATATTGTTTAAAAAGGTGGATCGTCGCATAGGTCCCCATTCCTCCGAGGACTCCGATGACAAAGTCTTTTTTCATAAGCTGTTTTCCTTCCGGTCTGCTTTTTTTGCGCGTTCCGCCTTCTTTTTCGCGCGGGCGGCGGCTCTTTTTTCTTTTCTTCTGCGGATGAACTCCTCATAGGGCAGATCAGGATCCAGGATAGCTCCGGGATGACCGGCTTCCACATTGCGGGGGGTCATATAATCCTTGAATTCCTGCCTCAGGCGGGCGTCATAGCCCGCAGGAGCCGGGACCATCACAAATTCAAACGGCAGCATGACTGTCTCATCCCACCATTCCTTCTGAAACATATTCTTCTCTTTGCCCCGGGAATGAACGACATAACTCATCCTGTGGTTGTCGGTGCCGTTGTATTTGGAGCAGAGCTTTTCATATCTGGCAAACATTTTTTTTACATCGGTGAACTTATAGAGTCCGCCGGTCAGGAGACGGAAGACCTTGCCCTTGAGTTTGTGCGGGGCGTCCTTGGTATAGCCTCCGTATTCGATCGTCCTCCAGAGTGTTTTCACCCTGGCAATATGGATCTTGAATTCCAGATCGTTGTCGGGCAGGACGTCCAGAGGGAAAATATCGAGAAAGATCCCCTTGTTGTAGGGCCGGTCCTCCTCCTGGGGAAGGTAGCCTGTGGTCTCGCAGTTGCGCAGCTGGGCATGGGGCCGGATCAGTCCCTCGTCCCTGTACATGTCCTGATAAAAATAGGGAAATGCGAATTCCTGGTCCGCGACCTCCTTGAGCTTCTCATAGTCCTCCCGGAGCATCGTGATGTCAATATCGTCGTCCCAGGGGATAAAACCATGTTCCCTGACCGCCCCGAGCAGGGTCCCCGAATCAGCGAAATAACGGAGGCCGTGTTTTTTGCACACTTCATCCAGTTTATGGAGCAGGTCAAGCTGCACCGCCCAGGTCCTCTTCGCTTTCTTTGTAACCGTATAACCCTGGCGGATCTCCTCGTCAAAAAATCCTTCCGGGAGTTCAATCTCAAGTTTTGCCATATCACACCTCATCACGCCTGTTTTTATATTCTTCACGCGCCTGTTTCTTAACCTTATTATCATCTCATATTCTTTAAGAAAAAACAACGGGACAAGCGCGGCAGAACCTGCGATCGTCCCGTTGACCGTTTCCTTCTAATCCTTGCGCTTCATATGTACGATCAGGTTATTGCTGCCGTAAGCAGTGAAGTAACGGACATCATCGGCCTGTTTTAAAAGTATCTTAATTCCAAGGTGCGCCTCCGGGTTTTCATCATTCTGCAGATCGTAAAAAGTACTGGCATTCAGATGATCGATCCGGTCCATCATTGAAAAGCAGATATCTTCTCCATTCGTAAAAATACGGTAATCCAGACAGGCTGTTTTACTGGCGGCATTTTTTGCATCTTTCAGATCTGCCAGAAAGTCAGCCGACATCTCTTCAACGAACAGAGCCATCAGAGTCGCTGTTTTCGTTCCGGTTCCGTGCTGCAGACAGAACTCTTTTGTCTTTTCACTGTTCTGTATGGCATCTTCCGTTGTGCGGATCTCGGCGTAAATATTGTCTGTTTCGGCACCGCCGAAATCTTCCGGCAGAAACATAACGTCTTTAAGTCGTTTCGGAATCCCCCTGGAGCGTATGCAGTTTGTTATAAATGTGAAAAGCAACAGAACTATGCGGCTGAAAGCGATCGATGCCAGAACTCCCCTGGAACCGTACAGACGTCCAAGAACTGCTGCGCTGATAACCGGCAGACTGAGCTTCTCCCCAAAATTCATAAGATTTACCATCTTCAGATTACCGATGCCCTGCAGATAATTCTGATGGATCCTCATGCTTGTATCAAAAACAATGGAAACCGCGACACAACGGATACTGAAAACAGCCATTGACACGACTTCCGGATCCCTGGTATAGACATTTGTGATCAAAGGGGCTCCGATAAAAACAATACCGGCTGTGATCGCGGACAGAATGAAACCGACTCTGAGTGTATAACAGTAAAGCCGGTCCAGAGCCCTGCGGTCATTGGCACTGTGAAAGATCCCGGTCATGGAGACCATACTCTTGCCCAGGCCTAACGGAATGCACAAAAGGAAGGTATAAATATCGAGCTGAATGCCTCTTGCCGCGATCGCGGCTGCGCTCAATGCTGTCAACACATTGATATTGTTAGTAAGAATGTCCCGAAGAGTGGTGCAGATCTCCTTTATGAGCGATGGTGTACCGTTCCGGAAGACCTGATACGGTTGAAAGGATCTCATTAATTTCGGAGATAGGCGGAAATAGTGTTCCGGTCTCAGAAAATGCCTGAACAAAATCAGGAGCTGCACGAGATGACTGATACTTGTGGTAAGGCCCATGCCAAAAGCGCCGCCCCGGAATACAAAAACGTTCAGCAGATCACCTGTAATATCAACGGCGCACAGGCACAAAGAGGAAACAGTGAACAGTCTTTTTCCATTATCCATCACGAACAGAGGTCCCATGACATGGACAAGCATTGTCGCAGGGATACCGATCATGAGCCCGTGCATATAATCGCGCATGTAGGGGATCAGGTTCGGATATTTCGAGGAGGAGACTCCGCAAATGCGGAAAATCACAGAGGGGAAAAAGATACTGAGCAGTATGACTACAATGCCGGAGAGCAATGCCAGCAGAGAAGTGATGTTAAAGGCTCCATTGGCGTCTTCTTTTTGGCCGGTGCCGACCAGACGGGAGCAGGTGATCGAGCATCCGGTAGAGAGAAAGCCCGCCAGGATCATGTACATACTGGTATACGGCTTCAAAAGAGAAATTCCGGAATAAACTTCCGTCCCCAGAAACCGGCTGGCAGTGATCCCGTCTATGAATACGGCGACGATACTTGTCAGTTCTGTGAAGATCAGAGGAAATGCTGTCGCCAGAAGCATCTCATCTATATTACTTTTTCTGCGTCCCGCAGATTGATCATTTCTTAAAACAGACATTATTTTCCCCTTACTGGGCAGTGAAAAGATAAAAATATATGAAGTTATATGACAAAATCAAGCCGCACCGCCTGTGATATTGTCTGGATGTCTTTCCCACATTATATAAATTGACATTGCGATATACAATGCTTTTTACAGCGCTTTCCGGAAGCTGTTTTTTACCGGAATTAAAAGTTCAGACCGGGTCCCCTGAGAGCTATAGACAAAAAGCAGGCGCCGCGAAAAGCGGCGCCTGATGCATTTTAAAGGCTTTATAGATTCTGACGGTCAGCTCAGAGAGCTCAGAAGTTTATTTTTCATACCCCACGAGGAAGGCCTTCGTATTGATCTCCACAGTCTTGGGCGGAACCTTGGCCTCGATGACCTTGAGCCAGTCTTCACGGGCAAATTCCATGTGCTTTGCGGCCATGCCGAGGACAATGTTGTTAAAGACACGGGAGCTGCCCAGCTTCAGGGCTTCCTCCATGGCGTTGATGCGGAAGACGGTGTGGGTCTTTTCCAGGTTCTCGATGATGTTCTCGGGATATTTCGCGGCTCCCATGACGACGCTGATAGGGTCGATGCGCCAGTCATTGACGATGAGGACACCGTCTTTTTTAAGGAAATTCGCGTAGCGCAGGGCTTCGAGGCGCTCAAAGGCGATGAGGACGTCTGCCTGTCCTTCTTCCACGATGGGTTCAGCGACATCCTCGCCGTAGCGCACAAAGGTGACGACGCTGCCGCCCCGCTGTGCCATGCCGTGGACCTCAGATACCTTCACTTCATATCCGGCGTTCTCCATGACGCCGCCCAGAATGCGGCTGGTGAGCAGGGTGCCCTGTCCGCCGACGCCGACGATCATAATATTTTTTGTCATAATACTCTCCATTCCCACTGAGTGCTTTTGGCTTTTGACTGATGCCGGAATCCGGTATTAAATAGTATTCCGGCATTTTTGCAGTATAAAGAAAACACAAAGGATCTGTGACAGCCCGACAGGATCAGTCTGTCCTCCTGTCTGCCAATCTGTGTTTTTTCTTTACGCCTTGACCTGCTTAAGTGCTTCAAATTTGCACATCTTCATGCACAGGCCGCAGCCGTTGCACATGGTGGCGTCAATGCGGATGCTGCCGTCTTCATTCTTTGTGAGAGCGGGGCAGCCGGGCTGCAGGCAGGCGCCGCAATGGACACATTTATCCGGAACGGGCTCTACCTTGTAGGGGTGCACTTCGCTCTTGAGGAGGGCGCAGGGAGCCTGGGCGATGATGACGGAAAGCTCGTCCTTCTGGGTCTCTTCCTTGACGACTTTGGTGAATTCGTCAATATCAAAAGGATTGACGACATGCACATTCTGGATGCCGATGCCCTTGATGAGGGTCGGGAAGTGGACGGCCGGAACAGTCTCGCCGGTGAGGGTCTTGCCCGTGCCGGGGTGATCCTGGTGCCCGGTCATGCCGGTCGTGCGGTTGTCAAGGATGATGACGGTGCCGTGGGACTGGTTGTAGTACATGTTGACCAGGGAGTTCAGGCCGGTGTGCATGAAGGTTGAATCTCCGATGACAGCGACCCAGTTCTTGATGTAATCGTGGCCCTTGGCCTTCTCCATGCCGTGAAGGGAGGAGATGCTGGAGCCCATGCAGACAGTGGTGTCGACGACCGCAAGGGGCGGAAGGGCGCCGAGGGTGTAGCAGCCGATGTCGCCGGCGGCGTGGATCTTGAGTTTTTTGAGGACGGTGTAGGTCGCCCTGTGGGGACATCCGGGGCAGAGGATCGGAGGGCGGGGCGGGATCTCGGGAGTCGGTTCGATGCCCAGGTCCTGACCGAGGACGCGCTCGCGGATCATATTGGCGCTGTATTCACCCTGGATGGTGAAGAGCTCTTTACCGATGCAGTCGATGCCCCAGGAGCGGACCTGCTCCTCGATCACGGGCTCAAGTTCTTCAAAGATATAAAGGACATCGACCTGCTTCGCGAAGTCCTGGATCAGCTTCTTAGGCAGGGGATTGCACATGCCGAGCTTGAGGATGGAGGCATCGGGACATACTTCCTTGACATACTGATAAGGGATGCCGCCGGTAATGAAGCCGACTTTTTTGCCGTCGATGGTCATATCGCCCATCTCGACCTTATTGAAAGGCTGGCTGCAGGCCCACTCTTCCATGTCCTTCATACGCTGCTCGACAACGAGGTGGCGCTTTTTGGCCATGCCGGGCATCATGACGCGCTTGGCGGGGTCTCTCTTGTACTCCTTGTCCGCAGGCTCTACGCGGTCACAGAGTTCGACTTCACACTGGGAATGAGCGAGACGGGTCGTCGTGCGGATGATGACAGGCGTGTCGAACTTCTCGCTGATCTCATAGGCGTATTTCACAAAGTCCTTGGCTTCCTGGGAATCCGCGGGCTCCAGGCAGGGCACGACGGCTGCGCGGCAGACGCGCCTGGTATCCTGCTCGTTCTGGGAGCTGTACAGGCCGGGGTCATCGGCGACGACAAAGACAAGGCCGCCGTCCGCACCGATATAGGACACGGAATAAAGCGGATCAGCCGCCACGTTCAGGCCGACCATCTTCATGCAGGCCAGGGAACGAACGCCGGCAAAGGAAGCGCCGATCGCGACTTCCGCGGCAACCTTCTCATTAGGTGCCCACTCGGCATACACTCCGGGGTATTTTACGAATTCCTCACTGATCTCCGTGCTGGGAGTCCCGGGATAGGCCGAGGAGACCTTCACGCCGGCTTCCCATGCGCCGCGCGCGATCGCGGCGTTACCCAGCATCATCTTTTTTTCACTCATATGAAACCTCTCTTCTGCTCTGTGTATGTGTCTGTATATGTGCTAAAACCTGTTGGTTATACTTTACACGTTTTTAATGAATATATTAATTTACCGAATATATCCATTTTTTAATGAATGTTTAAATCGATGAATATATGATCCAATGAATACGTGATCCAATGAATACGGTCCAATAAAATATAAGCCAATAAATAAATGGTCCAATAGATATATGAATAAAACCAGTCCGGGGAGCGGGCTGAAGGGTCAGCGGGCGCCCCGGACTGCAGTCCGTACATAAGTTGATAAACAGGCACAGGCCCGAATGATCAAAAATCAAAGATCATCAGCAGATCTCGACGATCCAGCCTTCCGGCGCCTCGATGCGGCCTGCCTGAATACCGGTCAGGGTATCGTACAGCTTCTGGATAACGGGGCCGACCTTCTCCATGCCGTTGGAGAAGAAGATCTCCTTGCCGTGGTCGTTAATGCATCCAAGAGGGGAAATGACGGCTGCGGTGCCGCACAGACCCGCTTCTTTGAAGATTCCGGATTCGACTTCAGCGAGAGTGACCACGCGCTCTGTGACCTTGAGGCCCAGATAGTGCTCCGCGACATAGTGGATGCTGCGGCGTGTGATGGAGGGCAGGATGCTGTCGGATGTAGGGATGACCAGGTTGCCGTCCTCATCGACGAAGATGATGTTGGCGCCGCCGGTCTCCTCGATCTTGGTGCGGGTGGCGGGATCGAGATAGAGGTTCTCCGCGAATCCTTCCCTGTGGGCTTCCATAACAGGCAGCAGGCTCATCGCGTAGTTCAGGCCTGCCTTGATGTGGCCGGTTCCCCGGGGAGCAGCGCGGTCATAGTCACTGACCTTGATCGCGATCGGAGTTGCGCCGCCTTTGAAGTAAGGGCCGACAGGAGTCACGAAGACGCGGTACATATATTCCTCAGCAGGCTTGACGCCGATGACAGGGCTGATTCCGAACATCAGGGGACGGACATACAGAGTCGCGCCGGTGCCATAAGGCGGAACCCATGCCGCATTGGCTCTGACTGTCTGTACGACGGAATCGATGAAGCGCTCCTGAGGGAAGGGGGGCATCTCCATACGAAGCGCGGAATTGACCATGCGCTCTGCATTCAGGTCGGGACGGAAGCAGACAATGCGGCCGTCCTCTGTCGTGTATGCCTTAAGTCCTTCAAAAACAGACTGGGAATAATGCAGTACACCTGCATCCTCGCTCATGACGATCTTGTCATCAGTGATCAGAGCGCCATCATCCCATGCGCCATTCTTATACATGGATACATATCGCTTGTCTGTAACAATATACCCAAATCCCAGGTTACTCCAATCGATGTTCTTTTTTTCCATCTTAATTCTTCCTCCCGCTCAAACATTCCGGGGCATCTGTCCACATGGCCGGAGCCGGTTCCGAAAAGGACTTCCCATTCTTTTACTTGCTGATACTCTTCTCCGGTCCTGCAGCCGCCACAGTCCTGCCGGCCTGCTGTCAGCTCTTCAGCCAATTAATACTACGAATTCCTATTATAAGACCCGTATTCTATTTTTTCAATTCTTTACTGCAAAAAAGCGATTAAAAATATACATGTATACAATGTGCGAAGCAATGAGCCATGCACGGACGTGAAAACAGAGGACTGCCTGCATGCTCGCATGCAGGCAGAACGATGTTTTCGCGGATGTATACGGCGAATGCCGCGACAGTGAGCGAACGCCATGCGTTCGCGAACCTGTCGGCATGGCGAATTGCGGCATGGCAGAAGCAGAGCCATGCACTTATATTGTTTTTACGGATCCAGAAGCGCCGCCACCCCAATCAGACCGGGCCCGGTATTGAGCGCCAGGGTCGCCGCAATCTGTTTGCCGTAGAGGATCTCGGCGCTGCTGCCAAGTTCCTCTATGACCATTTCTGCCATCACCTGCAGTTCCTCTGCCGCCGCGCCGTGTCCCAGGCCGAGCCAGACTTTGTGCCCTTTGCAGAACTTGACCATTTCACTGAGCAGCTTCTGTTTGCCTTTTTTGAGGCCGCGGATGAGGGAGACCGTATAGTAAATGCCCTGTTTGTTGCAGGAAATGATCGGTCTGATCTTAAGTGCCTGTCCGATCATAGAGGTGACCGTCCCGATCCGTCCCCCCCGCTTTAAGTATTCCAGAGAATCCATGTAAAACATGACCTTGGAGGCATAGGTCTTTTCTTCAAGCACCCTGCAGATCTCCGAAAAGGACAGTCCCTGCGACACCTTATGGGAAGCCCAGATTCCCAGAAGGCCGGAAGCCACCGAGATGTTCCTGGTGTCATAGGCAAAGACCTCCACCCTGTCCTGCTGGAGAGAGGCGAGCCTGACCGCGTTCCAGGTCCCGCTCAGGCCGCTCGAAATGCAGACCGCAATGACCTTGTCGAAGCCCGCGTCCGCGATCTCGCCGAGTTTGTCGATCACCTCCTGAAGAGAGGGCGTTGAAGTCTTTGGATAGTCCTTTGGATACCGGTCGTAAACCATCTGCGGGTCAATGTCAACTCCATCCAGATAGGCCTTCTCCGGATAGTCGATATGCAGCGGCAGAAGCCACAGACCATACTTTTCTATACATTCCGGAGCAATGTCGCAGCCGGAATCCACCATAACCGCTATTTTTTCTGTACTCATTTTTTCCTTTTCCGTTCTTTCCGATTCTTTTTTGTCCAAATCTGTTCTTTCCGATTCTGTTCCGTCCGAATCTGGTCTGTCCATTTCTGTTCCGTCCGAATCACATTACATAGTTTTTGATATTATAACATATCATTTTGAAAAAAGAATTCTCCTTCACTAAATATAGATTGTCTTTGTTCGTTTTTCAGTCCAATAGTATCATCAGACAGAGAGAGGGGGATACCCGCATTCTTCAGGTATATACATCCCTTGAAGCTGCCATGTTCCCTCATCGGAAAATTAACAGATGACCCGGTATCCTGCATATTTTCACAAAGGATTTCATCAAGTTTTTCATCAAGGTTTTTTCAGGTTTTTCATCATGATTTTCATCATGAGAATGATTATGCAGTACCGCCTGTTTGTGTTATGATAATCAGGCATGCAATCAAAACTGCCCGAATGAAGGTTTAACCATAAGAACCGCCATTTTTAAAAAGGACATAGAATTTAAGAAGGACATAGAATTTAAGAAGGGCATAGAATTTAAGAAGGACATAGAAAATGCCAAGAGCCTGGAAAACAATATTTTCAGATGAATTGATCAGCGAAGGAACACAGTATTTTAAGCAGGGAAAGGCCAAGAAGCTGTCAGAAGAAGATTACGGTTTCTCCGTGGTCGTACGCGGGAGCCGCAATTACAGAGTCAGAATCTATGAGAATGACGATCCGTTTGTAATCAGTTATATGGAGTGCAACTGTGATCAGTCCGCTGCAGGGAAGCCCTGTAAACACATGGCTGCGGCTTTACTGCTGCTGGAGGATACGTACCTCTGTTCCCCTGTCATCTCTCCTGAATATGAGGACTTTCTGGGAATCGGGCAGGAAAGCGAAATCAAAGCACCTGCCCGCAAAAAGGGAAAGGGAGGCTCCGGAAAGCAGAGCGGAAGCGGCGCCGATAACAACAGAAATATCGAGTCCAAAGCCGCAGGCAGCGGAGGCGGGAATGCCGGAACTGCAGGCCGCGACAGCGGGAAAAACGGAACTGCGGCCTCCGGCAGCGGGAATGCCGCATCCGCCGGCAGCGCCGGCACGAAAGCCGGAACTGCAGCCTCCGGCAGCGGGAATGCCGGAACTACAGGCAGTGACGGCAGAAAAAAGAGCAGTGCGGGCAAAAACGCAAAAAAGGACGGGGACAGTCTGTCCCCTGCTTCCAGCCGCAGGGAAGCTCTCACCCGACTGACTGCGCTGCGGCTTCAGGATCAGCGGGAAAGAAGCGGTGAGAACGGCGAGGATTCTTCAGGCGCCGCACTGGAGGAATACCACTATTTTGACGTAGATGCCATTGAGAAAGGGCTCAGGCTGAGCAGGAAACAGATCGAAGAAGCCAGACGATTCCTTTCAGGCGGGGATATCGCAAATACGGAGATTTCTTTCGGGAGTATGTTTGTCCGTCCTGCCGACATCGGGAGGATAAAAAAGAACGGTGGCTCTGACGCGGAGCAGAGGAGCCTGCAGGCCATGTTTGTGCAGAACAGCAGGAGCAGGCGCTGGCGGGTGGAACAGATCTTTGACCGCAAAAGCCTTCTGCAGTCCGACTGTTCGTGCTGGGAATGCAGTTTTTCACGTAAGTACACCAAAAACAATACTGCCGGACATATTCTGAGCACACACGAGACAGCCGCCTTCATCATCGCAGCGGATTATATGCGTGAGCACTCGGTCGGCGATATCACTGACCAAAGGGCCAAGAAGCTGCTGGAGGCCTGCCGCGGCTATGCGCCGGCAACTGCCGGCACCCGGGGAGAGATCCTGACGGTACAGCCAAAACTGGTCGAAGGCAGAACAGGAAACTGGTCGGTCCAGTTTCAGGTAGGTTCCTCCCGTCTTTACAAGATCAAGGATATCCTCCAGTTCCTCAACGATGTCAGGGATCACCAGAGCAGACAGTACGGCAAAAACACGGTCTTCCAGTTCGGCCGGGAACTCCTGGATGCCCGGGGGCTCTCCTGGATGCAGTTCATGGAGCGGGCGGCCGACGTACTGCGGGCTTTCACAGGCGATACCGACAGTCACGATTCGACTATTTATTATTATGAAAAAAACACCGGATGGGTGCAGCTGATGGATCAGATCCCTCTGTTCGGCAGTATCCTGGATTCCTTTTTTGATACCGCGCTGGAACAAAATGCCAAAATAGAAATGACACAAAAGTCGATCGACTTTTCATCGGGAGGAAGAAGCAGCAGTAAAAAATATATGGTGGAAGTGTCTCCTGAAGGAGTCGTTTCTCCCCGTCTTACGCTGGAGCCAGTCCTTGCAGGGAATGGGGATATCTTTGACGGCGTCAGGCTCTATGGAGAAATCCCCGGGATGATCCCCGGCGCGGAAAACTATTATTGTCTTGAAATACATGAAAGCAACGCCCTGCTTCTGCGTACGCACAGGGAAGGCATTCTGAAACTTCGTCCCCTGATCGACGCCTCCTCGCGCGATGGAAGGATCGATCTCTACATCGGGAGATCATCCCTTGCGGATTTCTACCGGAAAGCTCTGCCGCAGCTCAGGGAAGCGGCGGAAATCCTAGAGATCCGGCCGGAGCTGATCCAGAAATACATTCCGGTAGAGCCGGAATTCATCTGCTTCCTGGATGTCGACCAGGAGGCCGTACTGTGCGAACCTTTTGTCTACTATGGAGAAAAATGCCACAGTCCCTTTGACAGCGACAGGTGGAAACACCGGACGGCGGAAGCGGAACATTACCGCGATACCGAGGCGGAAACCGCCCTGATGGATTTTCTCTCCATCTGTATGCCGGAAAAAGACGCCGCAGCGAAGATCTTTTTGACACCGCGCGGGGATGAAGCCCTGTTTGAGTTTCTTGACACCGGCCTCTCCAGACTCATGGCCATGAGCGAGGTCAGGGCGACGGATCGTTTCATGCGCCTCAAGGTCCGGCGCCGCATTCCCTTCCACGCGGGGATCTCCCTCTCGGAGGGCCTGCTCAGCGTGGAGCTGACCTCCAATGATCTGAGCCCGGACGAGATCCTGGCTGCCGTCAGCGGCTACAGACTCTCTCAGCGCTACATCCGTTTAAAGAACGGGGATTTCCTGCGCCTGGAGGAGAATGAGGAACTGCGCCGGCTGATCGAGCTCATGGACACGCTGCAGGTGTCACCAAAGGAACTGCTCTCCGGCCGGATGCACATCCCGGCTTTCCGGTCGCTCTATATCGACAAGATGATGGAGTCCATGGAGGACGTCTACGCGGAGCGCGACAGCCGTTTTAAGAAGCTGATCAAGGAATTCAAAACGATCTCCGACGCTGATTTCGATGTGCCCGCAAAACTCCGGGATGTCCTGCGCAAATACCAGGTCGTCGGATACCGGTGGATGCGCGTACTCGACGCCTACGGATTCGGAGGCATCCTGGCAGACGACATGGGACTGGGCAAAACCCTGCAGGCCATAGCAGTCCTTTTGTCCGACCACGATGAGATCGACCCGGAGGAAAAACCCGGGACATCGCTGGTCGTGTGCCCGGCGTCGCTGATCTACAACTGGGAGGAAGAACTTCACAGGTTTGCCCCTGCGCTGCAGGTTCTGGTGGTCGCCGGAACCCAGACGGAGCGGCAGGAATTGATCGGACAGTACAGTCAATATGACGTCCTGGTGACCTCCTATGATCTCTTAAAGAGGGACATTGCCGAGTACGAGGGGCGGTCCTTCCGCTACGAATTTATCGACGAAGCCCAGTACATCAAGAACCACCGGACGGATGCCGCAAAGTGCGTCAAGCTCATCCAGGCAAAGACGCGGTTCGCACTGACCGGCACACCGATCGAGAACCGTCTGAGCGAGCTCTGGAGTATATTTGACTTCATCATGCCGGGATTTCTGTACGACTACAGCACCTTCCGCGAGGAATTTGAGACTGCTATCGTCAAAAATCAGGATGAAGAAAGGATGGAGAGACTCCGCAGAATGGTCGGTCCCTTTGTCCTGAGAAGATCCAAATCGGAAGTTCTCAAAGATCTTCCGGACAAGCTCGAAGAGGTCCACTACGCGGGATTCGGCAAAAAAAGCGAGCAGCAGAAGCTCTACGACGCCCAGGTGGTCAAAATGCGCGAAGACCTCCGCAGAAAATCCGAGGAAGAGCTTCGTCACAGCAGGATCGAGATCCTCGCGGAGCTCACCAGGATCCGGCAGATCTGCTGCGACCCCGCGCTCCTGTATGAAAATTACAGGGGGGATTCCGTCAAGAAAGAGATGTGCATGGAGCTTGTGCGAAGCGTCGTGAGCGGTGAGCACAAGGCACTGATCTTCTCCCAGTTCACAAAGATGCTTGACCTTCTCAAGGTCGAACTGGACAAAGAGAAGATCCCCTATTATGAGATCACGGGCTCCACACCCAAAGAAGCCAGGATCGAGAGGGTCCGGGCTTTCAACGCGGACAGGACCCCGGTATTCCTGATCTCACTCAAGGCCGGCGGCACCGGTCTCAACCTGACCGGCGCGGACGTCGTCATCCATTACGATCCCTGGTGGAACGTGGCCGTGCAGAACCAGGCGACAGACCGTGCCCACCGCATCGGCCAGACAAAAGTAGTGACTGTCTACCAACTCATCCTCAAGGGTTCCATCGAAGAAAGGATCATGGAACTGCAGAGGCAGAAACGCGCTCTGGCCGAAGACATCCTGTCTTCGGAGAGCGTGACGGCTTCTTCCCTCAGCCGGGAAGAGCTGCTTGAGCTCCTGGCGGACCAGCCCATGCTGCCCGGGTAATGAGCACTGCTTTTCATTACAAGCACAGATTTTCATCATGAACACAGAGGGAAAATAACGAAAAAATGGGACATCTGACATCAAGAGACGCTTACCGGAATCTGGAAGACAGGATCAACTGGTTTACCCAGGGCGCGGCTCCTTCGGAAACACTCACAAAAATACTGCGCGTGCTTTTTACCGAAAAAGAGGCAAAATGGGTGGCAAAGCTCCCCATCCGTCCTTTTACCCTGAAAAAGGCAGCCCGGCTGTGGGGCACGACGGAGGCAAAGGCGGAAAAGCTGCTGGATCATCTCTGCGAAAAAGGTCTGCTGGTCGACTCCTATGACCGGGGGATCCGCAAATTTGTCCTGCCTCCCCCCATGATCGGCTTTTTTGAATTCTCTCTCATGCGCACCCGGGGAGATATCGACCAGAAATACCTGAGCGAGCTTTTTTACCAGTACATCAATGTTGAAGAGGATTTTATCAAGGAGCTCTTCCTCGGGATGGATACTAAACTGGGCCGGGTCTTCGTCAACGAACCGGTCCTCATGACGGAAAAGACCAACCACATCCTGGACTACGAGCGGGCCACCCACATCATAGAAGACGCGGATTTCATCGGGGTCGGGACCTGCTTCTGCCGGCACAAGAACTATCATCTGGGCATTCCCTGCAAGCTCAATGCCCCCATGGAGACCTGCCTGACCTTCGGCAACGTGGCACGCTCCCTGGCCGAACACGGCGGATACACACGGCCGATCGACAAATCGGAGGCCCTGGAGATCCTGGAGATGTCCTACGGCTATAACCTCGTCCAGATGGGGGAAAACGTGCGCGAGCGCCCCGCCTTCATGTGCAACTGCTGCGGATGCTGCTGCGAAGCCCTTGAGGCTGTGCGGAGATTTGCCCCCATGCAGCCGATCGCGACCACCAACTACCTGCCAAAGATAAACCCGGACGAATGCGTCTCCTGCGGAAAGTGCGAAAAGGTCTGCCCGATCCTGGCCATCTCCATGCAGGAAAGGGAGGCTTCCGTGGATAAGAAAAAACCGGTGATTGACGAATCCATCTGCCTGGGCTGTGGTGTCTGCGCCCGAAACTGCCCGAAGAAAGCCATCACCCTGCAGCGCCGCCCCGTAGAGGTCATCACCCCCGTCAACAGCACCCACCGTTTTGTCCTGCAGGCCATCGAAAAGGGCACCCTGCAGAACCTGGTCTTTGACAATCAGGCCTTCGCCAATCACAGGGCTATGGCAGCTGTATTCGGCACCATACTCAGGCTCCCGCCCCTGAAACAGGCCATGGCCAGCAGACAGTTTAAATCCGTGTATCTGGACCACCTCCTGGCCGCGCAGAAAAAAGCGTAATCCCCGAGGATTTGTCACAGGGAAAATCAATGCGGTATATTATCAACAGATTCAAGACTCGCTCACGAGTCTTGCGCCGCGCGCGGGTTTCCTTTTTTGCGCGTGTATCCCATATCTGAACACACGGGTATTACGCGATGAAGAATAAAAACAGAATGAAGAAGGGACATAAGACTGCGAAATGAAAACAGATAATATATTAACTGAGGAAGCAATTGAGGAAGCTTTTTTACTGGATCACAGCCTGTGCAGCGGCGCAGCCGCCGATGTAAAAAAGGGCGGTGCGCGCAGCCTGAAGGCCGGCGGTCTCTGGATCTACGACAATGAGATCGACCGCTTCGAAGGAGACTTCGAGGATGGCGATATTCTTGCCGTAAGGGATTTTGACGGGTATTTTCTGGGATGGGGTTTTGTCAACCGCAAGTCCCGGATCTGTATCCGGATGCTCAGCCGCAGAGAAGAACCGGAGGTCACGCCCTCCTTCCTGAAAAAGAGGGTGCGGGCCGCCTGGGAATATCGCAAAAAAGTCATCGACACTTCTTCCTGCCGGGTCATCTTTGGAGAGGCGGACTTTCTGCCCGGTCTGACAGTCGACAAATACGAGGATGTCCTGGTCGTGGAATCCCTTGCGCTTGGAATTGACCGGTTAAAGCCCCTGATCCTTAAGGCGCTCACAGATATTCTGGCAGAGGACGGGATCCGGATCCGGGGTATCTATGAGCGGAGCGACGCAAAGGTCCGAGAGAAAGAGGGGCTTCCCCGCTTCAAGGGATTCATCGGCGGTTCCTTTGATACCATGGTGCAGATCACGGAAAACGGAGTCCGTTATATTGTGGATGTAGAAAACGGGCAGAAGACCGGCTTCTTTCTCGACCAGAAAGAAAACCGGCGCGCAGTGGCACGGCTCTGCCCCGGCGCCAGGGTCCTGGACTGTTTTACACATACCGGCTCCTTCGGACTGAACGCGGCGCTGGCGGGGGCTGCCGAGGTGACAAGCGTCGACGCTTCGGAACTCGCCATTGAGCAGGCCGCGGAAAACGCGAAGCTCAACGGCTTTGCCCCGGAATCTGTCCCATCAGGATCCGTTTCCACTGGATCTGTTTCCTCTGAATCTGTTTCCTCTGAATCTGATCCCTCTGAAAAAGAATCATCGGAGGAAAGCGGTTGGCTGATCAGCAGCGAGGGAACCCGTCTGAGATACCTCTGCGCCGATATTTTCGAACTGCTCCCTGAGCTCCACAGAAAGGAAGAGCAGTTTGACGTGGTTATCCTGGACCCGCCAGCCTTCACAAAATCGCGTAATTCCATCAAGGCCGCCGTCCGGGGATACCGGGAGATCAACCAGAGGGGACTCAGACTGGTGAAGGATGGAGGTTTCCTCGCCACCTGCTCCTGCTCTCATTTTATGGATCCTGACCTGTTCCGGGACACCATTGCCCGGGCGGCCAGGGATGCCCACAAGCGCCTCCGCCAGGTCTATTTCGGCACCCAGGCGCCCGACCACCCCATCCTGTGGGCTTCGGAGGAATCCTATTATCTGAAATTCTACATCTTCCAGGTGGTAGAGGAAGGATAAGCAGCCATGCCGCCTTCCTCTACCCTCCAATCGACCCCCATTCTCCGCAAGACGAAAATCATTACATCGCCGGAAGCGCTGATAAAGCACTGCTTCAGAACCGGAATTCTGAAACAGTGCTTTATGTTTTCGGCCATAAGCAGTCTTTAGTCGTATTCAAAAATACCCTGTATTGCGTCAGAGATGTTTATTATACTGCTGTAAGTCAGATAGTCTTTTTTTGAACACCTTCGTACTCCGGGGTCTATGAACTTAATCTGCTCACATATGACGGTGCCCTCTTCTCCGTTTTTTCCGGTAATCTTGATATGCAGCGGCCCTTCCTGGATATTTTTTAAAACAGGGCATACATGGAATGTGTTCGTTGCGGCAATGTAAGCGTTTTTACTGACGATCAAAAACAGATTTTGAAATCCATGAATACGGATCAGATCCCCCTGAGAAAACATGTTCATCAGACAAGCTCCTTTCCGAGAGGCTCTCCCCAGTCAAAATCAAGAACATCGATTTTACCATCGTAATCAGCGAGACGTTCCTCGAAGCTTTTATGACGAAAAGCCTTTTTAAGAATAATTGTGTTTTCAGAGACTTCAACCTGTAAAAGATCATCCAGCCCGATTTTCGCTTTTTCCAGTATTTTTTTACTTAAACGGATTCCCTGGCTATTGCCCCAGGCCCTGACGACTGTCTGTTCAGTCATGCTGCAGTCCCCCTTTCTGATCATAATTAGTCATAATTAGTCACACGCTGTTTCTTGTCTTTTCATGCAGGTAACAGGCAATACAGTATATATGGTAATACAGTATATACATATTACCTTTGACTCTGTTCGGTGTCAATTGTTTCAGGGGCAGGTCTTTTTTTCTGAAAACCTCCAAAACCTCATTAGGTGTTACTGGTCACAGCCTGGCCAGGTTGTGACCAGCAACGTATGCTGATGGGATTATTTGGTTTTAAAAACGCTTCTATTGATTTTTATGCATACCTGCTGTATTAGTATACGGAGAAAGGGTACGCATAAAGTCAACATCTTCCAGGTAGTAGAGGAAGGATAGTGGAAACAGCAATGAAATACATTTATTTTGTCAACAGGTTTTCTCTCCGGGATGAAACCGACGCAGTCATTAATAGAATAAAAAGCGTGTCAGAGGAATTCCATCGCGACTATATCGTAGAGGTCAGTGGATCCGCAGAAGAGGCTGTCCTCGCCATTCGAAAATATCATGATGCCGGGGCTGTCCTCACCGCAGTCGGCGGCGACGGGTCGATCCATCATCTCCTCAACGAAATCGCAGGCACAAATAACCTCCTGTCCTTTGTCCCCTGCGGCACGGGAAATGATTTCAGCCGCACCTGCCTGGAGACGCTGGAAGACGGGGTCCATGAAGTCGACCTCATCCGGGTCAACGACCGCTATTGTATCAACACTGTCTGTTTCGGGATCGATGCCGATATTGCCAATGACGAGAGCTTCATCCATAACCGGTTCATTCCCCGTTCCATGCGTTTCAATGCCGGTGTCCTCTATCATTTCCTGACCTATGGAAAAAAGCGGTATCTCACTGTCGAATGGGGAAAAAAGAAGATTTCGCGGCATTTTACAACGATCGTGGCCGCCAACGGCCGGTATTACGGCAGCGGTTATAAGGTGTCCCCCGGCAGCCTTCTGAATGACGGAAGGATGGAAATCTATCTCATCGACAGCGTGGGAAAAATAAAAATGGCCCGCCTGATCCTTTCCATGAAAAATGCCGGACATCTGAAGGATCCGGCGCTCAGGATGGTCCGCACAAAAAAAGCGACAGTCTCCTCTCCTGTTCCCATCCGGGTAAATGTGGACGGCGAGCCGCTGCAGGCTGATCATTTTGAACTGGAACTGATCCCCCGGGCCGTCAGACTCGACTTCGATCACAGGTTCCTAGAGCGGGTCAGGGAATTCTCTCCCACCTGAAAAGCAGGACTTCCGCAGGATGAAAACTTTCATGCGATTCCCTCAAGAAAAGTCACGGATATCTCAGGCTATTCTATCTGAGAATCAAAAAACACAGGCGCCCTGCTGCCTCCCCCGGCAGCGGGCGCCTGTGTTTTCAATTAAATTTTAAAATTAAAACTGGATGATTATCTGCTGTAGTTGGAGTTTGTCCAGCCTTCAATGCCGTGGTATTTGGACCAGACATATGCTCCGCTCCTCTTGTCGGGCCTGATCTTGAACTGATGTCCGTTGTAGATCTGGTCGAGCTCGTTCTCTCTCTTGTAAGCGGGAGCGGAACGAAGAGCCAGATAACCTCTCTGCACATGGCATGTTACGGTTTTCCAATGATGGCTGCTGCCTCTTCCGCCTGCGACCTCATCGAGTTCCTCGTCATTGATGATGTTTTCGTTCTTTTCAAATTCTGACATTTCTATAACCTCCATTATCTGTGATGCCTTTTTTTCCGTATAAATACGGTTGTCTCTTTGTTTTGTACATGCACATTGTATCACAGGATTTGTCACAGAAACGTCACAGTCAAAGTCTTTTTCAGGCAGCGCCGACATTTGAGGTAGCGACGACGTCCACACCGGTGCCGCACACATTGGAGATCACGACATCGCCGATGCGGATCGGAGCGGCCACCTTCACGTGGTTGATGGCATCCATGCACTCAAAGATCTTTTCCTTGGGGATGTTGCCTTTGGTCTTCACGCTGCAGCGCTCCTTGCCGCCGCCTGTCACGATAACGGTGGAGGTGACAGTGCGCTCGGGATGAGTGACTTCCTGGCGGGCGTACTTGTCGCCGATCGCACAGGAATTACCGGTCACGCTGAAAACTTCCTCTCCTTCAAATTCCACGGTAATCTGGCAGCCCATCGGGCAGCCGATACATGTCAGATTTCTTTTTTCCATTGTATCTGTCCCCCTTCCTTACTCTGCCTCGATCTTGATGGTGATGGTCTTCAGGTCAGGATACTCCTGGAGTTTCTTTTTCTGAAGGACGATCTGTTCCATCTCGCCGGGAGCCATGATCCTCTTTTTCCTGTGCTGGACGCGCTCGTCATCGAAATAGACGCTGACAAAGCTGTCTTTGAAGACAGCGCCGACACGGAAACGGACTGTGAGGTTGTCGTCCATACGGGCGACGTTGACGGTGCTGGGCACGGTGTAGCGGGCGCCGTCGGTGGCGACCAGCCTGATATCTGTGCCAACCTTTTCGTCTTTGCAGCCGTTCTGAACATACTTTGCCGCATTCTCGCCGGCACGGGTCGCCTCTTCGGAGACATAGTCCACGAGGTCATGGACATGGAGAACATTGCCGCAGGCAAAGACGCCGGGGATGTTGGTCTCAAGGATCTCGTTGACGACAGGACCGCTGGTGACGGGGTTCATTTCGACGCCTGCGCCGCGGGAGAGCTCATTCTCAGGGATGAGTCCTGTGGAGAGCAGCAGGGTATCGCAGGTGTAGCGCTCCTCTGTACCGGGGATGGGCTTCATGTCGGGACCGACTTCCGCGATGGTGACGGCGCTGACGCGCTCCTTGCCCTCGATGTCCACGATCGTGTGGGAGAGCTTGAGCGGGATTCCGTAGTCATCCAGACACTGGACGATGTTACGCTTTAAGCCGCCGGAGAAGGGCATGAGCTCTGCCACGACCTTGACGATCGCGCCTTCAAAGGTCATGCGGCGGGCCATGATGAGTCCGATATCGCCGGAACCCAGGATGACGACTTCACGGCCGGGCATATAACCCTCCATGTTGACAAGACGCTGGGCAGTGCCGGCGCTGTAGATGCCTGCCGGACGGTAGCCGGGGATGTTCAGGGCGCCTCTGGGACGCTCGCGGCAGCCCATGGCCAGGATGACTGCGCCCGCCTGGATCTGGAACATACCCTCGGAGCGGTTCATCGCTGTGACGACCTTTTCATGGGAGATGTCCATGACCATGGTGTCCAGCTTGTATTCAATCTTCAGGTCAAGGGCCTGATCGATAAAGCGGTTTGCGTACTCGGGACCGGTCAGCTCTTCCTTGAAGGTATGAAGGCCGAAACCGTTGTGGATGCACTGGTTCAGAATGCCGCCCAGTTCCTTGTCACGCTCAATGATGAGGATACTGTCCGTGCCTGCCTTCTTGGCGGCCACTGCAGCAGCCAGGCCGGCGGGACCACCGCCGACGATTACGATATCATAGGAAAGCATAGCCATTACTGCGCACCTCCTTTCGTCCTCTCAAGCACCATTTTGGAATCTCCGCCGAGTTTAGTGATCTTCTCCATCGGGATCCCGAGTTCTCTGTTGATGATCTCCATCGTGCGGGGCGAGCAGAAACCTGCCTGGCATCTACCCATGCCGGCGCGGGTCCTGCGCTTGACACCGTCGAGGGAACGGGCGCCCAGGGGCCTGTGGATGGCGTCAATGATCTCGCCCTCCGTGACAGACTCACAGCGGCAGATGATACGGCCGTAGGCGGGCTCTTTTTTGATAAGCTCGTTGCGCTCTTCGATGGAGAGGTCGGAGGGATTGAGGATCCCCTTGCGGGTGCCGATCCAGTCTTCCTTCTCCTCGAGACCCATCTTCTCCTTCAGCATGGCACCGACGTACTCGCCGATCGCAGGGCAGGAGGTCAGGCCGGGAGATTCAATGCCGGCGCAGTCGATGAAGTGAGGGGCATCCTCGACTTCTCCGACGATGAACTCATGGTGGTCCTCATGGGCGCGCAGGCCGGCAAAGGAGGTGATGACCTGGCGGATCGGGAGGTTGCGGACATGGTCGCCGGCCTTCTCGATCAGGTCATTGATGCCTGCCGCTGTCGTGTTGTTGCCTTCCTTGTTCTCGATATCCACTGCCGTCGGGCCGACGATGAGGTTGCCGTGGACAGTCGGGGAGACCAGGACGCCCTTGCCGAGCTTTGTGGGCTGAGGGAAGATCGTGTGGCTGACATGGTTTCCGACGGTCTTATCCAACAGGCAGTAGTCGCCCCGCCTGGGAGTGATGTGGATCTTTTTCTCACTGACCATGTTGTGGAACTTGTCCGCATAGACACCGGCCGCGTTGACGACATACCTTGCCTTGTACACACCGTTGTTGGTCCGGATCGTCCAGATCGGATTGCCGTGCTTTTTGCAGGTGCCGGGTGTGAGGGACTCCACCTCGGTGTTGAAGAAGAAGTCGACCCCGTTCACGCAGGCATTTTCTGCCATGGCGATATTGAGGATAAAGGGACAAACGATCCCGCTCGTGGGGGCATACAGGGCGGCCACTACGTTCTCAGAGAGGTTGGGCTCTTTCTCCAGTGCCTCTTCGCGGCTCAGGATCTGCAGGCCTTTGACTCCGTTGGCAACACCTCTGTCATACAGGTCTTTAAGTCCGTCCTTCTCGGATTCGTGAATACAGACGACCAGAGCCCCGTTCCTCTTGAAAGGAATGTCGAGGTCTTTTGATACCTGATCCATCATCTCATTGCCGCGCACATTGAAGCGGGCCATGAGGGACCCGGTCTCCGCGTCAAAGCCCGCATGGACGATGGCGCTGTTGGCCTTGGACGTGCCGCAGCAGACATCCTCCTCCTTATCCAGTACACAGACGTTCAGTTTATAACGGGACAGTTCGCGCGCGACCGCGCTTCCCGTGACGCCTGCACCGATGATAATTACATCATACATAGCATTGTCCTCCAGTTGATTTTTAAAAAAAGAGTCAGGAACCAGACGCGGGAGCGCCCTGATTGCCTGACTCTGTTCTCCGCAATGACTACGGAACTGTAACGAAATAATCTGCACATTCATTCTGCGCAAACTGCGCAGTTCATTCTGTTATAATTCCTGACTATTTAGTTCCAGTACGTATCATTTCCAATACGTAAGCCGTCAGACATGTTCAGTAACTGAAAATATGAACAGCCTCTGCTAATAATATTTACAATACTATTTACAATAATATTTCACAAAATATTATTTCACTCAGATCAGAAAGGCATAGCGCCATAGACAAGCGCTGCCACGACTGTACCGCAGATCGGAGCGACTACAGGAATCCAGGAATAACCCCAGTCGGGATCCTTGTTGTCGCCGGGGCAGAACAGGGCGAATGCAATACGGGGGCTCAGATCTCTGGCCGCGTTCATGGCATAACCGGTCACGCCGCCGAAGGACATACCGATGGATGTGATGATCGCCCATACAAAGACGAAGTTGAGGCCGGAGTCGCCTGCCACGGTCTGGCCGATGCCGAGGATGGCGAACATCAGAACGAAGGAATCCACAAACTCAGAGAAGAAGTTCAGAGGCATGTTGCGGATGGAAGGAGCTGTGCAGTAGCAGCCGCGCTTGACATCGTTCTCAGGTGTTGCAGCCAGATGGTCATGATACATGATGGTCAGGATGCAGGCGCCCAGGAAGCCGCCGAGCATCTCGCCGATAATGTAGAAAGGAACAGAACCCGCGCTGATCGATCCGTTGACTAAAAGCGCGATCGTGACAGCGGGATTGAAGTGAGCACCTGTCGCCTTGCCGAAAATAAACGCGGGAACCATGACCGCGAAGCCCCATGCAAGGCCGCAGAGGCAGGCGCCGCCGCCCTTCTGGCCGGATTTGTTCAGACTGATGTTCATGCAGGCGCCGTCGCCAAGCAGAACCAGAAGCATTGTACCGACAAGTTCACAAATCAGAATATTCATAGTGACCCCCTGTTAAAATATAATAATATCTTTTGGCGCACCGGGCCGGAGAGCCCGGCGCTGTGTTGATAAGTGTTACCGATTAATCATAAATAATGATCAGTCCTTGGCCCAGCCGAGCGTGCAGTTGACGGCTTTCTTCCAGCCCTTGAGCTCCTCAGCCCTCTTGGCTGCATCCATGGCAGGTTCGAACTCCCTGTCGAGCGCCCAGTTTTTGATGACGTCTTCCTTGCTGGTCCAGAAACCGACTGCCAGACCTGCCAGATAGGAAGCGCCCATTGCGGTGGTCTCGACGCATGCGGGGCGGTCGACCTTCTTGTCGATCAGGTCAGACTGGAACTGCATGAGGAAGTTGTTCTTGCAGGCGCCGCCGTCGACCTTCAGCGCGCTCAGCTTGACGCCGGAGCCTTCTTCCATGGCTGCCAGGACATCATTCGACTGGAATGCCAGGGACTCCAGAGTGGCGCGGATGAGATGATACTTGTTGACGCCGCGGGTCAGGCCGGTGATGGCACCGCGTGCATAGGGATCCCAATAGGGAGCACCCAGGCCGGTGAAGGCAGGAACGACATAGCAGCCGTTGGTGTCATCCACGCGGGTCGCGAAGTACTCGGAATCCGGGGACTGGTCCACGATCTTGAGCTCGTCGCGCAGCCACTGGATCGCAGCGCCTGCTACGAAGACAGAACCTTCCAGAGCGTACTCGACCTTGCCGTCAAGACCCCAGGCAATAGTGGTCAGCAGGCCGTTGTTGGGATACATGGGCTTCTCACCGATGTTCATGAGCAGGAAGCAGCCTGTTCCGTAGGTGTTCTTGGCCTCACCGGGTGTGTAGCAGGTCTGTCCGAACAGAGCTGCCTGCTGGTCGCCCGCGATACCCGCGATCGGAATCGGGCCGCCGAAGAACTCGGGATCTGCTTCGCCGTAAACACAGCTCGAAGGCTTCGCCTCGGGAAGCATGCTCTTGGGAACCTCGAGCTGTCTGCAGAGCTCGTCGTCCCACTCGAGAGTATTGATATTGAAAAGCAGGGTCCTGGATGCGTTGGAATAATCCGTCACATGTACTTTACCCTTGGTCAGCTTATAGACAAGCCAGGAGTCAACAGTACCGAACGCGAGCTCGCCGGCCTCAGCTTTCTCGCGAAGGCCTTCGACGTTGTTCAGGATCCAGCGGAGCTTTGTGCCGGAGAAATAAGGGTCAAAGACCAGGCCGGTTTTGTGATAAGCGTCATCCGCGATGGTCGGATATTTCTCCATGAGTTCAGCCTTCATATCGGCTGTTCTGCGGCACTGCCAGACAATTGCGTGATAGACAGGCTGGCCCGTCGCACGGTCCCATACGATAACTGTTTCTCTCTGGTTTGTGATGCCGATGGCAGCAATATCCTGATAGGTGGCTCCGACATTCTGCATTGCCTGGCGCGCGACGGAAAGCTGTGTCTGCCAGATCTCGTTTGCGTCATGCTCGACCCAGCCCGGCTGCGGGAAATACTGTGTGAATTCCTTCTGCGCCATGCTGCAGATCTCGCCCTTTTCATTGAAGAGGATGCAGCGGTTGCTGGTCGTACCTGCATCAAGTGCCATTACGTACTTTGCCATAAAAATACCCTCCTTTATCCGGAGCGGGATCGAGATCCCGCCCCAAAATGAATAGTTCACATGTTTTTCCGTCCGTTATGTCATTCTGTATATAGACTGTAATGTAATATATACAGTTATTTACGCAATGAGACCGGTTTCCTGACTGCGCATCTGATCCGCAGCCGGGAAGGTCACGGTATAGGATATTAAGTGATGAAAAAGAAGAGACCGGTCAGGGGGTCAGAGAAGCCAGACCTCCGGGCTGCTGGTTGAGATCGCCACAGCGCCGCTCCGGAGCATGTTCATGACAGCTTCCTTGTCACGGATGAGGCCGCCGGCAATGACCGGGACCCGGCTCATTTTGCAGATGCGTTTGATCACCTTCGGTTCGATGATGCCGGGCAGGACCTCGATGACATCCGGCTGGGCGGAATAGGGGAGCTGCGCCTGCTTTTCAATATTGGAGAGAGCCATAGCGTCGAGGATAAAGAACCTCAGGACTGTCGCCAGCCCCAGCTCTCTGGCATGCCGCACCAGGTTGGCCCGGGTCGTTATGATCCCGTCCGCCCTGGTCTTTTTCCGGATAAAATCGACCGCTTCCTCTCTGGGGGCAAGACCTGCGATAAGATCCATGTGCACCATAGCAGTCCTGTCCGAGTCCTTGATCTTGTCGATGATTTCCTGGATCGAACATACATCGCCGTAGAGAATGAATACGACATCCACCTCTGTTTTGAGACAGAGCTCCAGGTCTCTGTCATCCTTGACCGCCGCTATGATGGGCGCTGCTTCGATCTTGTCTACAAATTTTCTTTCCATAAATCTCCTGTCCGCCGTTCTCACTCCCGCGGAACGGGAATAAACGAAGGGAAACAAAAAACCGGCCGGTTCCCCGTACCTCCTGTTCTGCTATAGCCCTCAGTTGATCCCGCCGTCAGTAAAATCCGGCACAAAAAAAAGAATACACGCCACAAAGCAGGGGATGCATTATCCCCCAGCAGCCATACTCTCTTTTCTCCAGGCAAGATCATTTACTTGTTTACAGAATAACACTTCTTTGTTAAAAATGCAATCTATTTTATAAAAAAATGGTAAACATTTTGGTCAAAATGTCGTTTACAGGCAGAAAATGCATAAAAATTTTGTTAAAAACAGAAATGTACAGACAGACCGGCCTATTCAGAATTTTCACATAATTGTCTGAATAACCAAAAAAACAGACGGACCGGTACAGGACTGCCGGGCCGTCTGTCTACTTGTTCCTATGTTAATTGCTGTCCGAATATCTGTTTATTGCTGTCCGAATATCCGCACTTGCGGACAGGGGCAGGCACCTGACGGGCCAGTATTCGTGCTCCTGTCTGCTTTCAGATGCAGACCGCGATCTCCTCCTGCGGCCTTGAACAGGCACCTGTCGGTCCAGTATTCGCGCTCCTGTCTGCTTTCAGATGCAGATTGTGATCTCCTTTTCCAGCCGCACGTCTCCTCCCATCACTCCGCTCAGGGATCCGTCCTCCTGTCTGCGAAGCCGGACAGTGATATCCCCGCCGGGTTCCTTGAAGATATACTGCTTCTCTATCTGCGTGCTTCCCCCGGTGCGTTCCTGCTCCAGGAACCAGGCGGCCGCCAGAGTACCGCTCCCGCAGGAGGATTCATAGACCAGAGTGCCCGCCGAAGGGACATAGACAACAGGAGTCAGCCTGTCTCCGTTCAGAAACATGACACCGATCGCGTCAAATCTGCGGCCGAAGCGCTCTGTCATGAACCGGATCACCTCCTGATCCGGCTCACGGTCCTGCAGGATGATATGGGCTATCCCCTCACTGATGACCATGGGAAGGCCTTCCTGTGTATATTCCAGAGACAGCGGCATAGGCATTTCGGAAAAAGCCGTCCCGCCGGCCAGATCACACTGTACATGCAGAAATCCCGTATGCCCTGAGATCTCGACCAGGATCTCCCCTCCGGCCGGCTCTCTCTCCGAGGCCAGAAGGTATCCGTAGCTCCTGGCGGCATTTCCGCAGAACTCTCCTCCCATCATTTCAAGACGGCCGGCGCCTGCTCCTACAGGAGAAGTTTCAAACCCTGCCTGTTCCGCCCTCAGCTCCCTGATCCCCAGAATCTTTGCCCCTGTTTCTGCACGCAGCTCCTGTGGAACGGGAGTCCGAACGATCGCTGTCCTGTTTCCGGCAGGATCCGCCATAACGATTTTCAGTTCCATCTGTCCGTCTCCTCTTTCCATGATGACATACTGTTACGAGTGTGACCAGTCCCAAGGTGCATTCGAGGTTTCGTAAAGCGAAATACTGCATTTTCAGATTTCGTAAAAAGAAATGCTGTGAAGCAGGGTTTCGTAAAACGAAATACTGCGTTTTTTGCCCGTAAACCTGATGTATCGACGTTCTCAGTCAATGTCCATCCCCTGATCCGAAAATCTGGCCAGGAACTGCTTCGTCCGCCCTTCCCGGGGATTGCTGATCACGTCATGAGGATCTCCTTCCTCGATGATATATCCGCCGTCCATAAAGATGACCCGGTCCGCAACATCTCTTGCGAACCCCATCTCATGGGTGACGATGACCATGGTCATTTTGATCGCCGCCAACTGGCGGATGACCTTGAGGATCTCTCCTGTCAGCTCCGGATCCAGCGCGGATGTCGGCTCATCAAAAAACAGCATTTTGGGCTTCATGGCCAGAGCTCTGGCGATCGCCACACGCTGCTGCTGGCCGCCGGAGAGCTGCTGCGGATAATAATTCTCCTTGCCGCTCAGACCGATCTTGGCCAGGAGCTCCAAAGCCTCTTTTTCCACCTCTTTTCTGTCGCGCTTCTGCACATGGACCGGTGCCTCCGTCAGATTTCTGAGCACGGAGAAATGCGGAAAGAGATTGAAGTTCTGGAAGACGAGGCCGAAATAACCTTTGATCCTCCTGAGTTCTGCCGGCGAAGCATAGACTGTCCTGCCCTGGGCATCGTTCTGCGCCGCCTTCTCTCCCAGATAAATAAGCGAGCCGCTGTCCATCGTCTCCAGCATTGTCGCGCAGCGCAGCAGGGTCGACTTTCCGCTTCCGGACGGGCCTATGATCGCCACGACCTCCCCTTCTTCCACCTTGACGGAAATATCGTGGAGGACCTTCAGATCGCCAAAGGATTTTCCGACATTATTGATTTCAAACAGACTCATTCTATCCTCCCTCGCTTATTCAAAATAGTCCAGCTTCTTTTCAATCATGCCCATGATGCCTGCGACCACAATATTAAAAACATAATAAAAGATGCCTGCGACAAAAAGCGGCAGGATATTGGACATCTGTGCAGCGACCTGCTTTGCCATGGTAAACATTTCCGCATAGGCAATGGCGAAAGCCATGGAGGTATCCTTGACCAGGGTAATGACCTCATTGGTGACGGGAGGAACGACCCGCTTGACCATCTGCGGGAAAACGATCCTCCAGAAAGTCTGCATGCGGGTGAATCCCAGCACTTCGGCCGCTTCCCTCTGTCCCGTGGGGACTGCCTGGATGCCCGCCCTGAAGATCTCGCCGAAATATGCCGCATAGTTGATGGAAAAACCGATCAGGGCCGCATAGAGTCTCCATCCGGTCGACAGCTTCAGCCCGAACACATAAAAGGGCATGAAAAAGACGACGATCAGCTGCAGCATGAGCGGGGTTCCCCGCAGAATCGAAATGAAGACCTGCATGAACATCTGCAGCGGTTTGAATTTACTCATTCTGGCCACTGCAAAAAGGATCCCCAGCGGCATGGAAAACAGCAGAGTGAAAAAGAAAAGCAGCAGTGTAGTGCCGAAACCGCCGATAATCTGCCGCACGATAGACAAAAACATCATATTGCCCATTGCCTCCCTATTGTGAAAAAGGAGGCGCCCGGACCGGGCTGCCTCCAGATCAACGTATGTCTCCGGCCATCTGTTCCAATGACCGGTTTCCAGGGGACCATCCCCTCTTAAGACCTGTAACGAAAATAATCTGCCGATTCATTCTGCGCAGTTAATTCTGTCACAGTTTCTTACTTTCCGACGATCAGCATATCAGGAAGGTTAAAATCCGTATAGTTCTGCGCGATCTTCAAAACTGTACCGTCCGCTGCCATCTCATTGAAGGTCTCCTGGACCTGGTCGCGCAGTTCCGTGTTGCCTTTGAGAAACGCGATCGCATACTGTTCTGTGGAGATGGGCTGCTCGAGAAGCCTGTATTTTCCTTCGTTGGCGGCCAGCTGGTACTGAGCGACACCAATATCTACGGCGATGGCATCATAGACGCCTGCGTTCATCTGCATAAAAGCGGAGTTATAATCAGCGATCTCCTCCAGATTGCCGAAAGAAGCCGCGAGGGCAAGATTCTCGTCGTTGCTTCCGTCGCCGGGGTCATCAGTCAGGGCTGTGAGCGCGGAGGAACCGGACTGGGCGACTACGATCTTGCCCGCCAGGTCCGCCGGTGTCTGAATGTCAGAATCCGCATTGACCGCAATCACGATGGAATTGTCCACATAAGGATCGCTCCATGTATATTCCTCTTCACGGCCGGTAAAAGTCATGCCGTTCCAGATGCAGTCGATAGCGCCGGAGCCAAGTTCCATATCCTTGGAATCCCAGTCGATGGGCTGCTTGACCAGCGTCCAGCCTCTGCGCTTGCAGAGCTCCTCAGCCATCTCCAGGTCAAATCCCGTATAATCTCCGCTTCCCTCATCCTTGAAGCCGTAGGGCGGATATTCCGCGTCAAAGCCGACAGTAAAGGTTCTGCCCTCTCCGGCTCCTGCTTCTGCCGCAGTCCCGGCCTCTGCAGGACTGGGCTCACTCGATGTTGACGCGGAGCTTCCGCAGGCGGCGAGCATGCCGGCACAGAGTATTCCCGCAAGTAAAACAGCTAATGTCTTTTTCATAAAACGATTCCTCCTGTCTGTGTTTCCGTCTCACACTTTTTTATTTTTTCGTACTGCTCTTTTATCTGTTTATCACTGCGCAGTGCTATTATACTGAACTCTTGAAAACAAAACAACCCCTGTTTTCGACACAGATTCCTTTATCCGGGGCTTTTTCAGGGCAGATACGGATCGATCACGGCAAGGATGTCGGAGTATCTCCTTTTCGCGGTCTGTAAATTCCTTCAGTCCGCCGCAGAAGGGTCGATCCCGGCAAGGATGTCGGAGATCTCCTTCCCGATCTCCTCCACAGACCGGAGCCTGCCTCCCGCGGCGCAGCGGACCGTATGCCAGCCGAGATGGCCTGCACAGTAGGCCGCTGCCGCAGCCGACTTTTTCTGGTATTCCAGATCCTGCTCGTGGATATCCTTTTTGCTTTCATCCCCCTCATAGCGGCCGGTCATCAGCTTCTGGGAGACTTCAGGATCCACCAGCAGATAGATCACGGCGTCCGGGGCGGGAATCCCCAGGAGGTCATATTCATAGTGAAAAAGCCACTGCAGAAAAATGTCCCACTGGTCCCTGGGGAGCTTGGCGCACTGATGGATGGCATTGGAGGTCGTATAGCGGTCCGCAATGATCACACCGCCGTTCTCATAAAAAGAGCCCCAGTCCGATTTAAATCCCGCGAAGCGGTCAATGGCGTAAAAGCTGGAGGCGGCGTAGGCGTTCACGGAGGAAGGGTCCCTGCCGAAGTCTCCTCTCAGATACATCCGGACAGGCGCGGAGGAGTCCGACGCATAGTTCGGGAAGGAGACCTTGCGGACTAATATTCCGCGCTCCCGCAGTTTTTCATACAGGGCCTGCGCCTGGGTTGCCTTGCCGGAGCCGTCCAGCCCCTCGATCACATACAGTTTTCCTTTTTTCATGGCTATCTCATCCGTATTCCGGTTATGAATATTTTACTGTCAGGTTTATTTTTACTGTTTTATTTTTTCTATTTTATTTTTACTATCAGATTTAAATCAGGATCTTTTGTATCTCTGGCTGTCAGTCATTCCGACCGGATCAATATCGGAGATTCCAGCCGAATCAATATCGGGGATTCCAGCCGAATCAATATCGGGGATTCCAGCCGGATCAATATCGGGGATTCCAGCCGAATCTATGTCGGGGATTCCAGCCGGATCTATGTCGGAGGCGGCAGGTCTTCCGGCATTCAGGGCATAACGATATCATATTTTTCCACATCGATGATCGCGACGCCTTCCGCCTCAAAGGAGATTCCCTCCGCTGACAGGTCGGTATAGAGGGTTGACGAGAGGGCCTGTTCCCCGTCGTTGACGAAGATCTCGACGGAAAAGCGGTCCAGAATGATCCTGAGTGTGATCCTGCCGTCCCTGAACCTCGTCACGGCCTCCCTGGTCGAGACGATATCCCTGCGCAGGCCGGACCTGCCGCGGTCAAAGGTCAGGATGCTCTCTCCGGGTTCGTAGATGATCGACGTATAGAAACGGGTGTCCTTGGCCACTTTGATGATAAATTTGTCATAAAGCCGGCCGCCGGAAGGATGGATGTTGACGGTCATGTCCACACAGCGCCCCTGGACAGAGGGCAGCTGGAGCCTCTGCTGCACGTCCACATCGGTGTAAAAGACGCCGTTCTGCCTGTATTTTTCCAGTTCCCGGACAGGCTTCTGGATCAGCCTCCCCTCTTTGAGGGAGAGTTCGCGGGGCAGTGTCATCATGCCGAACCATTTACTGGCAGTGGCGTGGTCGTGGCTGCTCTCCCAGGACTGCATCCAGGCGATCATGATCCTGCGTCCGTCCGGAGCCAGCAGGGTCTGCGGCGCGTAAAAATCGAGGCCGAAATCAATGGCGTGCACGGCTTTTCTCGTAAAGCGGTAGGTCTCCTGATCAAAGCTGCCGGTCAGGTAGATATTGCCGAAGCCGTTGTGGAAGGCGCGCCCGCGGGAGAGCATCTCCTGCGGGGAGGTGATCAGTACTGCCGTGCCGTCCATTGTAAAGAAATCCGGGCACTCCCACATCCTGCCGTACTCGTTCCTGCTGCGGTCAAGGACGGAGAGCCTCTTCCAGGAGAGGGCGTCCGCGCTGCCGAAGAGGAGGATCGCTCCGCTCCCGTCCGCGGTGCGGTTAGCTACGACGGCAAAGTACATCTTTTTTTCATCATCCCACCAGATCTTGGGATCGCGGAAATCCAGGACGCTCCCGTCCTCGGGCACATCTGCGTCCGTCAACACGGGGTTATGTCCGTATTTCACATAATCCCGGCCGTCTCCGAAGGCCACACACTGCATCTGGCGGTTTTCGATAAGGCCGTCCGGCCGCTGCCACTCCTTAACGCCTGTGTACATCAGGAGCTGACGGCCGTCTTCCATCTCGACCGCGCTGCCGGAAAAACATCCTCCGTTGTCGAAGCTCTCATCCGGGGCCAGCGCCGCCGGCAGCCACTCCCACTTGATAAAATCCGTGGTCTTCACATGCCCCCAGTGCATGGGGCCCCAGGACGTGCTGTAGGGATAATACTGGTAAAACAGATGATACTCCCCCTTATACACGGAGAAACCATTGGGATCGTTCATCCATCCGATCCTGGGCACAACATGAAAAAGAGGCCGTTCCCCATCCGGAATCCGGTCTCCATAAACCTCCTCGTATTTCCTTGCCTGCTGCAGTTTTGAATCCATCCCTGTTTTCTCTCCTCCTCTGTTAAAGGTATTCTTCTGTCCTGATAATAAATTTTACAAATTGCCGTTTTAAATTACCGCTTTTAAATTGCCGGTTTTAAACTGCCGCTTTTAAACTGCGGCTTTTAAATTGCCGCTTTTAAACTGCCGGTTTTAAACTGCCGGTTTTAAACTGCCGGTTTTAAATTGCCGGTTTTAAATTGCCGGTTTTAAATTGCCGGTTTTACAGACGCAGCGCCGGACTGCTCCGGCGCTGCGTTTTCAAACTGGACGCAATGATCTCAGTTTATCGATCTGTTGGCAAATATTTTCCGAAAGACACGTGGGATCTTCTTTCTATACCGGTTTCCATGCTTCTGTGCCGGTTTTTATGCCAGTTTCCATGCCGGTTTTTATACCAGCTTTTTATACCAGCTTCTATGCCGGTTTTATGCCGGTTTCTTTACTGGTTTTATGCCAGTGTAGTGGGCGTGCCTACCTTAATGCCCCCCTGCCCGGGTTCGCGTTTGATCCCGCTGCCTGCGGGGATATTCTTTGCCGGAGCAGAACCGGCCTGCTTCGCTTCGCCGGGATCAGCGCTTGACGCGATTCCCTTGAGCGAGGCTGCAAGTCCCGCGATCCCCTGGATATCCGAAGGGATGATGATCTTGGTCGCCCTGCCGTCCGCAGCCTGAGCGAAGGCTTCGAGGCTCTTGAGGGTCAGGACAGCCTCATCCGCGCCCGCCTCACGGACCATGCGGATACCGTCGGCATTCGCCTCCTGGACCTTGCGGATCGCCTCAGCGCGGCCTTCTGCCTCCTTGAGCATGCGCTCCTTCTGCGCCTCTGCAGCGAGGATGGTCGCCTGCTTGTCGGCCTCTGCCTGAAGGATCATGGATTCCTTCTTACCTTCCGCGACAAGGACAGCAGACTTCTTTTCACCTTCTGCCTTCAGGATGGACTCACGTCTCTCACGCTCTGCCTTCATCTGCTTCTCCATCGCTTCGCGGATCGCTGCCGGCGGAGTGATGTTCTTGAGCTCGACACGGGTGACCTTGATGCCCCAGGGATCGGTCGCGACATCGAGAGACGCGCGCATCCTGGTGTTGATGGTCTCACGGGAGGTCAGGGTCTCATCCAGTTCCATATCACCGATGATGTTTCGGAGTGTGGTGGCAGTCAGGTTCTCGATCGCCATGATCGGACTCTCTACGCCGTAAGTGTAAAGCTTTGCATCTGTTATGCGGAAAAACACGATAGAATCGATCTGCATCGTGACGTTATCCTTGGTGATAACAGGCTGAGGAGGGAAGTCCACGACCTGCTCCTTGAGGTTGACCCTGCGGGCCACCCGGTCGATAAAGGGGGTCTTGAAATGGAGGCCTGCCTGCCAGGTGTCCATATAAGTGCCCAGTCTCTCAAGGACATAGGCATGCTCCTGCGGCACGATCTTGATGCAGGAAACCACGATCATCAGAAGAATAATGATCAGAAACAACAATAAGACAAACTGTATCATTTTTTCTTTCTCCTTTTTGCAAACAACTACATTTTACGAGATCCTTTTTATGAGATCTTCTTATACAGATTATACATTACAAATTATACAAAATCTTCTTTTCACGAATTCCGCTTCCGCGAATTCCGTTTTTTACAAATCTCTGTTTTTTACAGATTTCTGTTTTTTACAAATTTCTGTTTTCTACGAAATCCTTTTCCCGACGATCAGTTTGACTCCCTGGATCGAACGGATCATGGCGATCTCGCCCTTTTCAATGATCTGGTCATTGTCTACCGATCTCGCCATCCAGAACTGGCCGTCCACCTGGACCTCGCCGGTTCCCCGGATATTGTCGATCTGCTCTGTCACGAGGACTTCCTGACCGATCATACGGTCCAGGCTTGTCTGTCCGCTTCCCTTTTTCATATATTTGAGGGCAAGCGGCCTCGTCAGCAGCAACAGGACCAGAGAAACGGCGGCAAAAACACCTGTCTGCAGCCATACCGGACCGCCCAGAAACGTGCAGATCAGCGCCGCGGCCGCCCCGCCTGCAAACCAGATCGTCGTGAGCCCTGCAGTGAGAGCTTCGATCCCGAGAAGTACTGCTGTCAGCAGCAGCCATGTGTATACAGCATTCAATACCATCACCTCACATTTCTCTGCAGTTTACAGTTTCTAAGGTTTACGGTTCTTTAGATAGTAGCACCCCCAAAACAGGCAGTCAAGCGTCACGAAAATCGTTAAGAATTCGTTAATATGATTTTTATGCAATTTTATGTTCAGCGTGATTTACTGCTTCACAAAGCCTCCTCTGACAGCCTGATCCCAGGCTCTCCTGCGATGACCCTGCCCGATTTTCCCATCCGTATATTTGCCTGCTCTTCTTTACATCTATCGGTCAGGCAGTTTCAGACCTTCTCAGAGCTGGATAAAGCTGAATAAATGTCAGAAAAATGGAACTTCTGTTTGACAAAAACAGTCTTTTAAAGCAAAATCTATTATAATATCGGAACAGACATATGATCTGCTGTCCAAGATGAATATCGGACGGGATCTGTGATCTGTTGTCGAAAAAAAAGGAGTTTTTTATGGGAACCATTTTTACGGAAAAGAACACGTTACGGATCATTGTCACCGCCTGTCTGACAGCTGCTATGGTATTTCTTTCATCAATACCCGCCTTCGCCGCCCAGCCGGGTGAAACACTCACGGTCATATGCAGTGACGGCCTCAACCTGAGAACCGCCCCTTACGGCGATATCTTAACAAGCATCCCCTGCGGCTACAATGTCTGCGTCGTCTCCGACGATGGTTCCGGCTGGCTCCTGGTAAATTATGACGGCTATACCGGATATGTCAGCGGTGAGTATGTCTCTTCTGACTATACAGCCGTTGATTATTCCTCCTCAGATTATACTTCCTCTGATTACGGCTCCTCCGATTATTCTTCCTCCGATTATTCCAATTCCGATTATTCCAATTCTGATTATGGCTCCTCTGATTATTCTTCCTCTGATTACGGCTCAGAAGGAAACACGGACGACAGCGCTTCTTACGGCAGTTCCACACCGGGCTATTATGACGATTACGGCAACTGGATCGCTTATGATGTCACCAGCTATGCGGGCGGCTACTATGACCAGTACGGCAACTGGGTCAACTGGACTCCAGGGTCTGACAGCGGAGAGGCCGGACAGAGTGCGGACGGCTCCGATACCCAGACCTGGAATACCGGCCAGGCGGTGGCGGATCTCGCCGTACAGTACGTCGGCCTGCCTTATATCTGGGGCAGCGAAAGTCTGTCCAAGGGCGCGGACTGCTCCGGTTTCACACGGGCCATCTATCAGCAGTTCGGAGTGGACCTGTACCACTATGACCTGTCCCAGCGGGAGGAGGGCTATGCCGTGGACTCCATCGATGAGGCGCTCCCCGGCGACCTGGTGTTCTACAAGGGGCATGTGGGTATCTATATTGGCAATGGCAAGGTCGTACATGCGGCAAATCCTGACGATGGCACCATCATTTCTAATGCAGAGTTCAGCCCCATCGCCTGCATCCGCAGGATCTTCTGAAAATCTGAAAATCCGAAAAACACAGCCGGGATTATGCATGCCGACGCTGTCTGGCGGCTTCAAAGAGAAGGATCCCTGCCGCCATGGCGGCATTGAGGGATTCCGCACCGCCCTTCATGGGAATGATGATCTTTTCATCCGCCGCCTCCGTGAGTTTCTCCGACAAGCCGTTCCCCTCATTCCCGATCAGGAGAGCGCAACCGCTGGTCAAGGGAACCTCGTCATAGGCGCGTTTCCCGCCCAGATGCGCCGCATAGCTCCGGATCCCCGCCCGGCGGAGGACAGCCAGGTCTGCGCACAGGTCATCCCTGACCACAAAGGGCATCCGGAAGACAGCGCTCATTGTCGCACGCACGACTTTGGGATTGAACAGGTCCACGGTCGCGCGGCTCATCAGGATCCCCGCAGCCCCGGCGGCCTCGGCAGTCCTGAAGATCGTTCCCAGATTTCCGGGATCCTGAAGATCCTCCAGGACCAGGAGCAGCGGGTTCTTTTTCTTGATCATTTCTTCAAAACTGTAGGAAGGCATCCTGGCGGCACACAGGATCCCCTGCGGTGTCGCTGTGTCCGCGGCTTTTGCCATGACTTCCTCCGTCACGACTGTATACGGACGGTTCCGGAAGCCTGCCGTCTCTTTCTCCGGGGCGTTCTTCATCCATTCCTCAGTCACATAGACCTCAGAAATAAACTCTTCCGGCGTGTCCGAGCACAGCCTGCCGCCTTCGATCACGAACAGCCCGGTCTCCCTTCTCAATTTCGCCTTTTTCCGCAGTTCGACCAGCCGGCGGATCCGCGGGTTTGACACAGATGTAATTTTATCAGGCATATAAAGACTCAACCGTCCTTTCCTTTATAGCTTCTACAGCTTATTTCAACAGCTTACTTCTACAGCTTCTGCAGATCCCGTGCAAAAACAGGGACAGGCTTTCTCCGTCACCATATGATACTGTCGCCATAACACAGATCCCGCGAAAAAACAGGGACGGGCTCCTCCGCCCGTCCCTGCTCTTTTCTTCATCGATTCCTGTAAAGCCCATGGAAAACAGTATTTCTCAATATTATTTCTCCCATGTATTCCGGCTGTATTCCGGCGCAAAAGCATATTCCTGCGCAACAGTCATTGAATGGCATTTTACAGATTCAAACTGATCTTGTACTCGTACTCCGGGAACTCCTTCGTCATCGCCAGGGCTTCTTCGATGTCCAGATCCACAAACTTGCCGTCGCGGTAGCAGACGACGCGGTTGGTCTTGCCCTGAAGGAGAATGTCTGTCGCATAGGCTCCCATGATGGAGGCGTAATACCGGTCTTTGCAGGTCGGGGCGCCGCCGCGCTGCATGTAGCCCAGGATCGTCGCGCGGGTCTCAATACCGGTCGCGGCTTCGATGCGCTTCGCCATCGATGTGGAGTGGCCGATGCCCTCTGCATTGATGATCAGGTGGTGCTTTTTGCCTGTCCGGCGGTTCATGATGATATGGTCGACGATCTTCTGCTCATTATAGTCATATTTCTCAGGGATCAGAATATCCTCCGCGCCGTTGGCAATGCCGCACCAGAGCGCGATATAGCCCGCGTGACGGCCCATGACCTCGATGATGGAGCAGCGCTCATGGGAGGAGGAAGTGTCCTTGACCTTGTCGATCGCGTCCATGGCTGTGTTGACGGCCGTGTCGAATCCGATAGTGTATTCGGTACATGTGATGTCCAGGTCGATCGTACCGGGGATGCCGATCGTGTTGATCCCCTGACGGGCCAGAGCCTGCGCGCCGCGGTAGGACCCGTCACCGCCTATCACGACGATCCCGTCGATTCCGTGCTTGCGGCAGATCTCTGCGGCATGCTTCTGCACCTCGAGCTCCTTGAACTCAAGGCATCTGGCTGTACCCAGGATCGTCCCTCCGCGCTGGATGATGTTCGCCACATCCACGGATTTCATTTCAAAAATCTCTTCGTTGAGCAGGCCCTTGTAGCCCCTCATAATACCCTTGACCTTGACCTTGTTCGCCAGCGCTTCACGTACAACCGCACGGATTGCTGCATTCATTCCCGGAGCGTCGCCGCCGCTTGTCAGCACGCCGATTGCATTGAATTCTTTTTTTTCTTCCATAAATACCCTCCTGGCTGAAACATGGGGACTACTCTCAAATCAGTCTTCAACTAAGGAACTGTGGATATATTAACCGGGCAGATTGCGCAGTAATCGGAAGACCAGGCAGGCAATATGTCCGGATCAGTCATCTGCAGATCCTGAGTCAATGAGATCACATGCCGTTTTTTTGAATCAAAAATAGTGTGTATTAAAATACAAACAGTACTATTTCGATTTTAGAACATCAGCAAAATGATTGCAATAGAAAGATTATAATCCACGCTCCCGGTGCGGGGTGACGTTACTGTCCACGCCCCCTCGAAGGGCGTGGACATGTAACGCTTGCGCCAGCCTCGGGGTGTTTTCACGCGCTTACTGCAGCACCACATTCTGTTCACCGCAGGTCCGGCGGAGGAGGCCGACGGTGGTCTCGTCAGCCCGGATGCCCTGGCCGGGCGGCAGGGTTTTCCTTGCCTTGCGGTCCTCAATGTAGATGACGACCTGGTCGCGGCCTCCATGGCCGGCGACGATGCGGAGGACATCTTTTTCCTGCTGCTTCCAGTCTGTAAAGGAGGGGAATCTCAGCCAGAGTCTGCGGGGAACGTTTTCAAAGGCGACGACCTTTTCGGCGATCAGCTTCCCGTCCTTTTCGTCCTCGAGAGAGACCCGCCCCCGGATAAAGATCTTCCGGTCCTCGTCCAGGTCGGAGGCGCTCTCTTCGTAGGCGCGGGGGAAGACGACGACCTCCACGGTTCCTGTCAGATCCTCGAGGGTCAGAATGGCCATGACCTGGTCATTTTTGGTATACCTGATCTTCTTTTCCGTGAGGATGCCTCCGATCACGGCGTTCTGCCGGTCGGTGAGCTTCGTCTCGCCGGTCTCTTCGTCGAGGACAAAATCCGCCGCGGTGGCTGTGACCCGGCTTTTCCACAGCCCCTCAAAGGACTCGAGAGGGTGGCCGCTGACATAGATGCCCAGGACCTCTTTTTCAAAAGAATATTTGAGCTCGTCGGGGAACTCGCCCACATCGGGCATGCGGATCTCAAAGTCCTTTTTGTCCTCCTCGTCGGCGATGTCAAAAAGGCTCATCTGACCTGCCATGTCATGTTTGCGGGAGGCCTGCAGGTCGTCCAGAATGCGCATGTAGATGCTCATCATCTGCTTTCTGGTGGCGCCCAGGCAGTCCAGGGCGCCCGCCTTGATAAAGCTCTCCACGGTCCGGCGGTTGACATCCTTTTCCTGGCCGGCCATCCGGGTGAGAAAGTCCCTGAGGTCGCGGAAGGGGCCGCGCAGGCGGCGCTCCTTCAGGACGGCTTCAATGACAGGTCGGCCGACGCCCTTGATGGCAGTCAGGGCATAGTGGATGCCGGCCGGAGAGACGGAGAAGCCCGCCTCGCCCTCGTTGATGTCGGGCGGAAGGATCCGGATCTTCATGGACCGGCAGGCAAGAATATAGGAGGCCACCTTGGAGGGGTGGTCGATCACAGAGGTCATGAGAGCCGCCATAAATTCCATGGGATAATAATATTTGAGCCAGGCGGTCTGGTAGGCGACGACGGCGTAGCAGGCGGCGTGGGACTTGTTGAAGGCGTATTTGGCAAAATCCATCATGGTGTCGTAGATGCCGGAGGCGACTTTTTCATCGATCCCGCGGGCCGTGCAGCCGGGAACGTGCTCCTCGGGGTTGCCGTAGACGAAGTTCCTGCGCTCCTGTTCCATGACGGACTGTTTCTTTTTACTCATGGCCCGGCGGACCAGGTCGCTCCGGCCCAGGGTGTAGCCGCCCAGGTCCCGGACGATCTGCATGACCTGCTCCTGGTACACGATACAGCCGTAGGTCGGCTCCAGGATGGGTTCCAGCTCCGGACAGGCATAGTGGACCGAGTTCCGGTTGTTCTTGCCGGCAATATACTGGGGGATGAAGTCCATGGGACCCGGCCTGTAGAGGGAGATCCCGGCGATGACGTCCTCAAAATTTCCCGGCCGCAGTTCCTTCATGAAGTTCTGCATACCGCCGGATTCAAGCTGGAAGATGCCGTCCGTCCTGCCGGTGGAGATGTATCTGTAGACAGCAGGGTCGGAGTAGTCGAGAAGGTCCATGGAGACCACCGGGCCTACGGGATTGACGGGGGGACGACCGGGACCGAGGGCGGGCTCGAAGGCAGGATAGGCCCCTCCGGCCTGCTCGATGGACCGGTTTGCCATTTCGACGGCGTTCTGAATGACCGTCAGGGTCCTGAGCCCCAGGAAATCCATCTTGAGCAGGCCCAGCTCCTCGATGGTCGTCATGGGAAACTGGGTGGTCGTCGACCCGTCCTGGGCCCGGGCCAGGGGCACCAGGTCCTCCGCGGGCTCCGAGCAGATCACGACGCCCGCCGCGTGGACGGAGGCGTGTCTGGGAAGACCCTCGAGGCGCAGGCTCATATCGATTAGCTTCTTGACCCGCTCGTCTTTTTCATAGGAACCGCGCAGGTCGGGGCTCTGTTTCAGGGCCTTTTCCAGGGTGATGTTCAGCTCCTGAGGGACCATCTTGGCTATAGAATCCACAAAGCCGTAGGGCAGGTCCATAACGCGGCCCACGTCCCGGATGACACCCCGGGCGGCCATGGTTCCGAAGGTGATGATCTGCATCACGCGGTCTTTGCCGTATTTGCGGGTGACATAGTCGATGACCTCGCCGCGGCGCTCGAAGCCGAAGTCCACGTCGATATCGGGCATGGACACGCGCTCGGGATTCAGAAAACGCTCGAACAGGAGGTTGTAGCGGATGGGATCGATGTCGGTGATCCCCAGAGAATAGGCCACGATAGAGCCCGCCGCGCTCCCTCTGCCCGGACCGACCATGATCCCGTTTTCACGGGAAAAATTGATATAATCCCAGACAATCAAAAAATAGTCCACGTAGCCCATCTGGCGGATGGTGTTCAGCTCATACTCCAGGCGGGCTCGGAGGGCGGCAGAATCATTTTCTGCACCAGAGGGCATTTTCTGAACGCTTTCTATATCCTTGCCCGTTTCTCCATCTTCCAGGTTTTCTTTTTTTGTCTTTTCTTCTTCCGGATTTATTTTTTCTTTTTCGTGTCTGTTTTCTTCTCTTTTCTCTTCGTCAAAAACACCGGGATAGCGCTTTTCCATCCCTTCCCGGCAGAGCTTGTTCAGATAGGTCCAGGAGTCATATCCTTCCGGCACATCAAAATGCGGGAGCTTCGTCACTCCGAACTCGATCTCCACGTGACAGCGGTCCGCGATGCGCTGTGTGTTTTCCAGGGCTTCCGGTGCATAGGAAAAGAGACTGCGCATCTCCTCCTCGCTCTTGACATAAAACTGGCCGCCAGGGTACCGCATGCGGTTCTCGTCGGCAAGCTTTTTGCCCGTCTGCACACACAGGAGGATGTCATGGGCTTCCGCGTCCTCCGCAAAGGTATAGTGGCAGTCATTAGTGGCGATCAGGGGAATACCCAGCTCCCTGCTCATGCGCAGCAGTTCCGCATTGACGGTCTGCTGGTCCGGATAGCCGTGGTCCTGCAGCTCCAGGAAAAAATTGCCTTCGCCAAAGATCTCCAGATAGCGCTTTGCCGCTTCGCGGGCCCCCTCCGGATTCTGCCGCAGGATCTCACGCGCGACCTCGCCCGCCAGACAGGCGGAGGAGGCGATGATGCCCTCGTGGAACTCACGCAGCAGGTCCAGGTCCACACGGGGCTTGTAATAGAAGCCCTCTGTGAAAGACCGGCTGACGATCTTCATCAGGTTGGCGTAGCCGGTATTGTTTTCCGCCAGCAGGATCAGATGATAATACCGGTCGTCCCCATGGCTCGCCTCCCGGTCATGGCGCGAGCCGGGGGCGACATAGACCTCGCATCCGATGACCGGATTGATGCCCTCTTTTTTTGCCGCCTTATAAAAATCGATCACGCCGTACATGACGCCGTGATCGGTTATTGCAGCCGCCGTCATTCCGAGCTCCTTCACCCGTCTGACGTACTCCGTGATTTTATTGGAACCGTCCAGAAGGGAATACTCCGTGTGGACGTGAAGATGTGCAAAAGACATAGGCACCTCTCTGAAACGGACAGACGCGGGCAGACTCATCTGTAAAAAACCTGTAAAAAAGACAGGCAGCCCACGTATCTTTATTTCATGTGTTTTTATTCTTCATCACGCAATACCCGTGATTTCAGTCATGGGATACTCACGCGAAGGGAAAACCCGCACGCGGAATGCAAAATTCCGCGCAAGTCTTGAATTCATGAAAACTACAGTTTCATAAAAATCTGCTGTAAAAATCATGAGCCGCGTCAAAGGCAGCCCTCTTTTTCTCTGAGGAAGGCTTCCCCGATGATGAGATCCTCAGGAGTCGTGATCTTGATATTGCGGTAGGACGACATGACCATCCGGGCGCGGCAGTCCGCGGCGTACTCCGCCACCATGGCGTCATCGGTCAGGATAATGCCCCTGGATTTCAGGTAACTCTCGTTGCTCAGTGCCTTGCGGTGGGCATCCCGGATCAGTTCATAAGAAAACACCTGCGGGGTCTGCACGATCCAGACGCTGTCCCTGCTGGGGGTGTTTGAGACGCAGCAGTCCCTGTCCACGATCTTGACCGTGTCCTTGGTCGGCACGCCCGCGACGCAGGCGTCTGTCTTCCGGACCGTCTCATAGAGTCTGTAGATGGTCTCCTGATCCAGAAAAGGCCTGGCGCAGTCATGGATAAAGACATAGTCGCAGGGCCAGTCGATGGTCTCCAGCCCGTTCGCCACAGAGTGGACTCTCTCCTTTCCTCCGACGGCGATCTTGCGCAGCTTCTCTGTAAACCCGTATTCCTTCAGATAGCTGCGGACAGTCTCCACATCGTCCCCGTGCGCCATGACAATAATGTCGCTGATCAATGGGCTCTCCTGCATGGTCCTGATCGAATGCAGGAACATGGGCATTCCGCCCAGCATGATGAACTGTTTCCTGACATCTCCTCCCATACGCAGTCCCACGCCTGCCGCGAGCATGACTGCGGTACATCTGATCTCTGAATTCAAACCGCTGACCTCCTGCCTGTTTTCTTTCTGTTATGACCGTTCGGTTTCCGATGCTTTCCTTATTTTCACCTTATCTTCAGCTTATCTTACCTCTGCCCCAGTCTCAGGCCGGGAACAGCATTGAGGTCAAGCCCGGAAATATTTCCCTTCAGATACTCAAAGTATGCCGCGCTTCCGATCATAGCGGCATTGTCCGTGCACAGGATCGGGGGCGGGCAGAAAAAGGCTGCCCCCTTCTCTTCGCACATCTGTCTCATGCCGGCGCGCAAGGCTGTATTGGCCGCGACGCCGCCGGCCAGGGCAAGCTTGCGCAGGCCGTACTGTTCGACCGCGTCTGCCGCGCGGGAGACCAGAACGTCAACGACTGCCTGCTGGAAAGAGGCGGCAACATCGGGGACATTGACCTGGATCCCCTTCATGCGGCTTGTATTGAGATAATTGAGGACCGCGGATTTCATGCCGCTGAAACTGAAATCATAGCGGGATCCGGTGACCTTTCCGCGGGGGAAGGTGATCGCGTGAGGATCTCCTTCTCTCGACGCCTTGTCGATCTTGGGTCCGCCGGGATATCCGAGGCCTATCTCGCGGGCAACCTTGTCAAAGGCTTCACCCGCCGCGTCATCCTGGGTCCGTCCCAGGATCTCATACACGCCGTAATCACGGACCAGGACCAGATGGGTGTGGCCGCCGGAAACGACCAGGCAGGCGAAGGGCGGTTCCAGTTCGGGATCCGCTATATAATTGGCGCAGATGTGGCCCTCGATGTGGTGCACTCCGATCAGCGGGGTTCCGGTCGCGAATGCCAGTCCTTTGGCGGCGGAGACGCCGATGAGGAGAGGGCCGACCAGGCCCGGACCGTAGGTGACCGCGATGGCATCCAGGTCCTGGAGCGTCTTTCCCGCTTCCTCCAGTCCCTGCCGGATAACCTGCGTGATGCGCTCAGTATGCTTGCGCGAAGCGATCTCCGGTACGACGCCTCCGTAGAGGGTATGGATATCGATCTGCGAGGAGATCACATTGGAGAGGACCTGCCTGCCGTTCACGACGACGGAGGCTGCAGTCTCATCGCAGCTGGATTCTATAGCCAGAATTGTAATGTCTTTTTTCTTCATCATTTTATGGTATTAAAAGCTTCTTCTGTATTATCTTTTTTGTGAATTATCGTATTTTGTGCAATCTGGTTTTTTGTGCGGGAAATATCATTTTTCCTCGAAGGCCAGGGTCGTCGTCCTTCCGTCTCTGGCGGCTATGCTCTCAGGAAAAATACTCCTCACTGGATCCATGTATTCTTCAGGTCGGATGAGCGAAGGGCTATAGTGGGTGAGCCACATCTGCTTCGGAGCCGCCTTCCGGGCGATCCGGGCCGCTTCCGTAAAGGTCATATGTTTATGTTCGCGGGCTTTTTCCGCCTTATCCGGCTCTCCGTACATGCCCTCGCAGATCAGAAGGTCCGCGCCGGAAGCATATTTGACAATGCTCTCACAGGGACGGGTGTCCGTGGAGTAGACGAGTTTTAATCCTTTCCGGGGCGGTCCCAGGACCATATCCGGTGTATAGGTGCCCTCTTCTGTCTCTATGGTCTCCCCTTTCTGCAGGCGGCTCCACAGCTTCAGGGGGATTCCCTGAGCCTGTGCGCGGGCGGCATCAAAGCGCCCTGCCCGGTCCAGTTCAAAGGCAAAGCCGTAGCAGGGGACATTATGGCTGACGCGGAAGGCGTGAATATGGAAATCCTTTTCCCCCGGCAGATCAAAGGTCTGCTCCCGCTCTGACAGCTCCAGAAACTGAATCTCGAAGGGCAGCTCCGGGGCGATCACACGAAGGCTGTTGACAATGCGCGAGAGGCCTTTCGGCCCGGCCATCAGCACCGGCTCCGTGCGCTCCGCGTTTCCCATCGTCAGCAGCATACCGGGAAGTCCGGAGATATGGTCGGCATGATAATGGGTAAACAGGATCACATCGACGGGCTTGGGGCTCCATCCTTTTTTGCGAAGCGCGACCTGCGTCCCTTCGCCGCAGTCGACTAGGATCCCCTTTCCATTATATCTTAACATCAGGGAGGTCAGGTACCGGTAAGGAAGCGGCATCATCCCCCCTGTTCCGAGAAGGCATACATCTATCATTATAGCATACTCCGTTCACTACTGTCCTGAATCCGTGAGGAACTCCATGTCCGGGTCCATGTCCGGGTCCATGTTTGGGTCCATGTTCAGACTCCGCGTTCAGACTCCATGTTCCATATGGTTCACGGATCAGGGAATTATGGCAATCCTAAACTATCATCATACTCCAGGATTGTCAATCAATGGCAGGCCGAAAAAAGAACGTCTCCGGAGAGGGGCCGAAGACGTTCTTTTTTTATGATGTTCTTTTTTTATTCTGTAGTTAGTTTTCAATCTGCAGGGAGCTGCCCCCAGAGAGGCGTACTCCTCACATCAGGGCAAAACAGTCCGTGCCCTGGCATACCAGCAGCACAGAAAGGGTTGCTGACTCCGCCCCATGTGGGGGTACTCCTTACACCAGGGCAAAGCAGTGCCCTGGCATATCAGCAGCACAGAAGGGCTGCTGGCTCTGCCCCTGCGGGGCGTACTCCTCTTACCTGGCTGTGTAGGTGGTGTGGAGCAGGCTGTGGGCTTTGCCCTTGCCGGGCTCATGCAGGAACTCGTCGTAGAGCATCTGGCAGACGGGGCTGTCGTGCGAGCAGCGCAGCTCGTTCTCTCTGTCGGAGTTGTACAGGACGGAAGCGCGGACAGCTCTGAGGTCGATGCTGTTGCGCACACTGTCTCTCTGGATAGGCGCGCCGCCGCCGTTTACGCAGCCGCCGGGGCAGGACATGATCTCGATGAAGAGATAGTTCTTCTCTCCGCTCTTGACCATCTCCACGACCTTGCGGGCGTTGCCGAGGCCGCTGGCGACACAGACGTCAACTTCCTTTCCGGCGATGCGGTAGGTAGCTTCCTTGATGCCGGGCACGCCGCGGACATCCATGAAGTCGATCTTCTCGTTGGTTCCGTCGAGCATATGGGCCGCGGTGCGGAGCGCCGCCTCCATGACACCGCCGGTAGCGCCAAAGATCTTGCCTGCGCCGGTGGCGATTCCGAAGGGATCGTCAAATTCCTCTCCGGGAAGACGGTTAAAGGCGATGCCCGCTTCCTTGATCATAAGGGCGAGCTCTCTGGTCGTGAGGGCCATATCCACATCCGGAATATCATTGACGGCGAGCTCGGGGCGCCCGGCCTCGAATTTTTTCGCCGTGCAGGGGATCACGCTGACCACGTAGAGATCCTTGGGATCGATGTGGTTTTTCTGGCAGTAATAACTCTTGAGGATCGCTCCGAACATACCCTGCGGAGATTTGCAGGAGGAAATGTTGGGCAGTAGTTCAGGATAATTGTACTCCATGAACCTGATCCAGGCGGGGCAGCAGGAGGTGAACATGGGGAGCGGAGGCTTGTCCATCCTTTTGGAGGTGAGACGCTCGATGAGCTCGTTTGCCTCCTCCATGATGGTGAGGTCCGCTGTGACGTTCATGTTGAAGACCTTCACGTCGCCCAGCATACGGATGGCCTGGACCATCTTGCTCTCCACGTGTGTTCCCGGAGGATTGCCGAAGCTCTCGCCCAGGGTCGCCGCGACGGACGGCGCCGTGAAGAAGACGACCTGTTTGCTGGGATCGTTGATGGCTTTCCAGACATCCTGTGTGTTGTTTTTGGTATACAGCGCACCGACGGGACATACGACGATACACTGGCCGCAGCCCACGCACTTGGTGGTAGCCAGGCCCTGATCGAAGGGGGAGCCTACACGGACATCAAAGCCGCGGCGGATCTGGCCGATCGCGCCGATCTGCTGAATGGCGTTGCAGGCAGCAACGCAGCGCAGGCACTGGATGCACTTGTTGTTGTCACGGATGACGCAGTCCGTTGAATCGTCGATAGGATAATTGGGATCCTCTCCCTTGAAGTGGTCTTCGTTAGCGCCGTATTCAAAGCCCAGAGCCTGCAGCTCGCAGGAATCACTGCGTCCGCAGGAGAGGCATTTTCTCCGGTGTGCGGAAATGAGGAGTTCGAGGGTAGTCCTTCTGGAATTGCGGACCATCGCCGTGTTTGTCAGGACCTCCAGGCCTTCCTCCACCGGGTATGTGCAGGCTGCCGTCAGGCCTTTCCTGCCTTTGATCTCAACGACGCAGACACGGCAGGCGCCGATGCAGTTGATATCCTTCAGATAACAGAGGGAAGGGATATCGACGTTTGCATACCTGGCGGCCTGCAGGACGCTGGTGCCTTCCGGAACAGTGACCGGAACATCGTTGATTTTGAGATTGATCATTTTTTTCATGTTCTGATCCCTCCTTATTCCATAAAGACAGCGCCGAACTTACAGTTCTGCATGCAGAGGCCGCACTTGATGCAGGTGTTGACATCAATATGGTGAGGCTCCTTGACCTTGCCGCTGATCGCGTTGACCGGGCAGTTCCGGGCGCAGAGCGTGCAGCCCTTGCACTTGTCCGGATCGATCCTGTAATGCAGCAGGTCTTTGCACTTCTTGGCCGTACATCTCTTATTGACGATGTGGTCGATATATTCCTCACGGAAATAGCGGAGAGTGGATACAACAGGGTTCGAAGCCGTCTGGCCGAGCGCGCAGAGGCAGGATACCTTCATGTGTTCTGCCAGTTCCTCGATCCTGTCGAGTTCCTCCAGAGTCGCTTTGCCCTTGGTGATGTCGTCGAGCATCTGCAGGAGGCGGTGTGTCCCGATCCGGCAGGGCACGCACTTGCCGCAGGATTCCTCACAGGTGAACTCCAGATAGAACTTCGCGATATCCACCATGCAGGTGTCCTCATCCATGATGATCAGACCGCCGGACCCCATCATGGAGCCGATCTTTGAGAGGCTCTCATAGTCGATCGGAGTGTCAATATGGACAGACGGAATACAGCCGCCGGAAGGACCGCCGGTCTGCGCCGCCTTGAACCTCTTGCCATTGGGAATGCCTCCGCCGATCTCTTCGATGATCTCGCGGAGCGTTGTGCCCATGGGGACTTCCACCAGGCCGACGTTCGTGATCTTGCCGCCGAGGGCGAACACCTTGGTGCCCTTGGAGGTCTCGGTACCGATCGAAGAATACCAGTCCGCTCCCTTGAGGATGATCTGGGCAATGTTGGCATAGGTCTCGACGTTGTTGAGGACGGTCGGCTTTTTGAAGAGGCCTTCAACAGCCGGGAACGGAGGCCTCGGGCGGGGCTCACCGCGCTTGCCCTCGATGGATGTCATCAGCGCCGTTTCCTCGCCGCAGACGAAGGCGCCCGCGCCGAGACGGATCTCGATGTCAAAATTAAATCCGGTTCCAAAGATGTTCTCGCCCAGGAACCCGTACTCTCTCGCCTGTTTGATGGCGATCTCCAGACGCTGTACGGCGATCGGATACTCGGCGCGGACATACACATAGCCCTGGCTGGCGCCGATCGCGAAGCCGGCGATGGCCATGGCCTCGATGACGGCATGGGGGTCGCCCTCGAGGATGGACCGGTCCATGAATGCGCCGGGGTCGCCCTCGTCAGCATTGCAGCAGACATACTTGATATCGCCCTTGGTCGATTTACAGAAGGCCCATTTGCGGCCGGTCGGGAACCCCGCGCCGCCGCGGCCGCGCAGGCCGGAGGCAAGAACTGTATCGATGACCTGGTCCTGATTCATTGATGTCAGGACTTTATGCAGCGCGAGATACCCGTTCAGAGCGATGTACTCCTCGATGTTCTCCGGGTCGATGACGCCGCAGTTTTTGAGCGCGATACGCATCTGTTTTGCATAGAAATTGGTCTTGGAAAGAGGAAGGATCTCGCCGTCTGTGTGCACCGTCTCCGGATACAGCAGATCCTTGCAGATCATGCCCTTGATGATGTGCTCGTCAATGATCCTCTTGGCGCCTTCCGGCGTAGCCTGGGAGTAGAATGCTCCCTCAGGATACACGATCACGATCGGGCCCAGCGCGCAGAGACCGAAACAGCCGGTCCTCACCACGAGGACGTCGGTCAGGTTCTTCTCCTTTATTTCGCTCTCGAGCGCGTCGATAACCTTCTTACTGCCTGAAGAGGTGCAGCCCGTGCCGCCGCATACCAGGATCTGTTTGCGGTAAGCCGTGTGCTTTGCCATCTCTTCCGCTTTGGCGGCGACCAGCTTGCGGACCAAGACCAGCTCTTCGTTTTTCTGTTTGATCTCAGTGAGCCTGTCCAATGTCATCGTCATGGCTTACACCTCCTTATAATAGGAATTAATGATTTCCACCGCCGACTCAGGAGTGCACTTGCCGTACACCTCTCCGTCCACAGTCATAACGGGCGCGAGCCCGCAGGCCCCCAGACAGCGGCAGCTTTCAATGGAGAAGAAGCCGTCCGGCGTGCATTCTCCTGCCTTGATCCCCAGGCGGTCTTCGATCGCGGAGAGGATCTTGTCCGCTCCCTTGACATAACATGCCGTTCCAAGGCACACACTGACCGTGTGCTCCCCCTTGGGCGTCAAAGAAAACTGGGAATAGAATGTCGCGACACCGAACACCTGTGAGAGCGGGACGCCCATCTCCTCGGATATGATCTGCTGCACCTCAATGGGCAGATAGCCATAGACTCCCTGCGCCTCCTGGAGGACGGGCATCATCGCGCCCGGCTGATCCTTGTGTGCCTGGATGAATTTCCGAAGTTCCCTCTCCTGTTTTGGTGTTCCCCGAAAAGCCATAGTAGCCATCGATTACCATCTCCTTTCCGACTGCTTTGTGAACCGTTACTCTGTCTTCCAGGTCATTTATTCACATAGTGAAAAAAATGTATATATGTCAATTATAACCTATAAAGTCCTGTTAGCCGTATTTAATTATTCAACATTGACGAAAATTTATTAAAGATATCGTCACCTTAACTCAATTCATTTTATGCATATCTATCTAATATTTATACATATCCAAGAAACCAGATATATACTGCATCATTTCCGGCATTTTTCCCCAAAAGCCGGTAAGTCAACCGCATCGCGGCATAGAATTCAAGACTCGCCCGCGAGTCTTGCACTCCGCGTGCGGGTTTCCTTTTTTGCTCGTGCATCCCACGACTGAAATCACGGGTATTACGCGATGAACCGGGTTTTCCTTTTTTACGCGCGTATCCCACAACTAAAGTCACGGGTATTACACGATGAAGAATAAAAAAACAGCCGGCGCGGCGGACCTCAGACAGGGTCCGGCTGCACCGGCTGTTTTTCTGACAACTGTTTGTGTTTTTATTTCCTCAGCCACATGATCAGCCCGTCCTCTACAGGATGATCATAAAAACGGGGACGGACCCCTTCGGTTCGAAAGCCAAAGCTCTCATAGAGCCGGATGGCAGTGCGGTTGCCCGCACGAACCTCCAGGGTAAAGCTCTCCACGCCGTCCTCCCGGGCTTCCCGGATCAGCATTTCCAGCATCCGGCGGCTGATCCCTCTGCCGCGGCAGTCCGGATGTACAGCGACATTGCTGATCTCCCCTTCTTCAAAGATCTTCTTGACGCCGCAGATCCCGACGATCCTGTCCTGATCGGGTTCCTGGTTTTCTCCCTGTTCAAGAGCCCCCTGTTCCAACGTCCTCTGCTCCGCGGTCTCCTCTTTCAGAGCCCCCTGTTCCTCGGTCTCCTCTTCCATAGCCCTCTGTTCCGCGGTCTTCCGTTCCACAGTTCCCTGTTCCACGGCGACATAATAAGCGGCATAGGGCAGCAGGAGCGTCGCCTTGAAGATACTTTTTGACCAGGGTCTCGTAAATGCGGCTTTTTCTATTTCGACTGCCTGCGGGATATCCTCTTCCCGCATCCGGCGGACAATGACAGACATTTTTTCCTCCCGCCATTTTTCTCTGACTATCGTTTTCACAGCAGCAGGGAAAAATTCCTGCGCTCGCTGTGTTCCTGCTCCGCCTGGGCCAGGCGCAGATACTCCGGCCGGAAGTCATCCGCGGAAACCATACAGGCTGCCCCCTGGTCTTCATAGTAAGAAAATGCCAGGGCCGCGACCGCCGCCGCCCTCTGGCGGGAGAGGTGGGCAGGAGCAAAAGAATACGGGACCTTCATGTTGTCCGCGAGAGCTTCGCGGCTCACAGGCACACCATCTCCCAGAAATACCACTTCTCTGCCCCGGGCGTTCAGGTCCTCAATGACCTCGGATACGGGGATAACGCACTGGGGACGGAGGACAGCCAGCTTCAGATTCTCCGCGGACGATCTGTCTGCCTGGTCTTCCTGCATTTCCGTTTTTTCAAAAGCCCTCATATTCAGATTTTCCCATTCATAGATCCCTGTGTAGACCTGCTGCCTGCGGGCATCCATCAGGGGACAGATCAGTCCCTTTGTCCCATAGAGATTAAAGGCGATGGAATCCACCGTGGGCACCGGAATGATGGGTCTGTCCATGGCAAGGGCCGCTCCCTTTGCCGTCGCCGCCCCGATCCGCAGACCGGTAAAAGAGCCCGGTCCTTTTGTGACAGCAATGGCATCCACACTTTGCAGATCCAGTTCCAGCATACGTTTCACTTCGTCCATCATGGGGACCAGACTCTGCGCATGCTTCTTTTTATATTGTACATTATAATCGGCGATCAGCACACCGTCCTCCAGGACTGCACATCCTGCGACGGGGCCCGATGCCTCTATGGCCAGTATTTTCAACGCATCCTCCCGGGAGACAGGGACAACTCTCTGTCTCCTTCCTGTTTAACCTGAACAGCTGCCAATACAAACTACCATCATCCTGTTACAATGTCAATCATCTGCCTGTAAAGAGCCGTCCGGATCCCTCCTGCAAAGAGCCGTCCGGACACAGAAAACGGCCGGCTGCACATTTTTGCAGCCGGCCGTATTGTCTTTCGAGCGCTCAGGCAGTGTCACTTAATAACTTCCCGAAATATGCAGTTCATTTCTTTCGATCACAGCGGTTGAAAGCAGCTTTGCTGTGCATAGCTGCTGTTTCTCCAAAGCCGTCAGATTCCTGATCAGTATTTCTTCCAGGTAAATGAATAAATCCTTCCATCGTCAAGAGTGTCCGACTCGTCTTCGAAATAATTATCGCTGCGGGAGACCCTGATATAATAGGTTCCTTTGGGAAGAAGCCCTGTTCGAAGAGTAATGGCGCCATAATTTTCTATTCTTGACGTTTTTACCATCCTGAGCTTGTTGTTAAGAATCAACATTCCCGGTTCGTAAGCATTGTCCAGAGCATTGATAAATGCGGATATCCTCTGCTCCTTACTAAGCGTCACTTTAAACCACTGCGCATGTTCATATCCATAGTCAAAGTAAAGGACCTTGTTTTTACCGGAGGGCTGAACAGCGGCTTTTGCCTTACAGTAATTATTCGGATGAGGCATCTTCTGGAAATCCCACTTCACTTTTGTACCTTCAGCAGCATAGAAATAATAATCTCCTTTTTCCAGTGATACATAATGAGTAGTGGTTACCTGGCTAAACTCAATAAGCCTATCTGTATTAAAGAAAATCTTATTTTGGACAACCTTCTTGTAAAGGGCAGGCCTCAAGTGTGCTTTAACGGCCTTATTAACGTTAATATAAAGCCTGACATATCCGCCTGCGGGAACAGACATTTTATAAACGTGGTACTCTGCTTCGTAGTTGTCGGGAAACTGTACGCCCTTAACCGTTACCCACGTTTTCTGTTTGAGAGTATGGACCGTGGTATGATATTTATCCTTTGCTTCCGCTGTCAAAGGAGCAAAGCAGGACAACATACACAGGACAAGCACAATGCTCAATAGTCTTCGGCAGATTTTTTTCATGATGTTTTCCCCTTTCACTTTATTTTGACTTGTTTCCGGTACTCTGATCGATCCAGATCTTTCGACCGTAATGCCGCACAGGCATTACTAATAGTAATCACATAAATCGCTCTGGCAGAATCCGGAATCATCAACAGTCTTCCAAAAACATATACAAAGCTTTTATGAATTACCTGCCACTGTAAACGCTCTGCTACTATTATACATCAAGGCCGATATAAAGGAACAATTAATTTTGTAGAAAATGTACTTATTGCACAGGTTTTTCCGTCATTTCCTGCAGATTTTTAACATTTTCCACAATTTTTCTGTTTTCCTTACAGTTTATATGTTTTATATGTTTTCCTTACAAGAATTCTGCTTTGCGTTCTTAAGCAGGCATTTTTTTGAAAAGGGTAACATAAAAAAGGAGACAGATCCCTGCCTTCACTGCCGGGAAGCTGTCCCCTGTCTTTTGTATCTCCCGGGCTTCAGCGCCTCACCGTGATCCTCCTGTAGTCAGGCCCTCTGTCCAGATTCTTTTCTATGCGGACCACGATCACCTCCGGCGGAAGCAGGTCACCGATCCGCCCCGCCCATTCGATCAGGCAGACGCCGTCCCCGTCGATGTACTCATCGAACCCGACTTCCTCCATCTCTTCCGGCTCTTCGATCCTGTATACATCAAAATGGTAGAGGGGGATCCGTCCCTCCTCGTAGATCTGCAGGATCGTGAAGGTAGGGCTGTTCACCGGCTCTTCGATACCGAGTCCCTGCGCGAACCCCTTTGTAAAGACAGTCTTTCCTGCGCCGAGGTCGCCGATCAGGGCATAGACCTCCCCCGGCGCGGCGTTCTCCCCGAGGAGTTTTCCAATCTCCAGGGTCTCTTCTGGACTATAGGTCTCAAATACTTTTTCCAATACTTTTTCTCCACAATTATATTTTTATAGTTGAAAGCGAGTTTCCTATTTTGCGCGCGTATCCCACTATTGAAGTCACGGGTATTGCGCGATGAAGAATAAATAAGCCCCTGCGCAGCTGCCTGTACAGCCACACAGGGACATGTGATCACTGTTTATCCCGACCCGGGTCTTCAGCACTCAATCTTGTCGATCCTTCTCTGATGACGTTCTCCATACGAAAAATCAGTCGCAAAGAAAGTGTCCACGATATCCATGGCGACAATTTCACCTACCATGGCCGCGCCTATGGCAAGAACGTTGGCATCGTTATGTTCGCGGGTCAGACGGGCTGTGGTCGTGTTATGACAGAGGGCGCACCGAATGCCGGGGACCTTGTTGGCTGTGATGGAAATGCCGATGCCGGTCGTGCAGATGACGATCCCCTTCTCACATTGGCCGGAGGCCACTGCCTCTCCCACAGCCCGGCCGTAATCGGGATAGTCACAGGAATCCAGACTGTAGGTCCCGAAATCCTTTACTTCCTTTCCCTGTTCCTTCAGGTGAGCGATCACTTTCTGTTTCAATTCAAAGCCGCCGTGGTCGGATCCGATTGCGATCATGTTCGTTCCCTCCTTTTTCCTTCTTTGTTCCTATTTCTGTTTTCTCTGCCGTCCCGCGATGGTTCTTTCGTTTCTTCTGCTCAAGCCCGGATCAGACGCGGGCACTGCCGCCTTCCGACATGGTGCGTCCGTATTTGATAATGGGGCTGACTTTCTTATAGATCAGCATGGTCAGGACAGAAATGCCGACGCCCTTGATGATATTGATGGGCGCTACCATGAGGACCACAAAACTCGTCAGGTCCTTGACAGCAGGATTGATGGCACTGCCCATGCCCAGGATCGTGTCGAGCGGCAGGCCGAACAGCTTGGAGAAGGCCGGAAGCAGATAGACCGCGTTGAACCAGGTGCCAAAGACGGTCATGACCAGGGTTCCGGCCACGCAGCCGATGACCGCTGTCTTTCTGGATTTTTTGAACTGATAAATAATGGAGGCGGGCAGGACCAGCATGCAGCCGATGAGGAAGTTGGCCAGGTCGCCGACAAAGGCGGTCGAGGTGCCCTTAATCACCAGCTTGACCAGTTCTTTGATGAATTCCACCAGTACGCCCGCGACAGGTCCGAAGGCAAAACCTGCGATCATGGCAGGGAGCTCAGAGAAGTCCAGCTTGTAAAACTCAGGGGCGATCACGGGGAGAGAAAAATCAAAGCAGTAGAGGATGCCGGACAGGGCAGAGAACATACCGATCATAACGATCTTGCGCGTTGCCAGGATCCTCTCGGTGCCTCCGCTGCGGGCGCGGGCCGCCCTCTCAAACAGATACGCCACCAGGATCAGTCCTACGACCGCGAGCAGGCATACCACGACGAAGCTGCCGTTTTCTGTTACCGCTTTCATCAATCCGTTTCCCATTTCACACTCCTTTACCGTTTACTGTTTTTTCAAGACCCGCGTGGAGAATCTTGTTTTCTGCAAGACGCTCCCGCGGAGCCAGCTCTCTGAGCTGTTTTTATAAACATAAAGCCCCGTACCTGCAAAAGCACGGGGCTGAATGTCATCCTACTCTGAACTGAAACCTTCTCTTTTCCTGCTCCGTATCGATTACTTCTATCTCCGCGCCGAGCTTCCGGAGCTTTTCCGGGAAATCCTCGTATCCGCGCTCAATATACTTGATATCGTAAATCTCCGAGATTCCCTCGGCGGACAGCGCCGCGATCACCAGGGCCGCGCCTGCGCGCAGGTCGGGAGAGCTCAGGTTCGCGCCGGTATATTTTTCCACGCCGTCGATGATGGCAGTGTTTTTTTCCACCTGGATGTGAGCGCCCATCTTGGTGAGCTCGTCCACATATTTAAAGCGGTTCTCAAAAATGCTCTCCGTGACGATACTGATCCCGCGGGAAAGGCCCAAAAGAACAGTGATCTGGGGCTGCATATCCGTGGGAAAGCCCGGATAGGGGAGAGTCTTGGCATTGGTCGGCCCCAGCCGTCTCGTGGCGACGACGCGCACCTCATCGTCGGATTCGTGGATCTGACATCCGATCTCAAGGAGCTTGGCCGAGAGAGACTCCAGATGCTTGGGAATGACATTTTTGATCACGACATCCCCCTTGGTCGCCGCTGCCGCAAACATAAAGGTGCCCGCTTCGATCTGGTCGGGAATGATCGAATAAGTGGTTCCGTGCAGATTCTGAACGCCCTTGATGCGGATCACATCCGTTCCGGCTCCCTTGATCTTGGCGCCCATGCTGTTGAGGAAGTTCGCCGTATCGACAACGTGAGGCTCCTTGGCCGCATTCTCGATGATGGTGGTGCCCTCCGCCATGACGGAAGCCATCATGATGTTGATCGTGGCACCGACGGAGACGACATCCATATAGATGTGGGCTCCGCTCAGGACCTCCGCCTCAGCGATCACCATTCCGGGAGGTGCCAGGCGGACATCCGCCCCTAGGGCCCTGAAGCCCTTGATATGCTGGTCGATCGGGCGCAGGCCGATATTGCAGCCTCCCGGCAGAGCCACGGAAGCGCGCCTGTGCTTGCCCAAAAGAGATCCGATCAGATAATAGGACCCCCTGATCTTGCGGACATAATCGTTGTCCACGACAGCGTCTCTGCTGATCATGGATCCGTTGATCCTGCAGGTATGCCTGTCGATCCGCTCCACGTGAGCGCCGATCGTCTGGATCGCCCTGAGGATGGCGCGGATATCGCTCACATCCGGAATGTTTTCTATTGTAACCGTTTCGTTGCTCATGACAGAAGCAGCCAGTATACCGAGCGCAGCATTCTTTGCTCCTGCGATCTCCACTTCGCCGCTCAGGGAGTTTCCCCCTTTAACTATATAATGTGCCATTTAAGCCCCTTCAATCTTCGCACCGCGCGCCCTCCGGCTCCGTCCGTGCGCTGATGTATTCTTTTTTGTGGTCTGCCGCCCCGCGGCAGATGATTTTTTTCCGGTACGTTTTGTCCGGGTTTGTTTCTCTCCGGGATGCTTTTCCCCGATAAGCTTATTCCCGGTTTGTTTTTCCCCGACACGCTTTGCCCCGATACGTTTTGTCCCGATACGTTTTGTCCAGGTCTGTTTTCCTGCGGTTTGTCTTTCTCCGGTCTGCTTGATCTCCGCCAGCCTGCTCTGAGCGCGTTTTCGAACTGAGAAGCCGAAAGTACCGAGCTTATCCCCGAGGGAAAGGTAGGCACCGTGCACATAGGCGATCAGACCTGCCTGATCGAGACGCAGCCGGCCGTTCTCATCGAGATACTGTTCATCCACGGAGACCTGCACGACCTTTGCGATAAACAGATCATGGGTCCCCAGATTTTCGATCTGTGTGACAACGCACTCCAGACACACCGGGCTCTCCCCGATGGACGGCGCGCTCACGGCGCGCGACGGCACTTTCGTCAGTTTCAGATGCGAAAACTTATCAATATCCCTGCCGGAACGGACTCCGCAGAAATCCGCGGCGCAGGCGAGCTGCTCCGTTGTGAGATTGATGACAAATTCCCTTGTCCGGGAGATGATCCCGTGGGAATATCTCTCGGGCCGTATGGAGACAGAAACCATGACCGGATCACTGCAGATCGTGCCGGCCCAGGCTGCTGTCATGATGTTGCTCCTCCCCTCTTCATCCGCGCAGCTGATCATAACAGCCGGCACCGGATAGAGCAGATTGGAGGGCCTCCAGTACTGTCTTGCCATGCCTTTCTCATTTCAGCGGGGCTCTGCCCGCAGCTTTTAAAACCGGACTGCTTTTTCAAGAATGCGCTGAAACAGTTGAAAAAGCGGACTGAAACCACTTATAAGCTGACTGAAATCACTTATAAGCAACACTTGTAAACTAAGCAGCATTTATAAGCGGACTGAAATCACTTTGAGTCTGCCTGAAAACAGAAAAATGAAAAAGAACCTCAGCGCATGCTCAGGAACAGGCTGAGAAGCCCGACACCCTCCAAAAGCTGGATCGCAAGCACAGCGGCAAGGAGCCCAAAAGTGACCTTCCGCATCAGTGTCTCTGCGGGATCCGGCTTGACAAGGGTCTGCAGCGCATCGATCTGTTCCTTGAGCTCAACAGTCTGTTTCCCGAGCTCGGAGATCATCGATGCCTGAATGTTCCTATACACCCTGACGTTCTCTTTATGGTTAAAATCATCGGACTGCTGACTGAGCTGCGCAGCGTGGTCCTGTGTCTGGCGCAGGCCTTCGGCGAGCGCATCCCGGACAGAATCCCCAGAGGAATTCACGGCTGCGGTCACGCTGTCCTGGAGGGCCTGCGTATCCAGTCCCTGCAGGGAAGCCAGCTTTTCCGAAATCCTGTCGTTGTTTTCCTGCAGGAGGAGGCGCATCTCATCCGCCTGGCTCCTGTTCATGAACTGAAGCTTCTGTACCAGCTCACTGTTCCGGTCATACAGGTCGCGGAGCTGCTCGATCATCTGTGTATAATCGCTTACCTCCTCCCGGAGCCGGTTCGTGTGAGCCGCCTCTGCGGCCCCGTTTGCCCTGATCAGCTCATCGGGATTATTCAGATCCATGATAGGGACTGTGTTGCGCATCTGCAGACCTCCATTATAAACTGATGCATAAACTGACGCGCCCCTTTCAAGGGCGCAGGATACGGGGCTTTTACGTGATTTTATTTATCCCGGCGCCGGCCTTACAATGTACAGGCTGTACTTAAACAGCAAAAATTGTAGCAGCGCTGCTCCATATCTCTATATGTTGTACCTCAGTCTGGGAATACACATATAATATCATCATCCGTCCTCTTAATCAATTGAGAACATACGTGCAGACCATTTTCAGACTTTATTATCAAATAACAGATAATCCCTTACATAATCGCGAAAAAGCAGCCGGCTGATCCGCAAATACCGGGGGATCCTGTCCGGAGAAGCCGGTTCCCGATACGCCAGAAACAGCGGATAAATCCGCCCGGCCTCTTTTCCCATCGCGAGATAGGAAGCCTCGGAGAGGTTTTCCGGCCAGCTGCCTGCGCCTTGTTCAAAGGCTTCGCGGCGCTCCTTCTCCAGAGTACAGAGCATCCTGCCCCTCTCAATGTCCATCCGGTGCTCTTCTTTCCAGTTTTCTTTCCAGTCTTCGTTCCCGCCTTTTCCCCGGCCTTCTTTCCAACCGTCTTTCCCGCTCCTGTGCAATAAGGCAGCCTCCTGGGTCCTCCGCACGGAAGCTACCAGAGGGAAGGCGAGGATCCGCTGCAGACGGGGCATATTTTTATAAAACGTGAACAGGCTGTTGCCCGCGGCGAGCCTGCTGCGGAGAGTTTCCCGCGCCTGATCCTGTCCCCTTCCGTCTGCAGGCCGTACATAAGCCCCCTGCACCCGGACAGTGTCAAAGCCGTACAGCGCCGCCCGCATACTCAGGTCAAAGGCTTCCAGACCGTCATAGTGGCGCTCATCCAGCCAGCCGATCCGCTCCAGGACCGCCATCCGATACAGGGCACAGCCGTCCGGCACAGCGAGTGTCGGCTCCGGACGGGAGGGACAGCCTGCCGGCCGGCCGCATGCTGACGGCAGACTGGAAGCCGGTTTTATAAAAGGAGGACTCCCGATCCGTCTGTTCCGGACAGCAGTTTTACAGCCAGTGCCTTTTCGATTATTTCCATGGATCGTTTCACGGCTGGTTTTTGGGATAGTTTTTGAGCTGGTTTTCGATATAGTTTTCGATATAGTTTTGGGGATATCTTTTTGGATCGTTTTTTGATGATTACAATAAGTTTCAGGATCTGTGATCACCTGAGGCACCGCGCAGAAAATACCGGGGCCATCCACTCCGGCCGGTTCACCGCTCACTGCATCCAGGAGGCGTTTCACACACCGGCGGGAGGGCTGCAGGTCAGGCCGCAGCAAGAGGGCGTATTCCGTCCGTACAAGCCTCAGCCCGGAATTGGCGGCGTGCGCGTATCCCGTGTGCGCCCCCAGGGTCAGAACTACAGCGGAGGGCCAGTCTCTGCGGACCATCTCCCCTGTCCCGTCCTTTGAGCCGTCGTCCACCACAATGATCTCAGGAACATATTCTCCCGCTGTCAGCGCCTTCAGGCATTTATTCAGGTCCTGCCTGCAGTTTCTTGCAGGAAGGACTGCAGTCACAGTTTTTTTACACATTGTTTTCCTTCGTCACTTCTGCGGGGCTTTATTTCAGTTCTTCTTTTTCAGGCCATTCATTTCCAGGCTCTTCTTTTCCAGGTTCTTTATTCCCAGGTTCTTTTAGTCCCAAGTTCTTCGTTTTCAGATTCTTATTTCCAGGTTCTTCATCGGAGCCTTCAGGACCGGACCACCCGCTTGAGCACAGGGCTCCAGACGATGGAATAGCCCATCTCCCTCACGCGGGCGCAGAACTGCCGGCTCAGGGCATTGAGGTTTTCCGAGCTGTGCATGATATGTCCTTCATAGGAACAGCCAAAGACCTCTTCGTACAGTCCCTGCAGCTCCGGGCGGATCTTCATGCAGCGCACATCCACGGCCCACGCGTTCCGGGCGGTCTGCGCCATCATACGGGCGCCCTCTTCGGCTTCGTCCCATCCTTCGAACATGACATTGCCCCGCTCATCCTGCAGGCCGCCTATGATCCTGTGTTTCTCGTCGAGAACCTTTCCGCCCACAATGCCGACCATCCTGCGGGAGGTGAATATATCCGGAATATATTCAATCTCCAGGATATCCCTGCCTCTGGTGGACCGCACACTTGCCTTGACACCGCGCAGGCGGAAATAATCCTCCAGCGCCCTCTTTCTTGCGTCCAATGACTCCGGCAAGGGTCCGCCCTTCTGCCACACATGACAGAGGATCCGGGAAATATGGTGGATACCCGATTTGGGCGCGCGCAGGACAAAATCATATTCCGGCGCATCCTCATATTCTTCGCGGAAGCGCAGCGCCAGAAACAGGGAGCGGCGCACGACCATGATCCGGGACATATAATCAGCCGCATACAGATAGTCCAGGCTGAAATCCGGTTTAAAATAGGGATCTGAAAACCGTCTGCCCTTTGCGTCGCGCCGGTCTTCATCCGCGTAGAGGATTTCCGCATCCGTCTGCATGATCGCGAGGGCCGTCTCAAACAGAGCGTCCTTCGTCAGGAGATCGCCGCATTCCAGATGCAGGATATAATCCCCGGCCGCCTCGGAAGCCGCCCTGTTAAATATGCCCGCAAAACCGGATCCATCCGAAATATCCAGATAGTGGATCCTTTTTTCCCGGTACCAGGCGACCACATCCCTCACCTGGTCGGAGATGCCCCTGTCAATGATATACAGTTCATATTCACCGTAGGTCTGCTCCAGCACCGAAGTCAGCGTACTTCTGAACAGTCGAAGGTCCGGTTCCTTCACATCGACAAAAACAGAAAAGAGAGGCGGTCTTGCGTCTTTTTTCAAATAAAGAGAAGACCCGAGAACAGAGGAGGGGATCTCCCCCTCCCGCAGGCGCTCGGAGATATTTTCCTGCATCAAAAGGACATCCTCCGAAGGCTCCTCATAGGCATAAGGCTCTTTTCCGTTTCTGGCAGTCGCGCGTACGGCAGCAGCACGGATCTGTTCCGCGCCCTTTGCTCCCGCTGACGTAATTTTATTTCGAATCATTCCAATCGGAGACACGGCTGCACCTCGTCAAGTCATTTCAGGCCGCGCAGCTCCAGAAAAGGAATAACTGTCGTTTCCTTTCCGTCCTGCGTCAGATAACACTTCATCAAGTCATTCTCGTCAGGTTATTCTTCCCCGCCTGTTTCCAGGGAAGGGACAAACTTCGTTTCCTCCACGGCCAGTGCCGGAAAACGCTTCACCAGGTCATTCCTCTTCACCCGTTTCCTGGGAAGGGACGAACTTCGTTTCCTTCACATCCTGTGTCAGATAAGGGTGATAAAACGGATCTGTCTGGGTCCGCAGAGGATGGAGTTTTTTCAGGCTCTCCAGTTCCACCGGCCTGAGCTTTTCTCTCTCCTCCAGGGTTTCCAGATTTTCCTTGGAGACAGGGTCATAGTAATACAGGTACATGTTGTTGCGGACAACATTGTAATAGCCTTTTTCATAGACGCGGTAGCAGAAATCCACGTTGGTAAAGCAGTTGGGGAAATTTGCTTCATCGAATCCGCCGACCTCGAGGAACACTTCCCTGCGGATCATCACGCAGGCTCCCGAGATGGCAAGGACATTGCGCACGCCCTTGTTAAAGCCGTAATACCAGACCTCTTCGTTGCTCCTGTACTGGAGCTTGTAGACCGGTTCCCCCCCGACGGAAAAGATTCCGGCATGCTGGATGATGTTGGAGCTGGGATACAAAAGCTTCATACCGACCGCTCCGACATAGGGAAGCTTGGCTTTCTCGGAGAGGTGGGACAGCCATCCGGACTTGCGGATCATGACATCGTCATGCAGGAACAGGAGCATCTCGCCGTTGGCGCAGGCCGCGCCGATATTGTTGAGCCTGGCCATGTTGAACGGCATCTCCTTATAAAGATAGATCGCTGTCAGATCCCCCTCATTGATCTCGTCAACAAACCTCTGGATACGCTCCCGGTTCTCCGCATTGCTTCCGTTGTCCACAATGATGATCTCATAGGGGACGCGCGCGTACTCGATGACAGAACGGACGCACTGCTCGAGGATCTCCGGATTGTCCTTGCTGGGGATGATGATGCTGATCAGTCTGGTCGTCGCGGACTCCTGACTGAACCGCCCGGTCAGGGATTCCCTGAGCAGGTTCGCGTCCCAGGCCTCCGGTTTGTGCGTCGCATGGAACAGGATCTCCGGAATATGTCCGATCGGCATCTCCTCGCCGCGGCGCCTGGAAAAACCGCCGTCAGCCTGGGCCAGCTTGAGGCAGAGCTTGCCATAGATCCATGTGCGCAGAGCCGTGTCCGGCTCAGACCGCCTCGCTTCCTGCTCCTCCACTGCATCCTCCAGGATCGAAGATTCCGATTCGAACTCCGGCGCAGTCCTCTCGCCGGGGTTGAGCAGAGCCAGGACAGAGGAACGGATCGCAAAAATGCTCCCGAAATAGAAGGTCGACAAAAAAGTATCCGGGGACCAGTCCGCTTTAAACCAGGGACTGACATGGGCGCCGCCGGAGATCTGGTCCTCGTCCCCATACACCATATTGACCCTGGGGTGCAGGGCAAAGAAATCACGGATCATCCTCAGCGCATATTCCGAGAGCTCCCCGTCGTCATCGCAGGCAACCAGAATATCCGGCTTTTCCTCTCCGGAGAGTATATAATTCTTCAAATGCGAATAGCGCACGACCCCGGTCGTAAGCTCCGCCCCCGGTTCCTGTTTCTGTGCGGACAGCTCCGCCGTAAGCTCCTTCTGATGAAAGAGAAACCACTCGTGATACGTTTTTGCCTTCATGAAATAACAACTCCCTGCCGGTGCGAAAGGACCCGCTGCCGGCCGCCTTATGATTTTTGTCCGCCTGTACCGAATCCGGTGACTCCGGAAGCGGCAGTCTCATTTTTTTATATTTTTTTATTCTTCATCGCGCAATACCCGTGACTTCAGTCGTGGGATACGCACAAGACTCGCGGGCGAGTCTTGAACTGCCGGGGTTTTCCCTGTATTTTTCCCCTATAATAGAGTAGCATTTTTTCTTACAATCCACAACGGTTTGATACCAAGTACACTAAATCAGGCGTTTCTGGTCACACCCTGACCAGGGTGGGACCATGAAACGTTGCGTTCGGCGATTCCAATGCGCTTTCGCTGCACGCAGCACACTCTTCGAGTGTGTTAATGCCGTTTAACTCGGGTTTTCACGCAAAGAGCGCGCGAAAACACCTCGAGGCTGGTGCAGGTGTGACTTGTGACATCAGGCCAATAAATCGCAAACAGGCAGACGTGTCCAGCGCCTGCCTGTTTTGACTGTTTAATGAAAATTCAAGACTCGCTCGCGAGTATTGCGCGATGAAGAATAAATCCCCCGCTCACTGATTATAGCTGCAGATCACCCCTGCAGGACCGCCACGGTCTCATAGGGCCGGAGGGCGGTTATTTTTTCCACGGCGGATGAAGCATCGCGGTCTGCGTAATTGCCGATCAGGAGCCTGCCTCCGGGAGCCTCAAAGGGAGTGCCCGGAGCCTGTTCTGTACCGCGCAGATTGCACAGGACGGTGAGCTTCTGTCCGTTCAGGACACGCTCGTAAGAGATGATATTGTCGTTGCCTGCATCTGTAAAGCGGATGGTGCCGTCGGCGATGATCTCGTACTGCTTTCTGAGGGCGACGAGCTTTTTATAGAAAGCGTAAATGGAATCGGGATCTTTTTTCTCCGTTTCGACATTGATGGTGGTGTGGTTTGCGGGGATCCCGAGCCAGGGAGTCCCGGTGCCGAAGCCGGCGTTCTCAGTCCCGTCCCACTGCATGGGGGTGCGGCCGTTGTCGCGGCTGCGCTCTCCGATGATCCGGAGGGCCTCCTCGCTGCTCTTGCCCTCCTCCATGAGGATGCGGTAATAGTTTGTGCTCTCGACGTCCCGGTACTGGGAGATGTCTGTGTAACCGGCATTGGTCATGCCGATTTCCTCGCCCTGATAAATATAGGGTGTCCCGCGCATCAGATGGATCAGGGCTGCCAGCATTTTGGCCGATTCTTTCCAGTACCTGCCGTCATCCCCGAACCGGGAGACCGCGCGGGGCTGGTCATGGTTGCACCAGAAGACGGCGTTCCAGGCATGGCCCTCCTGCATTCCCTCCTGCCATTTGACAAAAAGGTTCCGAAGGGCGTTGAAATCAGGCTCCATCAGGGCCCATTTCTCGCCGTTTTTGTAATCGACCTTCAGATGATGGAAGCTGAAGACCATTTTGAGTTCTTTTTCCTCAGGGTTTGCATAGCGGACACAGTTGTCCAGGGATGTAGAGGACATCTCACCGACCGTCATGCAGCCGGCAATCCCGGTGTCGCCCGCCAGTTCCTTGAGGTACTGGTGGATCCTGGGACCGTCCGTATAAAACCGTCTGCCGTCTCCCTCGTAGTCGTCTTCAAAGACATCCGGCTTGGAGATCAGATTGACCACGTCAAAGCGGAATCCGGACACGCCCTTTTTCTTCCAGAAGCGGATCACGTTTTTGAGCTCCTCCCGGACAGCCGGGTTTTCCCAGTTGAGATCGGCCTGGGAGACATCAAACAGGTGGAGATAATATTTACCGAGAGAGGGGACATATTCCCAGGCATTGCCTCCGAATTTGGAGACCCAGTTTGTGGGCGCATGTCCGTCCACGGGATCCCTGAAAATATAGTAATCCATATAGGCCGGATCGCCGGCGAGAGCCTTCTGAAACCATTCATGGCTTGTCGAGGTATGATTGAAAACCATATCGAACATCAGCTGGATCCCGTGCTCGCCCGCCTCCCGGATCAGGGCTTCCGCATCCTCCATCGTTCCGAACATCGGATTGATGGCCAGGTAATCCGCTATGTCATAGCCGTTGTCATTCATGGGCGACAGGAAAAAGGGTGTGATCCAGAGATAATCGACCCCCAGATCCTGCAGATAATCAAGCTTTGAGCGGATTCCGTTGATATCGCCGATCCCGTCTCCGTTCGAATCACAGAAGGATTTAATGTAAATCTGATAAACAGTACTGTTTCTGAAATCGCTCATTTTCACCTCCTGATGTATGTGATGTGGATCCGGGGTCAGCGCCACGCGCCGGCCGGGGATCCACACATCACTTTGGCATAGTTCTTTGACAAAATCTCTGTGGAAATCCCGGAATCTTTCGCAAACAGCAGTATTTTGCAGTTATCTTTCCCGGGATCAGTGATCCCAAAAGAAAAGCTGCTGACGTTTACGGAAGAACCAGATCTTGCCGTCAATTACCCGATCACAGTTGCCGTCAATTACCCGATCACTGCAATGCTGTCTACACCGGCTTTGACTTCTTTTCCGTTTTCAAGGGAGAGTTTTTCGTTGCCGTTGTCATCGGTCACGACCATCATGGTGACGAGAGGATGGCCGGCTTTTTTGATCTTGTCCACATCAAAGCTGATCAGCCTGTCGCCTCTGCGGACGATCTGGCCCTCTTTTACATGGCAGGTGAAGCCGTCCCCGTCCATGGCGACTGTATCCAGACCGATGTGGAGGAGGATCTCGGCGCCGTTCGCGATGCGAAGTCCGACTGCATGGTTGGAGCCGGGCATGGTGGTAGTCACGACTGCGTCTGCAGGAGAAACAAGGACATTGTCCACGGGATCAATGGCGATTCCTTCGCCGAGGGCGCCGGAAGCAAAGACCTGATCCGGCACATCATGGATGTCAACAGTTTTTCCGGAAAGGAAAGCGCCCATCTCGACGGGGCCGCTGACTGTCTCAAGTTCCGCTGCGGAGTCACTGCCGCTCTCTTTAGCGGCAATAATATCATCATCCGAAAGAACGACCTCTTTGTCAATGCCGCGCGCCTTGCCGAGGACTGTAGTCAGGATAAAGGGAACACAGACCGCGATCAGCATGGCGATCGCGTAGAAGCCCCAGAACTGCGGTTTCATGGAGAGAATGCCGGGCAGGCCGCCGACACCGATACTGGAGGCCATGCAGCCGGTCAGGACGGAGAACATGCCCGCGATCGCGGAGCCTGTCATACCGCAGACGAAGGGGAACATGTACTTGAGGTTGATACCGAAGATAGCGGGCTCTGTGACGCCCAGGTAGCAGGAGATGCAGGAAGGGACGTTGACTTCCTGTGCTTCCGCGTTCTTTTTCTGCAGGAAGATCATACCCAGAACGGCGGAACCCTGCGCGATATTGGAAAGGGCGATCATGGGCCAGAGCATTGTGCCGCCGAAGTCAGCGATCAGCTGCAGGTCAATGGCATTGGTCATGTGGTGGAGACCAGTGATGACCAAAGGGGCATACACAAAGCCGAAGATCGCGGCGAAGAGGACCTTCAGAGGTCCGGTGATGCCTGCGTACACGACAGAGGAAATAACAGAACCGATCTTCCAGCCGATGGGACCGAGGATGAAGTGCGCCGCCATGACAGCGAGGGTCAGGCTGAAGAAGGGCACAAAGATCATCGATACCACAGGGGGAATGATTTTCCGGAAAAACTTTTCCAGATAAACCAGGGTGAAGGCCGCCAGCATGGCGGGAATGACCTGCGCCTGATAGCCGATCATATTGACCTGGGCAAAACCGAAGTTCCACTTGGGGATATCCGCAGCCGCTGTTGTCGCCACTGCGTAGGCGTTCAGGAGCTGGCCGGAGACCAGGGTCATACCAAGGACCAGGCCCAGCATTTCCGTGGTGCCCATCTTTTTGGTGATGGACCAGCAGATACCGACCGGGATACCGACGTGGAAGACAGCTTCACCGATCAGCCAGAGGAAATGGTCAATGCCTGCCCAGAACTGGGAGAGCTCGACCAGGGTGTGGCCGCCCTGGAAAACATAGAGACTGTCGATACAGTTTCTGAAGCCCAGGATCAGACCTCCGGTGATGATCGCGGGCAGGAGTGGTGTAAAGATCTCCGCAAGTACCGTCGCCAGACGCTGCAGCGGATTCTGATTCTGTTTTGATGCCTGCTTGACGGCGTCCTTGGAGACACCGGAGATCCCTGAGACCTCTGTGAAATCATTATAAAAATCGGATACCGTGTTGCCAATGATGACCTGGAACTGGCCGGACTGTGTGAAGGTACCCTTGACGACCTTCATGCCCTCAATCTTTTTGATGTCCGCCTTGCCGGGATCATTCAGGACAAAACGCATTCTGGTCATACAGTGGGCGACAGCAGCTACATTTTCCTTTCCGCCCACATATTCCAGAAGTTCTTTACAATCTTCTGCATATTTTCCCATTTTCTACCTCCGTACTTAAACCCCTTTACCTTCCTTTACATTATTGATAGTTACTCCTATTGACAGTTGCTTTTGACAATTGCTTTTGACAGTTACTTTTGACAGTTACTTTTGACAGTTGCTTTTGACAATTGCTTCCCGGGATGTTCTGACTTTGGATGTCATTGGTGCTGATGGAGCTGTTGCTTTGTTGTTGCCGGTGTTCTTGTTCCCGCACCTTTTCCGATGCATGCAGGTCAGTTGTTTGAACATATTTACTGTACTCACAGAATATCTTGTTTAAACAAATTTGTCAACAGCTATTTTCTATTTGTTTGAACAAAAAGACACGCAGGGTTTTGCGCTTACAAACAAAAACAGGTTCTTCCACCCTGATCAGTGAACTGCAATCCTGAAGCATATAGTCCCGGAGCAGGCACTATTCAATGCGTAAGGATCCAAAAACTCCCGCGGGCGGACATGCCTTGCGTCCAACCTGCGGGAGTAACGGTCTGATATGTATTATGGTCTGATGAATATTATGGTCTGATATGTGCTATGGTCTTATATGTATTATGATCTGATGAGTATTATGTCTGATAAGTAGTATGGTCTGATATGCATTAATTTTGTGGAATAAACCTGTAAGTTTCCTGCCAGGGGCTTTACAGAACACCCTGATGTCTGCACTGACAGCTGTGGTCATCAGCTTTTCTGCCGGACTGCTATGGTCGAGAATTTAAAACGATCCGGCCGATGCCGGGATTCTGTATACTCAAACATGATGCCGTCTGCATTAAAGGTCTGGGAACTGACAACAGCCAGACAGTCATAATCCCCCAGATCAAGATGTTGATGATCGATCTCTGACGCTTTTTCTATTGAAATGGTGCGTCTGGCTGTGACGATCGTCTGACCGAGTTCATCTTCCATATAGGCGTAAACGGAATCCGCGGCGATCTCCTCTGTGAGTCCCGGGACAACTGATTTTAAAAACCAGTTGTTATCGAGGATCACAGGGATGTTATCGAAGTACCTGACTCGCTGAAGATAAAAGACCTCTTCCCCAACTGCAAACCCCAGGCGCCGGTGAAGATGTTCATCAACAACGAATTCGGAAAAAACAAGCACCTTCGTGTGATATTCCACACCGTTGCGGCCGGCAGCTTCTTTGAGGCTTTCGATCACCCCGATAGAAAAATCCGACCGGGCAGTGTTTTGATAAATGACCACAACCCCCTTGCCGTGAATACTTTGAACATAACCGATCCCGGACAGTTCCTGAACCGCCCTGCGGATGGTATTTCTGGAGCATCCGTACATTTCTACAAGCGCGTACTCTGTCGGAAGACAGGACTGCATTTTATAGACGCCCTTTTCAATTTTATTCTTCAAGTCTTCATAAATCGTACTGTATTTCTTTGCGGGCACCTGTATACCTCCGGTTGATTATGTTCAAGTTAAGACCCTGATGTTTAGATGGGTACTCTGAAAAGCATGCTTCGTTTCCTGGTAGCTATTGTATTATGTGATTGTATAAAATGTCTATTATTTACAAATTTATCATAAATTGTTCAAACAAATAAGTCAAATACTTTTGTGATAAGATCCTTCATACCATTCTTTTTTACTCATTTATCACATTCGTGATAAAGAAACTTCATCTCTTTTTTTACTCATTTATTACTTTTTGTAATAAAGAAACTTTATCTCTTTTTTCAGTCATTTATAGCCTTTTTGATAAAGAATCTTTATGCTAAAGTCTATGTTACAGACCATCTCAAAACCTGGGGGATCTCCCGGGTTTAACAAAACAGGTAACAGGAGGAGACAGGTATGAGAAGGAAAACAAGTAAATGGATCCATACGTTTGCAGTGCTTCTGTGTCTAATGGTCCTGACGGGCTCTATGCCGATGACACCCACAGCTGCAGAGCCGAAGGATGTTCCGGTGCAGACTTCCGGGGAGGACGGCCTTGCAGAAGAGCAGGCTTCCGGAGAGGACGGCCTTGCAGAGGAGCAGACTTCCGGGGTGGACGGCCTTG
>NZ_FNFZ01000017.1:0-5013 GCF_900101015.1 Sarcina sp. DSM 11001 | reverse complement strand
CAGAGGAGCTGATTCCCGGGGAGGATGGACTTGATGAGGAGCAGACTTCCGGGGAGGATGGACTTGATGAGGAGCATAATCCAGAGACAGGAGACCAGAACGGGGAGGAGGATTCTTCAGCGGAAAACCAGAACGGAGAAAAGGAACCTTCAAAAGGTGACTTGACCGTGGAAGAATATCCGGATGAAGAAGCGGCGGACAGTCCTGCCAGGAACGACGGCGCAGCCGATATTTATGCGCCTGTGGAGGATGAAACCGACAATTCCATCACAAGTGACCGGCAGATGACAAACAACCTGTTGGCAGACAGTCAGGCTCATGAGCACAATGATGTCCATTTTGAGCCCTGGAATTCCGTCGACAGCCTGCCGTCAGAGGGAGGAAGCTACTACCTGACCGAGGATGTGACCTTGACCGAAAAATGGACCTTGAGCAGCGGTACCTTGAATCTGTGCCTGAACGGGCATACAATCTGCGGAAAAGGTCACTCTCGCGATCAAGTCATTTCCATCGAAGGCGAAGGTACTGTCCTGAACCTGTACGATGATGGAGGCGGTACCATCACCCAGGAAAACTGCTCCCAGGCAAGCCTTGTTGTTTTAAGTAAACCTGCTGTTTTCAATATGTATGGCGGCACTATCAGGGGAGCGGTTGCTTCCGGTGTTCGTGTGATGGGCGGTAGTTTTACTATGTATGGCGGAACTATAACCGACAACTTAAACTGGGGCGTGACTGTCGATGAGTATAGCGATAAAGACATCACTATCTCCGGGTCTGTGAAGATAACGGATAACAAGAGAGGCACAGGATGGGGCCGATTCGCAACAGGCAACCTATTCCTGAAGAATTCAGTAAGAAAGATCCAGATCAACGGCAGCCTCGGTGACAGCTTGATCGGCATCACTACAAACGCCGGTAAGGGTATTCTCACCAACGGCCTGCCCGGCAATGGTGATGCTGACAACTTCAAGTACGATGATGATGATTATGAAATCTGGCTGAATGCGGAAGGCGAGGCAATCGTGGACAATCCGCATATTACCACCTGGTCCGAGCTTCAGAAAGCCATGACAAACGGAATCGATGTTATTCTTGAGGAGAACATCAACGGCGAGTACGAAAAAACTCTGGAAGTGCACAACTCTGTGGTCGTGGACCTGAACGGGCATACAATCGACCGCGGCATGCCTGATCGTGGAGGTAACGTGATTAAGATTGACTGGAATGGCAGTCTGACTATCAAGGACTCCAGTCCCGACAAATCCGGTATAATTACCGGCGGCTTAACTTACGGCTCGGGCGGTGGTGTGTATGTCGGACAAGGGTGTACCTTCATTATGGACGGCGGCTCCATCTACGGGAACTCGACCATGGACAATTGTCAGGGCGGCGGTGTGTATGTCGGACAAGGCGCTACCTTCATAATGAACGACGGCTCCATTATCAATAACTCTACTTACGTAGCAGAAGAATCAGAACAAAAGGGCCCGGGCGGCGGTGTGTATGTCGGACAAGATGCTGCCTTCATAATGAACGGCGGCTTCATTACCGAAAACTGGAGTCAGGGCAGCAACACTTGTCAGGGCGGCGGTGTGTATGTCGGACAAGGTGCTACCTTCACAATGAATGGCGGTACCATCAACGAAAATATATCCACGGGCAATGGCAGCGGTGTCTATGTAGCGGATAACAGCACTTTCTCCTTCAACAACAACGCGCAGGTCATCGACAACTTGCGGCAGTTCGATGACAATGGATATTTTGCCGAAAAAAACGAAAACATCTATTTGGCTGCAAATGCGATGATCCATATTACAGAGCTGCTGGATGGCGCCAGGGCCGGTGTGACCATGATGGAAGAAAAGGGAGTTTTTACACAAGGCCTGAAGGGGAATGGAAATGCGTCAGCTTTCACCAGCGACACCAGCGAGTACAGGGTGGTACTGAATGATGATGGCGAGGCTCTTCTTACGGAGAAACCAGCCCCCTGTGTCATCAAGGGCGTATCCGGATCTTTTAATGACAAGATTAAATTGAATTATTATTTTGATATTCCGGAATCTGTGGTGGACGAGGGAAGCGCTTATGTGACCATCACGAATGACGTGAATGACGAAACACCTGATGCCGTTACTCTGCCTGTCGAAGAAGCTGATTATGTCGAAGGCAAAGGCTTCAGGTTCAGCATCCCGTTGGCAGTGAAGGAAGCCACCGACACCATCACAGCGAGACTGTTTGATCAGTGGGGCAATGAGCTCAGCATTCAGAACAATGGCGGAGATACTGACTACACGAAAAACGGCGTTCAATATTCGCTGGCGGAATATCTCACATGGCTTGAGACCGGAGATGTGAACGAAGAAGACAAGGCGGTCGGCGAGGCGGCCAAAGACTACCACACAGCGGCACAGATTTATTTTGACTACAACGCAGACGGCCTGTCGGTCAGCAGCGCTGTGAATACAGTGACAGCGGAAACCATGCACGAATATGCCTCTGTCCGTGATGGTGATCTTCCGGAAGGAGTGAGTATCCGCGGCATCTCAGCGATGCTGGAATCGAATAACACGCTTCGACTGTATTTGGGGTTTAACGATGTCGACCCGTACGCTTTTACTTACCATATTGATGATGAAGAGGTTGAGCTGAAGAAGCGCAAGGACGGTGCATATTACCTGGCGCTGGATTACGGCGTGTATTCAAACCATCTGCAGGATGAACACATTTATTCAGTGTCAGACGCAGACGGCACCAACACATATTCGATAAAGGCGTCTGTACTCACATACGCGCGCTCCTGCGTTATCACGAAGAATACAAAAATAAGCAATCTCGGCAAAACTCTCTACCTCTACAACAAGGCTGCAGTCGATGCATTTGGAGATGAAGAATAAAACAGAGCAGATGAGGAGGAATGTGAAAGCGCGAAAAGCCTGATCGTAAGCGTATAATTATGCGTGTATAGATCAGTAATGGCAGTTTATAAGTGCTGCCCTGTAGGTACTTACCTTCACTGCGCCCACAGCTGCAATTTATCATTTTGAAAAATCATAAAAGACCCGTTGGCTGGCTACCGTTTCCGGTTCTGCCTGCCAACGGGTCTTTTGTTCACTCATCTGCACGGCTTATGAAATGAATTTCTCAGAATTTCTCAGCCGGCTTTACGTTTTAGGTTTACTCTGCGTTCTGCTGTTTCTTTTTCCGGCGAAGGAGCAGGATCGCCATCAGGGCCGCCAGAGCAGTGGCTGCAGGGATTGCGGCGTTGGTGTCGTCTCCTGTCTCGGCTCCTTTGCTGGTGTACTCCTTGGTGGTGGTCGACGACTTGGTGCTGGTCGAGCTGGTGCCGGTACGAGGGCTCTTGCTCGTGCTGGAGCTGCTTGTACTGGAGCTGCTTGTACTGGACGAACTGCTGTCCTTGTCCTTGTCATCAGCCTTGCCATCATCATCAGGCTTAACAACCGGTTTGTCGTCTTCCTCTTCAGGTTTGCTGCCTTCCTCTTCCTCATCGCCATCCTTCGGTTTGGTAATGAGAATGACTCCTTCCGTATTGGTCACGACATTGGATCTGGCCTTATCGATTGCACCATTCTCATCCAGAGTGACAGTAAAGTCAGGTGCCGGCTCATATCCGTCAGGCGTGCTCTCCTCATGAATGATATAAGTGTGTCCTGGCTCAAGTCCTTCCACGGTATGAGGAGTGTCGGTAGATGTCCATGTATCGATCACTTTTCCGGTATCTTTATCGATCAGCTTGAGGACCGCGCCCTTGACAGGTTTTCCGGTCTTCGGATCTATTCTGAGAACTCTGATCTTATAGGTTTTTTCCTTAGTAGTGTTCTTATAAGTGTTCTCATAAGCGACACTGCAGGCTTTGCCGGCTTTGATCTCGACACTGGCATTCTTACCAGCCTTCTGTTCCGATGTATTTCCGTTCACTGTTGTCGTGTATTTCGCGGTGACAGTCTTGCCGTCAATATCCTTAGTTGTCTCGGTCACGGTGTATTTACCGGTTTCACCCGTCGTGATCTTCAGGATATATTTGTTTGTACCCTCATTGTGACTAAAGTCTTTCAGGGTCAGGACTGCATTCTTCTCTTCGGCGACGAGCTTGCCGTCTTTGCTGAGATACTTGCCGTTCCCGGCTTTGATGATGAAGGTCAGGGAGCCTTCAGCCTCCTCCTCGGTGACATCGCCCTTGATGGTCTTGGTCAGCTCGAAGCTGCCGTTCTTCGGGGCGGTTTCAGGTTCGGTAAGCAGAAGTGTTCCGTCTTCGTCTTCAAAGAGATCGGATTTCTCTACGTCGAGGCTGCCGTCCTCCTTCAGGACAAGCTTGCAGTCAGGCGTCTTAGGATAGCCTTCAGGGGCTGTCTTCTCGTGGATCGTGTAGGTCCTTCCGGGCTTCAGGCCTTCCAGGGTCTCCGGTGTCTTATCGGAAGATGTCCATTCTTTCAGGACCGTTCCGTCCTCGTCGATCAGCTGCAGGACAGCGCCCGGCAGAGGTTTCCGGTTCTCCGGGTCAACCCTGAAGATCTTCTTGTTAAAGGTCTTCTCAGGTTCTGGCTTTTCAGGTTCTGTGACAAGGAGGGTTCCGTCAGAGGCTTCGGTCACATCAGATTTCTCTTCATCAAGACTTCCGCCTTCTTTCAGGACCAGTTTTCTGTCAGGTAACTGCGGGTATCCCTTAGGAGGTGTCTTCTCATGAATCGTATAAGTCCTTCCGGGCTTAAGTCCCTTCAGGATCTCCGGTGTCTCACTTGAAGATGTCCATTCATGCAGTATCGTAGTGCCGTCCTCGTCGATCAGCTGGAGTACAGCTCCATCCAGAGCTTCTCCAGTCTCCGGATCAACTCTGAGAATCTGCTTCTCGTAGGTCTCCTCAGGTTCTGTCAGCAGCAGGGTTCCGTCATCAGCTTCGGTAACATCGGATTTCTCCTCGTCAAGACTTCCGTCCTTCTTCAGGACAACCTTGCTGTCCGGTGCCTTCGGATATCCCTCAGGTGCTGTTTCTTCATG